>DATCZQ010000133.1:0-2189 GCA_036525815.1 Yeosuana sp. | reverse complement strand
GTTCCGTAATTTTGGTAAAAAATCTTTAACAGAGCTTGAAGAGCTTGTAATTGTTAAAGGTCTTAATTTTGGAATGGATTTAAGTAAATATAAATTAGATAAAGATTAATTACTTCATATTTTGCTCCTCAATAGTGGGTTGACGCAAGATGAAGATTTAAAAAAAAGTCATGAGACACGGAAAAAAAATAAACCATTTAGGTAGAAAGACAGCTCACAGAAAGTCAATGTTGGCAAATATGGCATGTTCATTAATTGAACATAAACGTATCAATACAACTGTTGCCAAAGCAAAAGCTTTAAAACAATTTGTAGAGCCAATGATTACTAAATCTAAAGCAGATACTACAGCAAACAGACGTCTTGTTATGGCTCGTTTGAGACAAAAAGAAGCGGTAGCTGAGTTGTTTAGAGATGTTGCTGCCAAAATTGGAGATAGACCAGGAGGTTATACCAGAATCATAAAATTAGGTAACCGTTTAGGTGATAATGCTGATATGGCAATGATTGAGCTTGTTGATTACAATGAAATATACAATGCGGATAAAGCTGTGAAGAAAACTACTCGTAGAAGTAGAAGAGGTGGAAGTAAAGCTGAAAAACCAGTTGTAGAAACTCCTGCAAAAGAGACTACAGCTTCTAATGAAGAAGAATAAATGTGAAAAACATTAATAATTTTAAGGATAAACTTTTTTAGTTTATCCTTTTTTTTTGCAATTTTGCCAAACCTTTCGAAAAAATGAAATATCAAAAAAGACAAATCGCTATTATTTTATTAGCCGACGGAACCATTTTTTATGGGAAATCTGTCGGAAACAAGCAAGGAACAGCTTTTGGAGAAGTATGTTTCAACACGGGAATGACCGGTTACCAGGAAATTTTCACTGATCCATCTTATTTTGGTCAGTTAATGGTTACCACCAATGCACATATTGGTAATTATGGAACTCAAAAGGATGAAGTAGAATCCGATTCTATTAAAATAGCGGGTTTAATTTGTAAAAATTTTAGTTATGATTATTCTAGAGATGTGGCTGATAGCTCTTTAGAAGATTTTTTAAATGCCAATAATTTATTTGCAATTTCAGATGTTGATACTAGAGCTTTGGTAAGTTATATTAGAGATCATGGGGCTATGAATGCTGTGATAACTACTGATATTAATAATTTGGAGGAGTTGAAGAATCAGTTAGCTGAATTTCCAAGTATGAACGGTTTAGAACTTGCCTCAAAAGTTTCTACAAAGGAACCTTATTATTTTGGTAACGAAAATGCAACTTATAAGGTATCAGCTCTTGATATAGGAATCAAAAAGAATATCCTAAGGAATATTGCCACAAGAGATGTTTACATCAAAGTATTTCCTTATAATGCAACCTTTCAAGATTTAGAGTCCTTTAATCCTGATGGCTATTTTTTATCAAATGGACCTGGAGATCCTGAACCTTTAGTAGATGCTCAAAATGTTGCTAAGGAAATCATAAAAAGGAATTTACCTCTTTTTGGAATTTGTTTAGGACATCAGGTAATAGCATTGGCTAATGGCGTTTCGACCTATAAAATGCACAATGGTCATAGGGGAATTAATCATCCTGTTAAAAATTTAAAAACAGGTAAAGGAGAAATAACTTCTCAAAATCATGGTTTTGCTGTGAATAGAGAAGAGGCTGAATTACATTCAGATCTAGAAATTACTCATTTACACTTAAATGATAATACAGTGGCGGGATTAGCAATGAAAACTAAAAATTGTTTTTCAGTACAATATCATCCGGAAGCGAGCCCTGGTCCACATGACTCATCCTATCTGTTTGATCTGTTTATTGAAAATTTAAAAAGGAATTAATAGAAATAAAGCCTCAAAATATAATTTGTTTTGAGGCTTTTATATTACTAAAACGTTATAGATAAGAATTTGTGTAATTCTTTAGAAATACGCAAATTAAAATAAGATTAAACCGTAAATTTGAATAATTAAAGTTAAAAAAACTGTACCTATGAGTATAATAATTAATATCCATGCTAGACAAATTTTAGATTCTAGAGGAAATCCTACTATTGAAGTAGATGTAATAACAGAAAATGATATTTTAGGAAGAGCTGCTGTACCATCTGGTGCATCAACAGGAGAGCATGAGGCTGTCGAATTAAGAGACGGAGGAAATGCTTATATGGGGAAAGGTGTTTTA
>DATCZQ010000132.1:0-4044 GCA_036525815.1 Yeosuana sp. | reverse complement strand
TCTCCGGTTCTGGTAATGCTCCACTTTCTCTTGGTGGTAATAGAATATTAGGTGCACCATCTAATGTTAAAAATGGTCAAAAGGGTGTTCTTTGGTTTAGTGCCACAGGTTCTGCACGTACATTAACTCTTAATTCTTCATGGAAATTGATTGATGATGTTGAAGCTGGTCCTTATTCTATAAGTGTGAGTGCTCTATTAGGTGTAGCTTATGTTACTCGCGGAACAACAGTTTATGTAACTGGCATTCTAAGAAGATCGACAACATAGTAAGGAAAATATATGGGCGCATATACAGAACTCTTTATGGACCAAGGAGCAACATTTAATAGCATCATTGATTTAACAGATGATGTTACAAATGCTGCTGTTAATCTTGTTGGTTATAATGTTTCTAGTCAAATGCGCAAATCATATTATGCTGCAAATTCGTCTGCAAATCTTACTTGTGCAATAACAGATGCTACAAACGGAGAAATTACTATATTCTTAAGTAAAGACACCACTGCAAATTTATCTCCTGGTCGATATGTTTTTGATGTTTTGCTTGAAGATGATGAAGCAGCAAATACAAGAATACTTGAAGGAATTATTACTGTAACTCCAGGGGTTACAAGATAAAGAGGAGATTGAAAAATTCCAGGCGTTCATAGAGACACAGATGCAAGATTTTGTGGAGGTACAACCGGTGTTGTTGGACAAAGTACGGTTTATACTAACAGTCTTCTTTGGGCAGTTGATGGCGATCCTTGCACAGGACATGGTGGTGGTGGATTACTTAAACCAGTTTATGGAGCGAAAAATGTTTATATTGAAAATAAATTAATCATATGTGCTGTTGGTGATAGTGCATATAATCAAGACTCCTTAAGGCATCCCCCCGGTCCTGTTGATCCTTTACAACATTCAAATGATGTTGGAGTTTACGGTGGTGGAGCTGGTGGAGGTAGCTAATGCCTCTTAGAAATGAAATTGTAAGAGTAGGTAATAATACAGCTAGAATAAAAAACTTTTATGCAAATGGTCTCATTATTCTTTATGATGTTGAAGGATCATTTCAAGCGGGTGATAGTATAGTAGGAGATGATTCTGGTGAAACCATTGTTCTAGAAGATTTTGAACTAGACGATTTTTTTGATTTAAATTATGATGAATGGGAATTTGATTTAGAAAATTCTTCTTTGATTACATTAGATACTGGTAGCTATATAGCACAAGATGCACATTTTACTGGTGCTCCTTCCCAAGAATATCAAACAGTAAATCTAATTTCCCTAGTTGAGGAAGGAGAATAATGACTACACCTATTGCAAATATGGAAGCAACATTTGCCAATTCATCGTATAGATACGATGCAATTGCAATGAATGTTAATGCTGATTCATACGCTGCAAATTCTACTCTTTTAAATCTTAAGAAAAATGATGATACTAAATTCTCAATTGATATTGAGGGCAATGCCTATATCAATGCAAACGTGAGAATTGATGGTTCTATTGTTATTGGAGATTCTCTTGGACGAGACAATCTCACTGTTCAAAATATGCTAACTGGTAATACAGTTGTAGCAAATACAATCAATGTAAATGAAACGATTGTATTTAATATCGGTAAAGCAAATACTTTTGTTTCGACTTATAGTAATGCTTCATATGGTAATGTAACTACGTTTAAAGCTGTTTACGGCAATGCTTCATATGGTAATGTAACTACGTTTACAGCTACACATAGTAATGCAACACATATTAATGCCACATCATCATTGAAGGTAGCTGGTAATAGTGTATTCGGCAACCAAACTGCTTATTTTAAAGCAACAGCATTAACTCCAACTGAAACAAATGGGGCTGAATTTGACATAAGTGAACTTGAAACTAATGATGTTGTGGTTTCTGCTTTACTATTTGATCCCACAACATCAGAACATGCTCAACTTTCTTTTAAAGCACCAAAAAATTGGAACTTAGGAACACTTCAACTCAGATATGAATGGTCTCAAAGAGGTGCTGCATCTGGTGGTGTTGTTTGGACAGCAAAAGGTAGAGCATTTGGTGATGGCGATGCTTTAGACGCAGCGTGGGGAACACAAATACATGTAGAAGATATACAAACAACAGCTAACGATATGTCTCATACAAATGTGGTTACATTAACATTAGCAGGTACTCCTACAATAGGTGATACAGTTACTATTGATGTTTCGAGAAGCACAGCAAATGGATCAGATACAATGGCAGTTGATGCCAGATTACATGGTGTTGAAATGATTTATGGTACAGTAAGTCCAACTGATGATTAAGGAGATATCATGATCGTAGACAATGTTGAAACGATGGATAATTTTTTAAATGAAAATGAGAGACTGGAAATACTAAAGAGAATTAAGACTCTTCAATCAAAATGGAAACATTTATATCCAACAGATGATATTGAAAAAAATTTTATTGGTACTTTGGGAGAAGCCGTCTATATGAATGTTAGTTTTTATTTAAAGGATAAAAGTAAAATAGAAACCAATTTTACTGAATCTCGAAAAATGATGATTGAAAACTTTTCTGATTTATTTGAAAAAACAAAGTCCTTTTTAGGTAAAAGATTTGAAATACCAGTAGATCATATCTCCATTAGTCATTTAACAGCACCAGGATTTCATATTTTTAGAGGACCATTTGCTTCCAAAAAAGGTAGAGAAAATGCTAAACACTTTCATCAAGATTTGGATATAATTGATTTAGAACCAAACATGTATGACTCAAAATTCATTATTTCTTTCAATAGTCTCATTAATCAAACCGAAATACCGGCATTTCTTCAATTAGAAAACTCAAAACACTTTTATGAATATGGTAAACTTAATCTTTTCGATTCTCATTTAAACCATAAAATTGGCATAACTGATGCGAAAGAGGGGGATACTAGAATCACATATCAAGGATTTATGGCGAAAATTAAAAATGAAGAAAAATATCACATCTATTTCTGAATATGATTTTCTTTCTGAAAATGAATGTAATGAGTTGTTTCAAAAAGTCATAACATTGAAGGACTTTTTTTCCGAATCTATTACAGATGAAAGATCCTTTACAACATTAGGCAACTCTGCGTGGCGAACAGGAGAAGGATTTAATTATTATCCTGAAATGAATAATTTCATGCTTAGTGAATTTTCAAATCTATATGAAAAAACTTTGCGCTTTATACACGATAAAATGAATTTAGAAAATGTGAAAATATACGAAAAAAGTCCTCCTGGATTTAATATTATGGGAGGTTTAAAAGCACAAACATTTGCTGAAAACTTTGCATTTCATGTTGATGGTGGTATCTATATGAATGAAGAAAAAGAAAATGTTGTCAACAATAGCATATATACTTTTACTTGTTTGATTTCAAAAAATCAGGATCGACCATTTCTTGAATATTTAATGAATAGAACTCCAAATATTGATGTTAATAAACAGAAAATAGTAAATGAAATGTTTTTCACCAATAATGTTAACACAGAAAAGAGAAAGCATTTTTACAAAAGAGGAAAAATGACTGGTTTTGATGGATTTAATATTTATCACAGAGTAGGGGCTAATTCTTTTCAAAAAGATGAACTTCGAATTACTTATCAAATGCATTATTTCCTTTCAACTGATGGAAATTATTATTTAAATTTTTAGGAGCACAAATGTCTTTAAGAATACTACATCTTACGGGAGGGGGTAATGAAGCGCGAGTGAATACAATTCCAACAATAATTACTTTAACATCAGGAACAACATGGTCTGTTCCCAATGATTGGAATTATGCAGATATTGATAAGACTTCTGGATTTGCAAACAAAGTTGAATGTTATGGAGGAGGTGGTGGTGGTGAACGCTCAGAACAGGGCACCAACAACCGCAACGGTGGCGGCGGCGGCGGAGGTGCATATTCAAATGCTAATAATGTTGTTTTAACCGCCGGAAGTACAATTGATATTGCTATAGGTGCTGGGGGTGCCGGAGGAACAACAAATGGAGAACCTGGTGATCCTGGTGGAGATACTTGTTTTGAT
>DATCZQ010000131.1:0-3919 GCA_036525815.1 Yeosuana sp. | reverse complement strand
CCCTTCACCAGAAACGTCCCTGGTAATGGACGGATTGTCACTTTTACGTGCAATTTTATCAATTTCATCAATAAAAACAATACCCTTTTCCGCCTTTTCTAGATTATAATCAGCTGCCTGCAATAAACGCGTTAAGATACTTTCTACATCCTCTCCTACATACCCTGCTTCAGTTAAAACGGTAGCATCTACAATTGCTAAAGGCACATTAAGCATCTTCGCAATGGTTTTTGCTATTAATGTTTTACCCGTTCCTGTTTGCCCTACCATAATGATATTACTTTTCTGAATATCAATATCATCTGTAGTTATAGGTTGCAATAAACGTTTGTAGTGATTATAAACAGCGACGGCCATCACTTTTTTGGTCATATTTTGACCAATTATATATCCGTCAAGAAATTCTTTGATCTGTTGTGGCTTGCGTAATTTTAATTCTGCGAACAAGTCACTGCTGTCACTTTGCTTTGATTCTTCAATAACAATACCATGAGCCTGCTCAATACATCTATCACAAATGTGAGCATCTAATCCTGCTATTAATAAGTTTGTTTCTGGTTTTTTACGACCACAAAACGAACATTCTAATTCTTCTTTTGCCATTAATATTTATCTATTCGGGGAATATATTTTCATAAATCCCTGTCTAACAATTCGTTAAAATTACGATTTTTTATTTAATTACGAGCCAAAATTTCATCAATCATCCCGTATTCCTTAGCCTTATCAGCTTTCATCCAATAATCTCTATCACTGTCAGCATATACTTTATCGTATTCTTGACCAGAATGCTTACTAATAATTTTATAAAGTTCTTCCTTTAAAATAAGGATCTCTCTGGCTGTGATTTCAATGTCACTTGCCTGACCTTGAGCACCACCCAGCGGTTGATGGATCATAACCCTTGAATGCGTTAAGCCACTGCGTTTGCCTTTTGTACCTGCACACAACAAAACAGCTCCCATAGAAGCTGCCATTCCAGTACAAATAGTGGCAACATCAGGCTTTATAAACTGCATGGTATCATAAATACCTAAACCAGCATACACACTTCCTCCTGGAGAATTAATATAAATTTGAATGTCTTTAGAAGAATCTGTACTTTCTAAAAACAGCAATTGTGCTTGAATAATATTTGCAACTTGATCGTTGATGGCGGTTCCCATAAAAATTATACGATCCATCATCAAACGAGAAAAAACGTCGAATATGGCAATATTCATTTGACGTTCTTCAATAATGTTTGGCGTTAAATTTGTAGGGTACATACTACTCATAATTTTATTGTAATACGTACTACTAATTCCTTGGTCCTTTATGGCGAATTTTTCAAATTCCTTTGCGTAATCCATTGTTATATTTTATTATTAAACTTTAATTAAAATCCTAATTTTATATAGGATGCGAAAATCTTAATTATGAAAATTAATACTATTTTCACAATTAAGATTTTACTGAAAAAATAGGTGCTTAATTTTAAATAATTGGTCACCTAAAGATAAGGAATAATTATTTATTAATGTACTGCTTATTTCTTACTATAAGCTTCTTTAACAAAATTTTCATAAGTGACCTCTTTTACTTTCAAATTTACTTTCTCTTTGTAAAGCTTGAGTAACTTCTGGCTGATTAATTGTTCTGAAATACGTCGTGCTTCTTCTTGATTTGACAAGACACGAGCTGCAATATCTTCAAGTTCTTTATCAGTGGGATTCAATTGACCAAATTGAGCCATTTGCCCTTTGATCATCTCTTTAGCATGACTTTTAATATCTTCAATGGTCACTTGAACTTTATTATCTGTGATAATCTTTCCTTCAATTAATTGATAACGCAAGCTTTTTTCAGATTTTTCATATTCTTCTTTAGCTTGATCCACATCTAATGGTTTCTCACCGGCAGTTTGTAACCATTTTTGTAAAAACGCAGCAGGTAAATCAAATTTAGTACTATCCACTAAATATTCAGTCACATCATTTAACAACTTTTGATCTGCTTGTTGTGCAAATTGTTTTTCAGCATCTTCTTTAATTTTTTCTTTTAATTCAGTCACTGATTTCACAACATCTTTTCCAAAAAGTTTATCAAACAACTCTTGGTCTAATTCTGCTAATTCACGTTTATTAATTTCTGTAATTGTAAATGTTACTGGTATCTCTAAACCATGCACTTTATCATGACTTACTTTTAAAGCGTGCATTAAATCATGGTCATCAGCATAAAGCCCTTTAGTTTCAAGAGAAATGACATCACCTACTTTTGAACCAATAAACTTTTTCACCACTGACTTTTCTTTAAACTTATCTAAAGTTAAAGTAATGGTGTTTTCAATTTCATGTTCTTCATTTTTGAAGGTTCCAGTAATTTCACTGTCTTTTTCAACAGTATTTTGAGGCACTAATTTGCCATATTGCTTTTGAATGTTTTGGATTTGCTCATCAATCATTTTAGAATCAGCAACAATATTATATTGGGTAATAGCTTTTTTACTTTTTAACTCAACTTCAAATTCTGGAGCTAATCCCAATTCAAACTCAAAAGAAAATCCATCAGAATCCCAGTCAATACTATCTTGAGTTTTTGGCAATGGTTGTCCTAAAACATCTAATTTCTCCTCTGTTAAATATTTATTTAAAGCATCTTGTAATAACTTATTGACTTCATCAACAAGAACTGCTTTGCCATATTGTTTTTTAACCATTCCCATAGGAACGTGTCCTTTTCTAAAACCAGGTATATTAGCTGTTCTACGATAATCGGTTAAGATTTTTTCAACTTTATCGCTATAATCTTCTTTAGCAATATCAACTTTCACTACAGCGTTTAACGCATCACGGTTTTCTCTTGTAATATTCATTTTAATCGGTATGAAGCCCTAAATGGGCAATTAACATATAAGGTATTTAATACCCAGCAATTTATATAACTAAAATAGGGATGCAAAAATATAATAATTTTACATCCCAACAAAGTTTTAACTTATTTGGTTTATGCTATTTTTCTTCTTCTTTTAAAAAAGAATGAAATATGGATTGTAAGATTGATAAAAGAACACTAAAAAGAATGGCAATCCAAATGCTACTAACAGAAAAACCGTCAATTAACTTATCAGCCAGCAGAATGATCAGTGCATTTACCACAAGCATAAATAGCCCTAAAGTGACTATGGTAATTGGCAAGGTTAAAATTACCAAAAAAGGTTTTACCAAAAGATTTAACAGAGATAAAACTACGGCTACAAGAATGGCCGTAGTATAGCTTTCAACATATACTCCTGATAATATTTTAGATAGGATTACAACTGCTAAAGCATTTAATAATAATTTGACAATAAGTTTCATAGTTAATTAAATTATATTTTTATTGAACAACAAATACTATAGGCAATGAATATGGAACAACAACAAATTTGCCCCTTTGTTGTCCGGGTTTCATTAAAGGCAATAAATTAATGACACGAATAGCCTCCTCTGTAAGCGCGGGCAGAGGGGATTTAGCATTCACATCAACCACTTTTCCCTGTTTGTTTATTTTAAAAAATACATTGATTTTAATTTTCTTACCGCTAGTTATTCCATATTTTTTCATCAAACTTGTATTAAATTTTTGACTAACAAATTCACTAACGGCTTTATACATACACTTTTTACGAGCCTTATTCCCAAGAAATTTTTCACAATCAGGATGAACTGGCACATTCTCAATCATACCATTTGGGACGTCAACAAGCATTGAAGAATCGCTCTTAGATTTTAGTAATTTCCCTTTTTTGTACTTTATTTCATTTATTTGGTTTCCTGATTCATCATAATGAATTTCATTTCCTTCTTTTTCATTTAATTTATGATTACCCTCTACTTTTAATTTTCCATCCGGGTAGTACTGTTTATAAATTCCTTCTTTATATCCATTGTAATAA
>DATCZQ010000130.1:0-8195 GCA_036525815.1 Yeosuana sp. | reverse complement strand
GTTAGAGATAACAAAACAATTATCAGGTACTTGGATTTAGAAAACAATCAGGTAACGTCTGGCCAAACTATTTGGGGTTTAAAATATTCGGCAGACTATGCGTTTAGTAAAAATTTAACGGGAATATTCTATTTTGATTATTCATTTTCAAAATATGCTATTTCAACCGCATTTCCTCAAACAACGATTAGGTCTGGATTTACTATCAGATATAATTTTGGAAATTAATAAATAAGTATTTGAATTTATCAGTTGAATAAATACATTTGTCAAAACTAATTAATATAATAAAATGAACATTCCATCAGAATTAAAATACACCAAAGATCACGAGTGGGTGAAAATTGAAGGTGATATTGCGACTATTGGTATCACAGATTTTGCTCAAGGTGAATTAGGGGATATAGTATATGTTGAGGTTGAAACTGTAGATGAAACGTTAGATGCTGAAGAAATTTTTGGCACTGTTGAAGCTGTAAAAACAGTTTCTGACTTATTTTTACCAATGTCTGGTGAAATAATTGAGTTCAACGAGGCTTTAGAAGATGAACCTGAAAAAGTAAATTCTGATCCTTATGGTGCTGGTTGGATGATAAAACTAAAATGTTCTGATTTATCGCAAGTTGATAATCTTTTATCAGCAGATGATTATAAAAAGATTGTAGGTGCTTAAAACCTATTTCTTTGTTATTACTATTTTATATTCAATAGCACTTGCTGTTGTCTGTCTCATTGAATTGAATGGTTTTATTGAAGTTAAAATTTCAAATGGCGATAAAATTTTCCATTCGTTATCGTACGTCATTTTAACTGTTTTATGGTATTACACGTTTTATTACAACTTGAAGTTTAATAAAAGAAAAGCATTAATTTATGCGGTATTAGTTTCTATTATTTTTGGTATAGTTATTGAGGTACTTCAAGGAGCAGTTACAACCTATAGGTCATCAGATATTAATGATGTGTATGCAAATAGTTTTGGGTGTATTTTAGCGGCCATTGTAATAGCAGTAAAAAACAAATACCTAATTAAAATGATATAAAGGTTTGTTTTTTTGACAAATAAATAGTTATTTTAGCAATCTACAAAAACAATAAATATGGAACTTAAGAAAAATCCTAAAGCAAATGTTGGACGTAACAGTTCACTTTTTTTCGCAATTGGTTTAGCTTTAATGTTGTTTCTTACAAATTATGCTATCAATTACAAGACTTATGACAAGTCAGCAATAGATATTGGGCAATTAAATTTGGATCAAGAATTAGAAGAGGAAATTCCAATTACTGAGCAACTTCAAACACCGCCACCGCCACCACCGCCACCTGCAGCTCCAGAACAAATTTCTGTGGTTGAAGATGAGGAAGAAGTAGTGGAAACTGTCATTGAATCTACAGAGTCTGATCAGGAAACAGAAATTGTTGAGGTAGAGGATGTTGTTTTGGAAGATATTGATGAAGATATTGAGGTTCCTTTTGCTGTTATTGAAAATGTGCCTGTATTTCCAGGGTGTGAATCTGGTAATAATGATGCTAAAAAAGCTTGTATGTCAGAAAAAATTGCAGCCTTTGTAAATAAAAAATTTAATACAGAGTTGGCGAGTGAATTAGGCTTGTCAGGAAGACAACGTATTAATGTTATTTTTAAAATCGACAAAACAGGAAATATTACAGGAATTCGTGCGAGAGCACCACATCCAGGTTTAGAAAAGGAAGCAACTCGTGTTATTGGGTTATTGCCACAAATGAAACCTGGAAAACAACGTGGTAAACCAGTAACGGTTCCATATTCATTGCCAATTGTATTCCAAGTTCAAGATTAATTATCGTTTTTAAACAGTACGATAGTCTATTAAATATAAAATCCCGTTACAATTTTGTAACGGGATTTTTTTTAAATAATAATTGAATCACTTAAAAAAGGTATTAATTTCTTGATTGGTTTTTAGTGTTGGCATTATCAAAAATATAGTATCTTTCTGCTTTAAATCAAATCTTAAAATAATTTCATGAAGAGATTCATTGTTCTACTCCTACTTTTAGTTCAATATAACCTGTTTTCACAAGAGAATTCTTTTTTTGAAAAGCCTCCACTTTTTTCTAATTGTGAAGATATAGCACTTCAATCTCAACAAAAGTGTTTTGATAAAACGGTATTTCATTTTGTTTATGAAAATTTTAAAGTCCCACAAAAAGTGGTGGATGATAAATATAGTGGAGAAACAGTAGTGCTGTTTGAAGTTGACACCTTAGGACAATTTAAAGTCATATATGTTGATGCGATGTACGATGAATTAAAAACCGAATCAAAACGTGTTTTTGCACAATTCCCTAAAATTAAGCCTGGTACTTATAATGGAAAACCAACTTATAAGCAATACTCCATTAAAATTGAAATACCATTAGTAGCGCATGTTGTAAATACAACTGATTTTAAAAAGCCAAATGAAATTTCTAAAATTGAATTAGCAGTAAAATCAGAAATTAAAAGTGTCAATAATGGTATAGTCCCTTTTGAAGAGAAAACCTTTTCAAGTCAGCTAAACATTCCTTTTACCCATTTTGATTATTCTAAGTTCGACAGAAGCATGAATTTGGTCGGAGCTAATAGCCATACTGCTTCCAAGCCTTTTTTATATGAAGAGGTTTCTACTTATTATGATATTAAAGCTGAGAATGACAAGCTCCAAAAAACAACAAATACTTGGGCTGCTAAAAAGTTGTGGAATGAGCATTTAGTACAATTGCAGGGTAAAGATTATTGGTTTACCATTGATCCTGTTTTTGATTTAGAAGTAGGTAAAGATTCTGAGGCTGATTTTAGTACTACTTATAATAACACAAGAGGTTTATTAGTGAGAGGAGGTTTAGGAAAAAACTTTAATTTCTATTCTTCTGTTTTTGAAAGCCAGGGCCGATTTGCACAATATATAAATGAATATGCGGAGAGTCTAAAGGCATTTGGGCCAGATCCTGGCATAATACCTGGAAGAGGTATAGGTAAACGATTTAAAACAGATTCATATGACTATCCTGTTGCGGAAGCCTATCTCTCTTATTCGCCCGCCAAATTTATTAATATCCAGTTTGGTCATGGTAAAAATTTTATAGGAGACGGCTATAGATCATTACTCGTAAGTGATGTTGCTAGTCCACACACTTTTTTAAAACTCAATACTAAATTCTGGAAAATTAAATATACCAACACCTGGATGTGGTTAAAGGACGTTAGACCAGAAGTCACTGTAGATAAAGCCTTTTTAACTAAATATATGGCAAATCATTATTTAAGCTGGAATGTTTCTAAACGGCTGAATATTGGTTTATTTGAATCGGTATTATGGACTAATACAAACGGAAGAGGTTTTGATGTCAATTATTTAAATCCCATCATTTTTTTTAGAGCTATGGAATTTGGAGCAGGTCAGGGATCAGGAAATGCAGTTTTGGGAGCCTCTGGTAAGTATAAAATAAATGATAATATTAATATGTATAGTCAATTTATTTTAGATGAATTCTCATTAAATGATGTTAAAGGAGGCGAGAAAAGCTGGAAGAATAAGTTTGGGTATCAGTTGGGGATAAAATACTATAATGCTTTTAAAGTTGATAATTTATTATTGCAGTTTGAATACAACAGAGTGAGGCCTTATACCTATTCCCATAATACCATTGTGTTAAATTATGGGCATAACAACCAATCCATGGCCCATCTTTGGGGTTCAAACTTTAGTGAAGCCCTTATTATAGGCAGATATCATTATAATCGTTGGTTTGGAGATGCTAAACTTATTTTTGGTGTCAAAGGGTTTGATTATAATAATGGAACCGATAATTTTAGTTACGGTGGTGATATTTATAGAAATTATAATGAGCGTCCATTTGATTCTGGAGTTGAAGTTGGTCAAGGCATAAAAACCAACACCTTTTATGCTAATCTTCAGGCGGGTTATGTGGTTAATCCGGCATCAAACTTGAAAATATTTACTGATATTACCTTTAGAAACTTTAACCCAGAATTTGAAACGGTTTCAACTTTTAAGACCAATACGGTTTGGTTCAATATTGGTTTAAGAACTGATTTATTTAATTGGTATTTTGATTTTTAATGAATGACTGTTTTTAGTCCTTTATAAAAGGTTCTTCTAATTCTTTCACTATTAATAAAAGCCCAGCTATATCCTAAATCATCATAAGTTTTTGTGATATTGGTGTTGGCGGCAACGTCATCTTCGCTTTTACCTGATTCAATTTCAGCTAATACTTTGGTTTTTAAATCTTCAAGCATGCCTAAAAAAAACTGATATTTTCCTTTATTAGATAGTTTTCCATGGCCTGGAATTATTTTAGTGTCATCATCAATTAAAATTAATGCTTTTTTTACAGCTTCTATATAGCCGTTAATACTTCCGCCAGAATCTAAATCGATATATGGATACAATTCACTAAAAAAAGCATCACCAGTATGCAATACGTTACTTTGAGTAAAGTATAAGAGGGTATCTCCATCGGTATGCGCATTTTCAACATGAAAAACAAGAACGTCTTCACCATTTACGTGTAATTGTAATTTATCATTAAAAGAAATGACAGGTAAAGCTTCCTTGGGAGTTGCTGGAGTAGATTCACTCAAGCGTTTATAAACATTATCATGTGCAATAATTTTAGCGCCTTGTTCAGCAATATTCTCATTACCACCAGTATGGTCTCCGTGATAATGGGTATTTATTAAAAATTGAATGGGTTTATCGCTTAAGGCTTTGATAGCTTCTAAAATTTTTGGAGTAAATCTGGCAAATTGATCATCAATCATAAAAACACCTTGTTCACCTACACAAACCCCTATATTTCCACCTTGACCAGTAAGCATATATACACTATCTGATAGTTGCTGTGTTTCAATGATAACTTCTTGATTGTTTTGAGCACTCATTGAAAAAGCAAAACTTAAGGTATAAATTGTAAAAACAGATTTAAGTAAGTTCATGTTTTAGATATTGTAAATAGTTGAAGTTTGAAAATTACAAAATCTTTTTTGGTTGCTAATAATGGCTGCTTAAATTTAAGAACAAATAATATTGATAAAATTCATTAATAAAGTATCTTTGCACTCTTAAATATAAGCGACTAAGTAATTATTTCATTGAATAATAAGAACTCATTAACTGCAACATCTGTAATATCTGATTTTAAAGAGATTACTAAAATGCGACTGGCATTAAGTGTTGTTTTTTCTTCGCTTGCTGGCTATTTACTGGGCGTAGATACTATTGATTTTAAAACCTTAGTCTTATTAGCCTTTGGTGGCTATTTTATGGTTGGCGCCTCCAATGCTTTTAATCAAATTATTGAAAAGGATTTAGATGCTTTAATGGATCGTACTAAAAACAGGCCAGTTGCTGCAGGCCGCATGTCTGTAAACACCGCTTTTATTATTGCCTCAATTTTTACTCTATTAGGTATAATTATCCTGTATACCATAAATAAGCAAACCGCCATGTTTGGGGCGATATCTATTTTTTTATATACCAGTGTATATACGCCATTAAAAACAAAAACACCATTATCGGTCTTTGTTGGTGCTATTCCAGGGGCTATTCCATTTATGTTGGGTTGGGTTGCTGCGACAGATGATTTTGGTATTGAACCAGGGACCTTATTTGCGCTGCAATTTTTCTGGCAATTTCCTCACTTTTGGGCTATTGGTTGGTTTTTGTTTGAAGATTATAAAAAGGGAGGTTTTTTTATGCTGCCAACTGGAAAACAAGATAAAGGCACTGCAGTACAAGTGATTATGTATACGGTCTGGACGATATTAGTATCTATTATTCCAGTTTTTGGCTTTACAGGAAAATTACATTTGTCAATTGTTTCGGCATGTATTGTCTTTTTATTAGGATTAGGAATGCTGTATTATGCCATTCAATTATTTAAAAAAATGTCTGCGCAAGCAGCTAAACAACTGATGTTAGCAAGTGTATCTTATATTACACTTGTTCAAATTGTATATGTTATTGATAAATTTATAAGATAATCATGGATTTAACACAAGGTACTACAGAAGAAAAAAATAAAAGAGCAAAAAAAATGATGCTTTGGTTCGCTATTATTTCACTTATTATGTCATTTGCAGCCTGGACCAGTGCTTTTATTGTAAGCAGTTCAAGGCCTGATTGGCTGAAAGATTTTCAACTACCTGATTCATTTGTGATAAGTACAATAGTAATATTGTTAAGTAGTGTATCCTTTATTTTGGCCAAAAGAGCTTTAAAAAATAAAAATCATAAAACAACAACCATTTGGTTGTTAGTAACGCTTGTTTTGGGAATTATTTTCATTTTTAATCAGTTTAATGGGTTTCTACAAATCATTAATCAAGGATATAATTTTACAGGTCCAACCAGCAATGTTACCATGTCTTATATTTATTTGATTGCGATGGTACATATTCTGCATGTGGTTGTGGGGTTAATCTGCTTATTGGTAGTAATTTATAATCATTTTAAACAAAAGTATAATACAGAGCATATGCTGGGTTTTGAGCTGGCTGCTACTTTCTGGCATTTTATTGATATACTCTGGATTTATCTCTTTTTGTTTCTATATTTTGTCCGATAATCTATTTATTAGATTTTCTCAATAAAAATTCCTTAAATTGACTTTTTTTTAGTGATTTTTGAATTTTAGACTTGTATATTTCGCTAGATAAATAAATTGATTATTTTTGTGCAACTTTTAAAAACTAAATGCTACATATGAGTACTACAGTTGTAAATACTGGAACAGAAGGTAAAACTTGGGGAGGCGGCAACCCGCCTTTAAAAGCAAGTTATGGTAAAATGATGATGTGGTTTTTCATTGTTTCAGATGCCTTAACATTCTCCGGGTTTTTAGCAGCCTATGGATTTTCAAGATTTAAGTTTATAGAAACATGGCCAATTGCCGATGAGGTATTTACACACGTACCTTTTTTACATGGACAAGAATTACCTATGATTTATGTGGCGTTTATGACGTTCATTCTGATCATGTCTTCTGTAACCATGGTTTTGGCCGTTGATGCTGGACACCATTTGAATAAAGGAAAAGTGACTATTTATATGTTGTTAACCATTATTGGAGGTCTTATTTTCGTAGGTTCTCAAGCTTGGGAATGGGCTACTTTTATTAAAGGTGATTATGGTGCTATACAAACTAAAGGTGGTAATATTTTACAGTTTGTTGATGCCAACGGGCATCGTGTAGCATTAAGAGATTTCGTTACTGCTGGACCACGTGAAAGAGAACAATTACAACGTAACACGGGTGTTTGGTTTATGAGTGAAGGGGCCTTACCAACCTATACAGTAGAAGAAGTTATTAGTGGTTTAGAGTCTCATAATAATATTTTAGTAAGAACACAGGATATTAATGAGCATGGTCTTAAAACCGTTCTTTCTAGAGAAGAATCTTTAAAGCAAATAAAAACAAATGGTAGGCATGTTATAGAGGGGGCTAATTTACATGTCAATGAATATGGCTCGCCATTGTTCGCCGATTTTTTCTTTTTTATTACAGGGTTTCACGGTTTCCACGTATTTTCGGGTGTTATAATTAACATTATTATTTTCTTTAATGTGATTTTAGGGACATATGAAAAACGCAAGAATTATGAAATGGTTGAGAAAGTAGGTTTGTACTGGCACTTTGTAGACTTAGTTTGGGTATTTGTATTTACATTCTTCTATCTGGTTTAATTGAAATAATATAATTAGAAATGGCACACGCACATAAATTAGAAATATTAAGAGGGTTAATAAAATTTAAATCAAATACTCAAAAAATTTGGGGTGTTTTGATTTTATTAAGTATAGTAACCTCTGTGGAGGTTGTCTTAGGAATCATGAAACCAGAAGCCTTGATTGGTCATTTTTTAGGAATGAAAATATTGAACTGGATTTTCATTATTCTAACTCTTGTAAAAGCCTACTATATAACCTGGGATTTTATGCACATGAGAGATGAAACACCTAGTTTAAGACGTATGGTAGTTTGGACTACTATTTTCTTGATTTTATATTTACTGTTTATATTATTGCAAGAAGGCGGATATATTCAAGATATATATTCATCAGGATATCTCAAAAGAAATTTTTAAAAAAACACTTACACACATAATACTGTGTTAAAAGATATAAGAAAGGTGGTTTATTAAACCA
>DATCZQ010000129.1:0-19324 GCA_036525815.1 Yeosuana sp. | reverse complement strand
ATCTTCATACTTTACAATTTAATGCGAAAGTAGAAGAATTATTTTATAATTTGTTATGATGTTAGGATTAAGAACTACGGCTTATAAAGTAGATGATTTAGATACTGCTAAATCTTGGTATAGAAAGGCTTTTAAGACCGATCCATATTTTGATGAGCCCTTTTATGTTGGTTTCAACATTAGAGGTTATGAACTTGGTTTAATACCTGTTGAAGGGGAGCTATTGAGAGGAGAAGGCGTGTTGTCATATTGGGGCGTTGATGATATTTTTAAAACTTTTGATCATTTAATTAGTCTGGGAGCCAAAACCCATGAAGAGCCAACAAATGTTGGTGGGGAGTTGATGGTAGCTTCTGTTTATGACCCCTGGGAAAATATTATAGGAATTATTTACAATCCTTACTTTAAATTAGAAAATGAATAAAGAAACACTTTTGCAAGTTCATGAGCGGGTGAAACCCTATATTCACAGAACACCCATATTAACATCAGAGTTGATAAATGACATGGTACAGGCACAGGTGTATTTTAAATGCGAAAACTTTCAGAAAATGGGAGCTTTTAAAATGCGGGGAGCGGCCAATGCTATATTGAGTTTATCAAATGAAGAACGGAGTAAAGGGGTTGTAACACATTCCTCTGGGAATTTTGCACAGGCATTGTCATTAGCAGCTAAGAAAATGGGTGTTAAAGCCTATATTGTGATGCCTAAAAATGCGCCTCAGGTTAAAAAAGAGGCCGTAAAAACCTATGAAGGAGAAATCATAGAATGTGATTCAAGTCCAATAGCGCGTGAAGAGATGGCTGCAAAGGTTCAAAAAGAAACTGGAGCAACGTTTATTCACCCATCAAATGATGATAACGTTATTTACGGTCAAGGTACAGCAGCGAAGGAATTGTTGGAGGATTATCCGGAGTTGGATTATATATTTTCTCCAGTGGGTGGAGGTGGTTTAATTGCAGGAACGGCTTTGGCAGCTACTTTTTTTTCAAATCATTGTAAAGTGATTGGTGGAGAACCAAGAAATGCAGACGATGCCTATCGTTCTTTGTTAAGTGGAAAAATAGAGTTCAATGAACAGGTAAATACAATAGCAGATGGGTTGCGTACTTTTTTGGGCGATAGAAATTTTCCAATCATTAAAGAATATGTAGAATGTATTATCACAGTAGAAGAGGAAGAAATTATAGAGGCTATGAAACTGATATGGGAACGTATGAAAATTGTTATTGAACCTTCAAGCGCAGTTCCGTTTGCTGCATTATTAAAAAATAAAGAGGATTATAAGAATAAAAAAATAGGGATCATTGTTTCAGGTGGAAATGTTGATGTTGGAAACCTGCCGTTTTAATGATTTATTATTAAGTTTGAATAAAATTAGTTTCTGGTTGTAAAGAAAAAAATATGAGTGCACCATTTGTAAAGTTAACTATTGAAAATAGTGTCGGGTATATTACCTTTTTTCATCCTGATCAAAATGCACTGCCAAGCGAGAGTTTAGCAAAACTAGAGCAAACTATTTTAGACGCAGGAAGAAATGAAGCTGTTAAAGTAATTGTTATAAAAAGTGGCGGTGCCAGGACATTTTGTGCAGGTGCCAGTTTTAAAGAGCTCATAAGTATTTCAACTGCAAAGGAAGGAGAAAAATTCTTTTCTGGTTTTGCCAATGTTATAAATGCGATGCGTAAATGTCCTAAACTCATTATTGGGAGCGTTCAAGGTAAAGCCGTTGGTGGGGGTGTTGGCTTAGCTTCGGCAACAGATTATTGTTTGGCAACCAAATTTGCGTCTATTAAGTTAAGTGAATTAAGTATTGGAATAGGGCCATTTGTTATTGAGCCTGCAGTTTCAAGAAAAATGGGTACAGCAGCCATGTCACAAATGACAATAAATACAGAAACTTTCTTTTCTGCAGAATTTGCAAAAAATAATGGTTTATATGCAGAAGTTTATGACTCTGTGGAGGCATTAGACGATGCTGTTATTTCACTGGCAGAAAAATTATCAAATTATAATCCTGAAGCTTTAAAGGAAATTAAAAGCGTATTTTGGAAGGGTACAGATCATTGGGATACCCTTTTAAAAGAACGTGCTAAAATAAGTGGAAAGTTGGTTTTAAGTGACTTTACTAAAGACAGCTTAAAACGTTTTCAATAATTATACGGTTAATCTTTTTTTATTAATTATTTCCAAACCATCATCTATTAAATGGCCTACTTCTGGTCTGCTTTGTTTAATGTTTTCTAAATGTTCTAAACAGTTAACACTTAAGTTTTTCTCACTATCTAAAGTTGCCAGTTCATATATTTCTACAGTTAATAACCAGTCATTTGAGTGATTTTTTATTAACTCTTCCAAGACTTTTGTTCTTGAAATAGTTCTGTTTTTTGCGTCTCTATAATCTCTGATTTGCTGATAAAGTCTTTCTAATTTTAACTGCTTTTCAGATTTGCTAATATGAATTGTTTGAGTCGATGGAACATGTGTTATCAAATCAAAACTTTGTAAATCTGCAGGGCCAGAGAAAGCTGAAACAACTTCCTTTCCAACAGCCATGTCATATGTGCCCCAATCTGGCTCAAATAATACCTTATCATGGTGTTTTACTGTGCAGTTTTTAAAACTAACAAGAATTATTTTTCCTTGGAGGTTGCGTTTTCCGGTAATAATTTCACCTGAAACCATGATGCCTCCTTCAAATTCTAAAGTCACGGTTCGCTCTTCATAAATATTATAAGCACTTAAATCGCGTGGACTCATATCTTCAATAGCTAGATTGATGCCTTTTAATTTTCCTATAGGAGAACCAAAACCTTGTTTATGATTTGAAACACCATGGCCTATTAATTCTTTTTCTCTATAAGCTAGTGCGGTGTCTCCAGTTGCTTGAACGTATACAGGTTGGCCTTCATTTTCAATAACATGTGTAAAGGTTCCTGAAATTTGAATGCCTGTACTCAATTCTATAGTTCCTAAAGCTTTGGAATGAATGAGTTTTTTAATTCCTGAAAGCCCCCCTTTTCTTAAAGCCATGGTATTGGCAAACTCTTCTAATATTAAACTTAGATGTGCAAAATCTGGTGTCACATAAAGCTGAGGTTGAGGTTTGGTGATGTCAAAATCTTTAAAGGTTGCATCAATATTATAGGGCAGTTTTTCCACCGCTTTTGTCATGCACCACGCACTTTCTCCAATAGATGATAATAATCCGGCGCCATAGATTTTTGGATTTTCTACTGTTCCTATTAAACCATATTCAACCGTCCACCAGTGTAAATTTCTAATAAGCGCCATTTCACTTGGCTCTCCCATATTTTTTTGAAGCTCTTCAACTTTTTTCTCTGCTGAATCAATGTCATTTTGAGCAGAGTTAGGAGCCTCTTTGATTATGGATAAGTTTCTAACGGCTTCATATAATTCGTAATCTTTAGCTGATGAAATGGCTTTACAGCCAATTTCTCCAAATCGTCTTAAATACTCCGCATATTCTGGATTTGCTATAATGGGTGCATGACCGGCACCTTCATGGATAATATCTGGAGCAGGCGTATATTCAATGTGGTCTAATTGTCTAATATCACTGGCAATGACCAAAACATTATAGGCTTGAAATTCCATAAAAGCATTTGGTGGAATAAAACCATCTACTGCTACTGCCGCCCAGCCAATATCTTTTAAAATTCTATTCATTCCGTACATATTGGGAATACTGTCAATAGAAATTCCGGTTTGTTTTAAACCGTTTAAATAGGATTTATGAGCTACTTTACTTAAAAAATCAACATTTTTCCGCATGACATAACGCCATACAGCCTGGTCAATAGCAGAATAATCGCTATAATTTTGTGGTTTTATAAATTGACGTAGGTGCTTAGGTAACCGATTTAAAATAGGGTTTAATTCTATTGAGTTATCCATGGATATTACTAAATGAGATTTGAATAAAAATACAAAGAATGCGTAAAACAGCGAAGAGCATGAACATAATAAAAAAGCAACTTTAATAAGTTGCTTTTTTATTTATCTCTTTATTTTTTTGCTCCTGGAGGATATTTTTCCATTATTTTAGAAACAAATTCTTGAATAAGAGCTTCTTTTTTATCCATATTTCTGCTTAAATAACCGGTTCCCATTCCTTGCCAAACCAGCTCTTTTTTATTAGCATCAATGAGGTCTATAAATAATGTGCCTTCTGTAGAAGTTGTAACAGATGGTTGGTTATATCCCCAACCCCATCCTGGTCCAAATCCACCCCAAGGGCCCCATCCGCCCCATCCCCAAGCGCCCATGCCCCAGGTGTTATTGTAAACATCGACACGTTGGTTTGATTTTGTAAATAAACTTATTAGTAGATCTGGAGTTTCAGATTTTGTAAATCCTTTAGCTAATAATTCAGACTCAATAGCACGAAGAATACGGCGTTTATCAAGATCATTTATTTCAGCCTTATCAATACCGGTTTTAAAGAAAGCAAATGTTTTGAAGTTGTCAAAATTAGCGTTCTTGTCATAATCAGTAGCTACTCGAATTGAGCTACATGAAGTGACCACTAAAAGTAATATTACCAAAAGTGGAATTGTTTTTAAGATTCTTTTCATTTTCTTTTTTTTAATGGTTATATCGAATTTAATAAATTATCGTCTACAAAATTTGGTAAGGTTATTTTTAAATTTGGTTCCATAGTCATCGCTCGTTTAATGGCAAAAATAGCGCCTTCATTTCTAGCCCAGCTTCTTCTGGCTATACCATTGTTGACATCCCAAAACAGCATAGATTTCAATCGTTTTTCTGCTTCTTTACTACCATCAAGAACCATACCAAATCCACCATTTATAACCTCTCCCCAACCTACGCCACCGCCATTATGAATACTTACCCAGGTGGCTCCCCTAAAGCTGTCACCAATGACGTTTTGTATGGCCATATCAGCTGTAAACTTGGATCCGTCATAAATATTGCTGGTTTCTCTAAACGGTGAATCTGTACCTGACACATCATGATGATCTCTCCCTAAAACAACTAATCCAATGGCTGCTTTTTGAATAGCATCATTAAATGCCTGAGCAATTTTCATACGGCCTTCAGCATCAGCATATAAAATACGAGCTTGAGAACCTACCACTAATTTATTTTCTTGGGCGCCTTTTATCCATTGTATGTTATCAGCCATTTGTTGCTGTATTTCTTTTGGAGAGTGTTGCATCATTTCTTCTAAAACATGACAAGCAATTGTATCTGTTCTTTCTAAGTCTTCAGGTTTTCCCGAAGTACAGACCCATCTAAAAGGACCAAAACCATAATCAAAACACATAGGCCCCATAATATCTTGAACATAACTCGGATATTTAAAATCAATGCCATTTTTAGCCATGATTTCAGCACCGGCGCGAGAGGCTTCGAGTAAAAAAGCGTTCCCATAATCAAAAAAGTAGGTTCCTTTTTTTGTATGGTTATTAATAGCCAGAACATGTTCCCTCAAAGTTTGCTGCACTTTTTCTTTAAATAATAGGGGGTTTTCAGCTATTAATTTATTGGCCTCTTCAAAAGAAAGACCAACAGGATAATAACCACCGGCATAAGGATTATGCAAAGAAGTTTGATCACTTCCAATGTCTATAGTGATGCTTGCTTTATCAAAGGTTTTCCAAACATCTACAATGTTTCCTAAATAAGCCAAAGAAACAGTTTCTTTTAGTGATTTAGCTTTTTTAACGCGGGTTACAAGTTCCTTTATATCCGTAATTATTTCGTCAATCCAGCCTTGTTCGTGACGAATTTTTGTAATCTTAGGATTAACTTCGGCACATACAGTAATGCAACCAGCAATGCTACCAGCCTTTGGTTGTGCTCCTGACATACCGCCTAAGCCAGAAGTAACAAATAAATGGCCTTTAGGATTTTTGTTTATTTTTCTAAAAGCGTTTAATACAGTTATGGTGGTGCCGTGAACAATACCTTGAGGTCCAATATACATATAACTTCCAGCGGTCATTTGTCCATATTGCGTAACACCTAAGGCATTATATGTTTCCCAGTCATCTGGTTTGGAGTAATTAGGAATCATCATACCGTTTGTAACGACCACTCTTGGGGCTTCTGTATGTGAAGGAAATAATCCTAATGGATGACCAGAATAGATGACTAAGGTCTGGTCATCATTCATCTCAGCAAGGTATTTCATAACCAATAAATATTGAGCCCAATTTTGAAAAACGGAACCATTACCTCCATAAGTAATTAATTCATGAGGATGTTGAGCGACTCTATGATCCAAATTGTTTTGTATCATCAGCATGATAGCTGCGGCCTGTTTTGATTTTGCAGGATATTCATCAAGAGGTCTGGCATACATTTTATAATCCGGACGTAAGCGATGCATATAAATACGACCATAGGTGTCCAGTTCATTTTTGAATTCAGCGATTAAATCATTGTGATGTTTTTTGTCGAAATAACGTAAGGCATTTTTAAGAGCTAGTTTTTTATCTTGTGCAAATAAAACATCTTTTCGCCTAGGGGCATGATTTATAGATTGGTCATAGGGTTTTACTTTTGGTAAAATGTTAGGAATACCTTCTAATATTTGCTCTTGAAAAGTCATTAATTATGTTAATTTCAGTTTATGATTTTACTTTCTTTTCATTAAAGCCATAAGGACAATGTCTGCAGTTGCTTTCACAACAATACCCTCTTCTTAATAGGTATTGTTCTGTAAAACAACGATAGCCTTCTGGTGTTAGGTAGTAATCACCTTCTTTTAAAGGGATAATTTTCTTCATAGTTTCACAAAGATAATGTAATTTGGATTGATTTTTAACAGAGATATTTTATGATTTTATGTTCCAGATACTTAGTGCCAAATGGTTATTTAGGGTTAACTATCTTTCCTTTTGTATTCTTAAAGAATAAGAAATTGAAAGAAGATGCTAGGTTAATTAACCATGAAAGTATTCATTTAAAACAACAACTAGAACTTTTAATTTTACCGTTCTACGTCTGGTATGCAATTGAATTTTTACTGAGACTTTGCTTTTATAAAAACTGGTATTTGGCGTATAAAAATATTTCTTTTGAACGTGAAGCCTATGCTAATGAATCTAATGCAAAGCATATGCATCAGAGAGTATTTTGGCAATTTTTAAAGTATATTCGTACCCATGATTTTCCAGTTAAACAAAAGTATTAATCAGCCTGTTGTGCTGCCTGAACAATATGGTGTTCATTTATTTTTAAAACGTGAAGACAACATTCATCCATTCATATCTGGCAATAAATACCGAAAATTAAAATACAATATTGAAGAAGCTAAAAAATCAGGAGTTTCTAAGCTACTTACTTTTGGCGGTGCATACTCTAACCATATAGCTGCCGTTGCTTTTGCTGGCCAAGAATTTGGTTTTGAAACCATAGGAATTATAAGAGGTGATGAACTGGAAGACAAGATTCCGGAGAATCCCACGTTGTTATTTGCAAAGGGTTGTGGCATGCAATTTAAATTTATTACAAGAGAGTTGTTCAGAGAGAAGCATTCCATGTCCTTTACTGAAAAATTAAAAGCAGAGTTTAATGATTTTTATTTATTGCCTGAAGGCGGAACCAATGCATTGGCAGTTAAAGGCTGTGAAGAAATCTTAACAGTAGCTGATAATCATTTTGATTATGTGTGCTGTGCAATAGGCACTGGTGGTACTATTTCAGGAATAATTAATAGTTCAAAGGATGGTCAACAAATTTTAGGTTTTCCGGCGTTAAAAGGTTCGTTTTTAAAGGAAGATATTAGTAGATTTGTAACGAAAAAAAATTGGAGTATTATAAATGAGTATCATTTTGGTGGTTATGCTAAAATAAACATTGAATTAATTGAATTTATTAATCAATTTAAAAAAGAGAATAATATCCAATTGGATCCTGTTTATACAGGTAAAATGATGTTTGGAATTTTTGATTTACTAGAAAAAGGTTTTTTTAAAAGAGGATCAAGAATTTTAACAATTCATACCGGTGGTTTGCAAGGAATACCTGGAATGAATAATGTATTAATTAAAAAAAAGATGCCAATAATTGTTTAGTGACATGAAGAAAATTGTAGTACTGATATTTTTAGGATTAATTGTTTTTAGCTGTAGCTCGAGAAAAGTCACGGTCAGAAAGAGCTCACATATAAAACCTGAACTAGAACATGAAGTAAGAACTGTAAAGCCTGAAATAACGGAGGTTGTTGCTGAGGATGTTGAAAGTTCTTCATTTAAAACCTTAATTGTTAATTCTACAGAAGAATACCTTGATTTGTTTAGTGTTATTGCCCAACAAGAAATGCGTCTGTACGGTATCCCAGCAAGTATCACCTTAGCCCAAGGGATATTAGAATCAAGCTCAGGAAAAGGACGTCTTGCTGTTGAAGCTAATAATCATTTTGGGATAAAATGTCATAACTGGACAGGCGATAGAATACATCATGATGATGATAGTTTACAAGAATGTTTTAGGAAATATAATGATGCCAAATATTCATATAGAGATCACTCTTTGTTTTTAACAATGCGCTCGCGCTATTCAAAATTATTTGAATTAGATAAAGACGATTATAAGTCTTGGGCAAGGGAATTGAAAGCGGCCGGTTATGCCACAGATAGAAAATATCCGGATAAACTTATATATTTGATAGAACGGTATAAGTTGTATAGACTGGATCAAGAAGTTCTTGGAGTTAGTATGCCAATAGCTAGCGTAAACAAGGCAGCTAGTGCATTGACACATGTTGTAATGAAAGGCGATACCTTGTATTCCATTTCAAAGAAATATAATGTCACTATTAATGAACTTCAAACTTTAAATGGTTTGAATGGAACTGATTTAAAAATTGGACAAGAATTGTTTGTAAGTCCTAAATCAAAAAACTAATAAAAGTTAATGAATTATAAGCGTAGTAGTGCATTATTTGCACAAGCAGAAAAAGTGATACCTGGTGGAGTTAATTCACCGGTAAGAGCATTTAAAGCAGTAGGTGGTACTCCTATTTTTGTTAAAGAAGCTAAAGGGGCCTATCTATATGATGAAGATGGGAATAAGTTAATTGATTATATCAACTCATGGGGTCCAATGATTCTTGGGCATGCCTATGAGCCCGTGGTTAATGCGGTTATTGAAAAGGCTAAAAAAGGCACGTCTTTTGGCATGCCTACTGAAATTGAAACTAAAATAGCAGAATTGGCAGTTTCTATGGTGCCTAATATTGATAAAATACGTTTTGTTAATTCAGGGACCGAAGCCTGTATGAGTGCTATCAGGTTAGCGCGAGGTTATACCGGTAAAGATAAGATTATAAAATTTGCAGGTTGCTACCATGGTCATAGCGATTCTTTTTTAATTCAAGCAGGAAGTGGTGCAATTACCTTTGGATCCCCTAATAGCCCTGGTGTGACTCAAGGAACTGCTAAAGATACTTTGTTGGCAAAGTATAATGATATTGAAAATGTAAAATCGGTTATCAATGCTAACAAAGGAGAAATCGCGTGTATTATTATTGAGCCTGTTGCGGGTAATATGGGATGTATACCTCCAAAGGATGGTTTTTTACAAGGCTTGAGGGATCTTTGTGATACGCATGGTCTTTTGCTTATTTTTGATGAGGTGATGACGGGTTTTAGATTAGCAAAAGGTGGGGCGCAAGAGCTTTATAATATTAATGCTGATATTGTATGTTACGGGAAAGTTATTGGCGGAGGATTGCCAGTAGGGGCTTTTGCGGCAAGAGAAGAGATCATGAATTATTTGGCACCATTAGGACCTGTATATCAAGCTGGAACTTTAAGTGGAAACCCATTGGCTATGGCTGCGGGGTTAGCCATGCTTGAAACATTAAATAACGATACAGAACTTTTTAGTCGTCTAGCTGAAAAAACGGCTTATTTACATAAAGGGTTTACTAAGGTGTTAAACGAAAATAAAACAAGTCATACAATCAATAGAGTAGGTTCCATGATTTCTATTCACTTTGCCGAAGACCAGGTCATTGATTTTGAGACTTCAGTAAAAGGAAATAATGAGACTTTTAAGAAATTCTTTCACGGAATGTTGCAAGAAGGTATTTATATTGCGCCAAGTGCTTTTGAAACCTGGTTTATAACAGATGCTTTAACCTATGAAGATTTAGATGTTACCATAGCAGCTGTTAAAAAAGTTGCCAGTAAATTTTAAAGATTAAAAAGCCTTTCCTAAAGTTTGGAAAGGCTTTTTTTCTAAATAAACAATCATTAATAATAATAATAATCAAACTAAAATTTATCTAATTCTAACTTTTTCTTTTTGCTTTCTTGAATGCATGTTTTTCATCTTTTCTTGAGATTTTTCCCATTTAGCAAATTGATCTTCATTTAATATCTTTTTCATGGTTGCTTTTATTTCAATTTGATGGTCTAAGCGGTCATTCATCATTTTTAAACGTGCTTCTTTTGAAGCTTTCTCCATATTACCACTTTCTTTTTGAGCTTTATGAGCTTCCATTTTTGCTTTTCTTTGAATAGCATTCTCAAGATTTAATTTCTTGATTTCTTTTTGTTGAGATTCATTTAAATCTAAATGCAGTGTCATTTTTTTTGTTTGAAGAGTAGCCATTTCTTCCGGAGAAAAATCTAGATAGCGTTCCATTTTTTCTCCTCGTTCTCTGTTAGGACGTTCGTTTTTTTCCTGTGCTGACACCTGAATAGCTACTAATGCTAGGGCTACAAAAAGTAAATTTTTCATTTTAAATATTTTTTTAAGTTTAATTTCTATTAGGACTCTGCCAATATAAAAAGGTTTAAAATGTGTAACAATTTTAACTTTTAAATTACAAAAGAGAAGGGGTAATCGTAAGGATACGGAATTTTAATTTAAAATAGGAAAATTCAAACTTATTCCGGTTTGAATATCTGGGGCATTATTGACCAAAAAATCTTCTTTAAGGTATATTGTTATTTTCAATTTAGGTCGTCCGTATGTGTATAATATGGTCCAATTAGATAGTGCTTTGTATAAAGTGGTAACGCCATGTTGCCAACCACCATTAATTTCCTGCCATTTACCAATAAGTCTGTAATAATCTGCTTCTTTTAGCTTATTATATCTTGACTGAATTTGATAATTTATACCCAAGGAATTATAATTTTTGTCCTTAGTATATTTAGTATATTCAATTTCACTTTCAATAGCTGCCAGATAGGGATTATTTCCTAAATCAATAACATCATTGTTATTAATAAGGTTTTTGCGCAAAATACTTGTTCCAAAGGCAAAATGTAATTCATTACTATTTTTAAGTGTAAGTTTTTTAATTGTATTTGCTGAAAACCCTAAATCCAAAGATTTGTTATGTATTGAGGTATTTATTCCTAAATGAGTTCCAAAATTGAAAAATAGATTCTTTTTTTTATTGTTTAAAGAGGTGGGGTAGTAATAATGGTTTAACTCAACTCCGCTAATAAAAAAATCACGGTTTTTTAATTCAAGAATGTGGCCATTGCGGTCAGTATATTTAAAGTGAACCTGATTTAAACCATAATAACGCCTTCCATAAGGATCTTCGCCACCTGAAATATTACTGTGAAACCATTCAATGCTTTCATCACTTGTAAATAATGTAAGTGGATACCTTCCACTGGTTATTAAATATGAACGCAATGAGATGCCAAATTCATGATTCTTGTTTATTGGGAAAATTGCATTGATTCGAAATTCCTTAATAACCGCATCAATAACAATATTCATATAGTCGGCTGGGGTGGATTCTTGGTCTATAAAATTAAAGTTTCTATCATGCCAAATAAGTTTGCTCTGTTCTTCTCTTACTTTGGGGTCTTTAGGTAAATAAGTCTCAACAAAAGGATGAAAAGTGTTTCCGCTGACTGAACTTAATTCAATCATAATATTTTTGGGAGGAGCGATTTTGAAATTCTGGTTAATTCGAGCACTAAAAATTCCAAAATGGTGTGTTGATAGAATACTTGGTTTGTCAATGCCATTTTTTAGTAGTAGGCTATCTTTTTGTTGAGCAGATATTAAAGAACCGCAACAAAAAATCAGCAAAGCAAACGTTCTTTTTAACATACTTATAAAAAAACAAAAAGGTAGGAATAATTTATTAAAACGACTACTTTAATTAAGAAGTTGAGCGTTTTTGATTAAGTTTTGTGTGGTGATATAAAGCGTTTTATTTTCCATTTTGCTTTTTAACCAGGCATAAAAACTCATTACAAAAATGTCTTCTTGTTTTCCGCCAATCCATTCAAAAGAATTCTCAACTTTATTTTTAAATGCTAATGTTGTAATTTTTTCTGGAGCATTAAAGTACTCGTTAACTAGGTTTAAATAGGTTATGGCACGTTGCTGTTTTATATCTTTCAAAAATTTTGAATAATTCCTTCTGAAACTTAATAATCTTGATTCTACCAAATCAACATTTTTGAGTTCAATATGTAATAAGATTTCAATTAAATTCTTTTTAATAACCCATTCTTTTCCTGCTTTTTCAATATACCATTTATCGGTATGATAAAATTTAGAAAATATCTGACGTGCCTTTTGAAAGTCGCCTTTTTGAAAATACATCATGACCACACTTAAATGAATATCTAACAACGATTCTAAATCTGAATGTTTTGAATTTAAAAATGGTTTGAGAATATGGATTGCTTTTTCCGGTTCGTCCAAAAAATTAAAATTAAGAGCTAAAATCAAATGATATTTTAGCTTAAATTCATTATAAAATTTACCTTTTTTTTGTGTCATCAACTCATGCTGCTTCTCCAGAAATTCCAAAGATTCATTGAATTTTTTGTTTCTAAAAAGAGTGTAAGCTATTAGATACAATACCTGAAGATGATAATAAAGTTGCTTTTCTTTATTTTTATGAGTTAGTAATATTTTATAAGTATTTTTTAAAAACGATTCAATTTTTAAATAATCATTCGAAGCGAACGCAGAAATACTAACAATCTTCATTAATTGATACAAAGACATGAATGACATTGATTCGTTTATGTTAATGTCATATTCTTCTAGTGTTTTATTAACCAGATTTTGAAAATTTATAAACTGACCTTTAACGGTTACTTCGTTTATTGATTCTCTTATTTTAGCATACGCTATATTTAAGCGGTCTTCTTGAAGATAGTATTTTTGGTTTATTTTAAATTTCTCAATTAGCGAATCTAATTTCACAGTAGGAATAGAATAGGCATATTGTATTTTTGTGTGATAAATTTCATTAAGTAACGGAAACAGATTATTTTCTAGAGCCATTGCTTCAGCCCGGTCTAAAATATTAAAAGCAACTTTATATTGTTTATGAAATAGAAATGTTCTTGATGCTAAAATGTATTTAATTATTTGCATATCAACAATTTTATCTTCTTCTAAACTTAAGTTGGCAATAAAATCAATGATAGATTGATAGAGGCGTTTTCTTAAGGCATGATAGGCCTCTTTTTTATAAGCTTTATAAAGTTTTAGACAAACCTCTTTTGAGTTTAATTCATTCTTTATTAAAAGTTTGAAAAGCTGGACATTTTTAGTGTCTGACCTGGTATTTTTTCTTTCTAAGAACATTATAAAATGTTGTTGATCTTCAGAGGAAAGTGTGGAAACTATTTCATTTAAATTTGTCATTATATCGTCAGTAAAATAAATATGAAGCCTTTATATAAAGATTATATCATGTAATATTACAAAAAGATATCGTCAGTTATTGATAAAAATTGTGTTTTTATAAAGCTTAAAGAGCTGCAAATTTGTCCTGTAATCATTAAAACAATTTATTATGAAACAATTTAATAGAATATCAATCTTCACAGCAGGGTTAATGTACTGCCTGCGAGTTCAAAAACTATTTCAAAACAGTTTTTGAAAACAAACTAGTTATGTTAAGTTTATTGCAATAATACCATAGAATTTAAAAGGATTCTAGGTATTTAAAATTAAGTTTAATCTTTAAATTAAAATATTATGAATTATCAAACAACAGTTTCTGTAGATGAAAAAACAGAAAAAAAAGACCTAAAAAAGGAAATCAAAATTTTTGATCAAAAGCCAACAGCGGCGTTTATTGGAGCCTCATGGTTCGCTTTATTGATAGGTATGACATCCTATTGCATTGGACTATGGAATGCGGATATGCAATTAAATGAAAAGGGGTACTATTTTACCATTTTACTTTTTGGGCTATTTTCGGTAATTTCTTTGCAAAAAGCGGTAAGAGATAAATTGGAGAATATTCCAATTACTGAAGTTTATTATGGAATAAGCTGGTTCACTACAGTAGCTTCGATAGTACTGTTAGTTATTGGTCTTTGGAATGCCGATTTATTTTTAAGTGAAAAAGGATTTTATGGTATGGCCTTTACTTTAAGTTTATTTGCCTCTATTGCAGTTCAAAAAAACATTAGAGATGTAGGGTATATTGATAGAAGTAGGGATGAGGATAAAAAATTCTAAAAAACATATTGAAAAATATGGGTTTATTTTGATGATTACATTTTTAACCCAAAGCCTCGCAGTGATTAACTGCGGGGTTTTAAATGTATTATACTTTTTATTGTATATTAGTCTTATAATGATTTTTAGAATATGCCTTATTGGTTGCACTTTCTTATTCTGTTGATTATTGCTTATGTGATTATAAGCATAGCGATATATTATTTACAAGATTATTTATTATTTAAACCAGAAAAGTTACCAGAAGATTTTCAGTTTTACTATGAAAACCAGGATATCAAGGAATATAATCTTGAAACCCGAGATGGCGCTGTTATTAATGCGCTCCTTTTCAAACCCAAAGGAGAATCTAAAGGAATTGTGTTTTATCTTAAGGGAAATTCGAAAAGTATAAAGGGTTGGGGAAAATTTGCTGTCGATTTTACCAGACATAATTACAATGTATTAATGGTAGATTATCGCGGTTTTGGTAAAAGTACAGGAAGACGGTCTCAAAAGGCAATAAAGAGAGATTTACAAGAAGTATATAATAAAATTAAAGAGGAAACTACTGAGGATAGAATCATTGTATATGGCCGTTCCTTAGGGTCTGGTTTTGCTGCAAAACTTGCCTCAATGAATAACCCTAGAATGCTTATTTTGGATGCGCCTTATTATAGTCTTACTAAGGTCACAGCAAGATATGCTCCATTTATGCCACTGTCCATTCTAATAAAATACCCATTACCAACTTACAAATGGTTAAAATATGTACAATGCCCAATACATATTATTCACGGGACTAATGATACTTTAATTCCATATAAAACGAGTGTCAGACTTTCAAAGGTAAATCCTAAATTAACCAGATTGCATACTGTAATAGGTGGTGGTCATAAGAATTTGAACAATTTTGAATCCTATCATAAAATGATGCATGAGATTATTAATGCAAAATCAGAACCAATAGATTTATCAACAACAAGTATTCATGTTGTACATGGCACAAAAAGGAAAACCCAAGGTTAAAAAAGTGGTAATTGTTGTAATAGGATTGTATACCATAATTTGTGGTTCTTTATATTTTTTTCAGGAAAATATTATATTTAGGCCAACGGTACTTTCTCAGGATCATATTTATAAATTTTCACATCCGTTTCAGGAAATTTTCTTAAAAGCTGATGATGGTGGAATCATTAATGCCGTTTTATTCAAGAATGAGAGCCCTAAGGGTGTGATATTATATTTTCACGGCAATGTGGGTGACTTAAATCGTTGGGGCAGAATCACACAATATTTTGCAAATAAAAATTATGATGTATTGGTGATGGATTACAGAACTTATGGAAAAAGTACTGGAGATTTGACCGAAACTCAATTATATAACGATGCGCAAATGTGTTATGATTATATAAAAATGAATTATAATGAAAATTCAATTACTGTTTATGGCAGGTCTTTAGGAAGCGCTTTTGCTACCTATGTGTCGTCTAAAAATAAACCTAAGCAAACCATTTTAGAAGCCCCCTTTTTTAGCTTAGAGGATGTTACTCAAAGGAGACTTTTTATGTTTCCTGCAAAATACCTGTTGAAATTTCGATTTCCTAATTTTGAATATGTTCAAAATATAAACAACCCACTTTATATATTTCATGGTACTGATGATGCAGTGGTTCCTTTTGAATCCGGAAAAAAATTGTTCAATGCATCATCAAAAATAAATTCAGAGTTCATATTAATACCTCACGGTACTCATAATAATTTAAACGAATATGATAGCTATAAAAATCAAATCAATGAATTGCTAAAGTGAGAATAATTTCAAAAATCAACTATTAAAAGGTTATCCATTTTAGATGATAAACTATTTCAATTTTATAGAAAAACTATTATACTATAAACCAGACAACAATATCACTAATGCAAGACCAGTTACCATAGCTAAGACGAGAAGTCCTAAAGCTCCAATACCTATAACATTTAACGTAGATGACTTGCCCTTATTATAAAGATGAATTTCATTAATTAAATTATCGGTTAGTAGAATCTTTACATTTGTATCGTTTTTGTTTTCATTAACAATATTGTTTGTATAAGAAAGTTTTGATTTTTTAGATACCCTTTTCCCTATACCATACAATTGATTGTCTTCAACAATTAATTTTTCAAATTTGTAGTTCGAATTTGAATCTGATTTAACCCGAACTTTCCCCCCAAAGAGAAGAGCGTCCTCTTTTGTTGTAGGTTTAGAGTCGTATATTTTACAGCTTTGTAGTCATAGTATAGTAAATAGCAAGAGGGGAAATAGATTTTTCATGTATATGGCTGGTTTTTAAATAAAAAAATTCTGAATTTATTAAATTCAGAATTTTAAAACTTTTGATTAAGTCAAGATAGCTTAATTAATGTAAAAAAAATAAAAAAAATCGTATTAATTCTTTTTCTATTTTTCATGATAGGACGGAAAGAAAAAAGGGGCTAAATGATCTCTACAAATAAATCATCACCAACTTTTTCAACTTTAGCTAATTTATGCTTGGTTAATCCTTTTATACCTTTATCCCAGGCTTTATTGCTTAATTCTGATTTTGATTTAAGAGTATTCAATGTCAGGCTTTTATGAGATTTTAAAATCTCTAAAATAAGCTTTTCATTGTCACTCAATTCAATGGCCTTTTTCTCTGGTCTCATTTGAGGGAAGAATAAAACTTCTTGTATGGACTGATTATTTGTTAAAAACATAACAAGTCTGTCCATACCAATACCCATACCGGAGGTCGGAGGCATACCATATTCTAAAGCACGTAAAAAATCTTCATCAATAAATTCTGTAGCCTCATCATCCCCTTTGGCGGCTAGTTTTAATTGATGTTCAAAGCGTTCTCTTTGGTCAATAGGGTCATTTAATTCTGAATAAGCATTGGCAATTTCTTTTCCACAAACCATCAACTCAAAACGCTCAGTTAGCTCCGGATTGGTTCTATGTTCTTTACATAAAGGACTCATTTCCTTTGGGTAATCTGTAATAAAAGTGGGTTGAATATAATTGCCTTCGCATTTTTCTCCAAAAATTTCATCTATAAGTTTTCCTTTACCCATGGTGTCATCAACTTCTATTCCCATGTTTTTAGCAGCTTTTCTAATCTCATCTTCAGTTTTTCCAGTAATATCAAATCCGGTAAAATGTTCTATAGAATCAGCCATGGTTACTCTGGCATAAGGAGCTTTAAAGTCTATTTCGTGTTTTCCAAAAGTTGCTTTAGTAGTGCCATTAACAGCAATAGCGCAATGTTCCAGCAATTGCTCACAGAAATCCATCATCCAATTGTAATCTTTATAGGCCACGTAAATTTCCATTGCAGTAAATTCTGGATTATGAGTGCGGTCCATACCTTCATTTCTGAAATTCTTGGAAAATTCATAAACACCATCAAAACCACCTACAATAAGTCTTTTTAAATATAACTCATTGGCGATTCTCATGTAAAGCGGTATATCTAGAGCATTGTGGTGTGTAATAAATGGTCTGGCAGCTGCTCCTCCTGGAATAGGCTGTAAAACAGGGGTTTCCACTTCAAAATAACCTGCGTTATTAAAAAATTCACGCATGGCGTTAAAGAGTTTGGTACGCTTAACAAATACTTCCTTGACTTGTGGATTCACCACTAGATCTGCATAACGTTGTCTGTAACGTTGTTCAGGATCTGTAAAGGCGTCATAAACAATACCATCTTTTTCCTTTGGCATTGGTAATGGTTTTAAAGCTTTACTAAGTATAGTGAAATCTTTAACCATTACGGTTTTTTCACCAACCTGGGTTGTGAAAAGCTCCCCTTCAATTCCAATGAAATCTCCAAAGTCTAAAAGTTTTTTAAAGACCTCGTTATATTTAGTTTTGTCTTCTCCCGGACAAATTATATCTCTATTAAAATATACCTGGATTTTGCCTTCTGCATCCTGAATCTGAGCAAAGGAGGCTTTGCCTTGCAACTTAATGGCCATGAGTCTTCCGGCAATAATAACTTTTTTGCCTTCTTCAAAATTGTTTTTAATGTCCTTGGAAGAGTGATTTAAAGGAAATAAATCTGCAGGATAAGGGTTTATGCCTAACTGGCGTAATTTTAAAAGTTTTTCTCGTCTTACTAATTCTTGTTCAGAAAGTTGCATGCTAATTATTTTTTTTAACCTACCGTTTTGATAGGCGAGTGCAAAATTACACTATTTCAAAAAATTAGCACACAACTTTTTACGAGATTTTAAAATTGTGAAAATATCTTTTTACAGTGGTATTTAGTTGGTAGGACTTAAGACCGTACCTTTTATAAATAATATTTTAGAGGGTTCACTCGCATTTGAAATAACGGTAATTGTTTTTTTAAAAGCGCCAATTCTGTTGGTGGCATACTTCACTTTTATTTCACTGGATTCACCTGATAAGATGGGGGTTTTTGAATAAGAAGGAACCGTACATCCACATGAAGTCTGTACTTGAGTAATAACAATTGGAGCCTCGCCCGTATTGGTGAATTTAAAAGTGCGTTCGCCATCAGCATTTTGGTTGATGGTACCATCATCAATTTCTGAAGTTTCAAATGATAACACACCGGCATTTGTGTTAGCAGCCGTGTCTTGAGCATAATTTGTTCCATAAATAGCTAAACAAGCTATAAGCAACCATTTGATTTTTGTGTTTTTAGGGTGATTTATTTTTTGTCTCATGATATAGATTGTAAATTAATTCACGACAAACATCCATTATTTTTATCAAAAATTTAATTTAATAAGGGTTGAAATGAGTACTAGTACCTGGATTTAATTTTTAACTATCTGTATTTCAAGTTTTTAATTTCTTATCTAGACTGCACATTGAACTTT
>DATCZQ010000128.1:0-2376 GCA_036525815.1 Yeosuana sp. | reverse complement strand
TCATATTAATAGTTTATTAGCAATTCGGTTCTTATTGAATTCTCCACTCCTAGTTATTACACATAACGGCTAGTATAAGCGTAGAGCGGGATTAGAAACTCTTTCCTCTCGGTTTACCGAAATGTTTGTTAATATTCAATTCGTTTAAAATTAGCACTTTAGCCCGCATTACGCTTATACATTGTTGTGCTTAGTTTTCGTTAAATTCTAAAGACAAATATTTAACTTGATTTAATTAGTTCAAACCCAATGATGCAAAACCCAATCCCTAATGCTGCAGTTCCTATAATGCCTCCCCATACAGGAGTAATTATTCCGGAAATAATAGGGATGAGGAAAAAACCTGATAATACTAAAATTGGCCCTAAACGTTTTAATTTTCTAGATATCAAAAGAGATATCATAAATAAAATCCAGCCAATTGAAAATGTAACCAATGCTATCATAGCTCCAATAACATAACTACCTGTGTGCTCAGATGAATCTAATTTTTCCATAGCCTCAGGGCTCATTTTGGCAATTTCAGGTAGAACAAATATTTGATGCCATTCATTGGCAAAAACAAAAGCACTGCCAAAAAAAGCAATGATAAATGTAATATGCCGGAATATGCTGGCGCGCTCTATTTCATTGTGGTGCAGGTATAATCCTGTGACACCAAATAAAAGGAATACCACTGTTAATGCTGCGAAAATCATTCGATATTGAAATACTGAGGACGAAAGTACCTCACTAAAAGCTGCATCAAAGTCTACTAAAGGAGAGATGACTACATTAGTTATAATAAAAAACAATCCTGCCATAACTAAGGCTACCCCACTATATTTAATTAAGTGTTTCATGTTGTTAATTTTCAATTATGTAATTAATGTCTTATATTGGTTTATGACGTTTTGTACAATATTAGTTACAAAAAATAATAATTTAATGTTTAATTTTTAGTCAACTTATTTTAGGAAATTTAGTTACAGTAATTAAGCACAACGGTTTGTGTATATGAATTGTGGCGGTCTTAGAGGCACTTAATTTTTATCTTGCAACCAACTTATTTGACAGTAAAGGCTTGGATTTACGGCCATTCCCGCCATAAATTATATACGCTGTTATCGCCTTTTTTCAGTTGGTATTATTTCTAATTTTTCATTAACCGGTCGTATTCCAAAAATTAATAAATATCCTATCATCCAGAACTCTCCAACTGTAGCTGGAACGGTTAAATAACCTAACAAGGGACTTTCAATACCAATGTAATTAATTGTAGTACTTATCAAGTAGCCGATACAACCGGCAATCAGGGTTCGCCCCAACCATATAGGCATCCTTTTTGTGCTGGTTATAATGTATCCTAATGGGATTAGCCAAAGCCCAAAGAAAAGCCCACCGACACCCCAGGCATTTGAAATTATACCACTTAAAAGTTCAATTAATATTAATTTGTCTTCTATGATTTGGGAAGAACTTGCAATTTCAATAGCGGAACCCATTGAAATTGCACTAATCATAATTGCTATGGAATTTATCATTCCCCAAATACCAACTGACCATGCTGCCCACTCGTTTATATTTCTAAACAATTTGTAAAACCAAACTGCAGTAAGAGCTTGTGAAACAATAATGGCAAATTCCAGCAGAAGTCGGGTTCTGGCGAGAGATTCAAGGTCAATCAGATTTGTTAGTGTTTTCTGAGGGTCTTCTGAATCAAATACCTGGGGATGAAATATCAGAAATCCCAAAATACCTGAAATTGCCATCATTAAGTACCATATTCCTGCGGTTCTTGCTGTTGATACTAACGCACTTTGTTTGTCAATTGTAGGCATTTATTTATCTATTTGATCTTATAAATTGGCGATAACATATGAATAACAGCATTGCTGTTATTTACATCATGTCGTGATGCAATCTAACGGATTTTCAATATTCCTGAAAGTGTTAACGGCTACGTGTGCGTAAATTTCCGTAGTTCTACTGCTGGTATGCCCAAGCAGTGATTGGATGTACCGCAGATCAGTGCCGCGCTCCAGCAAATGGGTAGCAAAGCTGTGCCTCAAAGTGTGTGGCGTCACTTTTTTCCTGATTCGAGCCAATTTTGCCGCTCGGTATACAATCATTCGTACACTACTGCTGCTGTAAGCTTTTCCAGGTTCTCCTTCAAAAAGGAAAATCTTAGGGTTGTAAACGCGGTAATATTGCCTAAGATCGCTGAGCAGGGTTTCACTAAGTAAGGTATACCTGTCTTTTTTGCCCTTTCCCTGGTTTACCTTAATGAGCATCCTTTTGCTGTCAACATCTGAGATCTTAAGGTTGAGTAGCTCATTTCTGCGCAGGCCAGCAGAGTATAATAGTTCGACTATACACCGATGCTTAATGTTTTGG
>DATCZQ010000127.1:0-3630 GCA_036525815.1 Yeosuana sp. | reverse complement strand
CATGGTGTTATGTGGAAGAAAAGGAGATGTATAGGTTTTTTCAATGACCTTGGCTGCCTTTTTAAATGCATCCTCGGGATTGCCATCTACTCTACTTTCTTGAACCTCTCCTGTTTCCATTGCTTCCTCAAGCTTCTGCATGTGCATACGAGAATTTTCCAATTCACTTACCATTTCCCAATTGGCTTTAAGCGCCTTTTTTGCTTTCATCAATTGCCAGGTAGAATCTCCCACAATAGCAATAAGTTGCAGAAAACCTTTTTCATCAGACCAGTCTGGACTTTCAACAGTAGTATCAATCATAAAAGCATCTGTTACACCAGTCATGGTTTTTATCTCTTCTTCATTAAAGTCTTTGAGTTTCATACCAAAAGCCGGCGGATGTTGAATCATTGCCAGTTGCATGCCTTCTCGGTTAAAATCTAATCCAAATAAAGGTTTACCTGATACAATATTCTTGCCGTCTACATTTTTTTTACTTGTCCCTATTAATTTAAAGTCTTTCAAATCTTTAAGTTCTATTTCTTCGGGAATTTCAATTCCAACGGCCTTAGACGCTATCTCACCATAAGTAATGGTTCTTGAACCATTATTTTCTTTAATAATTCCTTGTGATGTGCTTAAATCTGAAACTGGCACGCTCCATTCTTTTGCGGTGGCCTCTAATAACATTCTTCTTCCTGTTGCGCCTGCCATTCTTAGGGCATCCCAGCTCAATCGAATAGAAAGGCTACCTCCAGCAAATTGATTCTGATAAAATCCGGTATTTAAAGGGGCTTGTTCAACTACCACATGTTCCCAATTGACATCTAGCTCTTCAGCTACAATCATTGGCATGGATGTCTTTACATTTTGTCCAATTTCAGGATTTGGTGAATAGATAGTGATCATCCCTGTATCGCCTATTTTAATATAGCCATTAATGTCAAACCACTCATTAGGAACCTCAACAGTTTCTATTTTCGAATCTGAAATACAACCTGTTAACCAACTAAAACCTATAAGCATTCCGCCTCCAGCGGCGGCTGAAATTTTTATAAATGAACGACGATTGAATTGTGTTTTTACCTTTGTCATAATTTCAGATTTTAAAGCTTAGAAGCTGTTTTAATAGCTTCCTTAATTCTTACATACGTACCACATCTACAAATATTTCCGTTCATTGCGGCATCTATTTCCCTATCTGAAGGATCAGGATTGTTCTTCAATAACGCTGCAGCAGTCATGATCTGTCCACTTTGGCAATAACCACATTGAGGCACATCATGCTGCAACCAAGCTTTTTGAACAGGATGATCACCTTCTGCAGAAAGGCCTTCAATAGTTGTAATGTTCATTCCTACTACTTGTGATACTTGAAGCATGCAACTACGCACGGCATTACCCTCTACATGAACTGTACATGATCCGCATTGACCAATACCACAGCCGTATTTTGTCCCAACCAGATTTATATGATCTCGCAAAACCCAAAGTAATGGTGTATCAGAATCCACTTCAACAGTATGTGTCTGACTATTAATTGTTAAATTGTAAGTTGGCATGTTATAAAAAATTAATTAGAAAATAAATGATAGAGAAAAAAGTGCTTACTTTTATTTAAATATAAGAAAAATTTTAATACGCCTTTTTTATAATTAATTAAAAAATATTTAAAACAAATTCAAGCGCTCTTCTTTCATTATAATAAATATTCTTCTTATCAACAAAACCAACATGCCCCCCATACTTTGGCATTTCTAAAAACAGATTTGAATTTTGCTTTGCCTCCTTTACCGGATAGCAATCTGAAGATAGAAAAGAATCATTTAAAGCATTGATTATAAGTGCTGGGATTTTAATATTTGGGAGAAATTGCAGGCAACTGCATTGTTTATAGTAATCTGCTCCATCTTTAAAGCCATGAGCTTTTGCAGTATAAATATTATCAAAATCATAAAGGGTTTTTATAGAATTTAAATCCCTTAAACTCAACATATCTGAGAACTGTTGTTGCTTTATTTTTAGTCTGTTCACTAAATGCCTTTTAAACCGGTCATGATACAATTTATTCTCAAAGGTATGTAATTGTTTGGCTGAACCTCCCAAAGAACAAGGGACTGAAATGGCTATGACTGCTTTTAATTGATTAGGCACCTCGGTGCGTTCACCTAAATATTTCAACACCATATTACCACCAAGACTAATACCTTTAATATAAATTTCTTTATAATCTTTATTATTAACTAGGTGCTGAATGACTGCTTCCAGATCTTCAGTCGCACCAGAATGATAGGACCTGAATTTTAAATTATCATGACCACTGCATCCCCTAAAATTAACACATACTACATCAAAGCTATTGTTGTTGAATAGTTTTGCCGTTCCAGTCATATAAGGTCTTTGGGCATCACCTTCCAAACCATGTAACATGATAAGCACCTTTTCTGCTTTTTCTTGGGAAGAACTCCAATCTAAATCAAGAAAATCACCATCTGGTAAGCTGATGCGTTGCCGGGTTTGCAATACGCCTTTAACTGTTCTAATTAATCCAGAAAAGGCAGTAGAAATATGACCGTTTCTAAAAAAATAAGGTGTTTTATAATGACTATCTAAAACTGGCATATTACTAAACTTCTAATGAGGCAAACTTAAACGCAGAGCCATTAAATAGACCTTTATCACTTAATTTTAAAGAAGGAATTACCAAAAGCGCCATAAAAGATAAGGTCATATACGGCGCATTTAAAGTACTCCCCAGTTCCTTTGCCATTTTATCTAATTGAGCATATTTAGCGCCAACGGTCTCGCCATCATCGTTACTCATAATTCCGGCTACTGGTAAAGGAATGATTGCCTTCTCAGTATGAGATACCGCACAAATACCACCTTTGTTTTCTATGATTAAATTGACCGCTTCACAAATAGCTTCATCTGAAACCCCAACCGCTATAATATTATGAGAATCGTGCCCCACTGAGGATGCAATGGCCCCTTCCTTTAGTCCGAAATTCTTTATAAAAGCGATAGCAGGTTTTTGATTCTGATACCGATTAACCACAGTCATTTTCAAAATGTCCTGTTTCATATTTGAAACCAAATTATTGTTTTCAATCAAGCTATCTGCAAATATTTCATTAGTTACTAACTGCCCTTCCAAAGCTTCTATTACCCTTATTTTCTTTCCGCTAGACTCAAATATAAAATCTGAAGCTTGCTTTATCTCTGTTTTAAAATTGTTGAGAGCCTGAAATGACACAGGCTTTATATGAGACATCCCATGATCAAAAACCAAGGCTCCATTTATATAGGTTTGAAGTGTTTTAAAATTAATTAAATCTTCAACCACAATAAAATCGGCAAAATCACCTTCTTTAAGTAAACCTACATCCAAATTATAATGCTTCACCGGATTGATACAGGCAACCTGCAAAACTTTAAAAACATCAATGTTTTTCGCAACCGCTCTTGCACATAATGCATTGATATGATTTAGCAACAAATCATCAGGATGCTTGTCATCACTGCAAAACATCATATTTTCAAAATATGTTGGTAACAAATCAATGAGTGCATCAAAGTTTTTTGCGGCACTACCTTCTCTTATCAAAACCTTCATACCTTTTTTAAGTTTTTCCAGACCTTCTTCAA
>DATCZQ010000126.1:0-7902 GCA_036525815.1 Yeosuana sp. | reverse complement strand
TATCTTGTGGGATTAGTAAAGCCCAATTTTTAGAAGAAGAAGCCCCAAGGCTTGAAAAATGGTTAAACAAGAATATGCATGGACAAATGCAGTATATGGAAAACCATTTTGATAAGCGGCTAGACCCAACAAAACTGGTAGAAGATTCAAAATCTGTTATTTCATTATTGCTTAATTATTTTCCTGAAAAGGAACAAAACGAAAACAGTTTTAAGTTATCAAAATATGCTTATGGAGCAGATTACCATTTTGTAATTAGAGAGAAGCTCAAATCACTTTTACATTTTATACAAGAAGAGATTGGTGAGGTTCACGGTCGTGCATTTGTAGATTCCGCACCAGTCCTTGATAAAGCTTGGGCAGCAAAATCTGGTTTAGGTTGGATAGGTAAACACAGCAATTTATTAACCCAGCAGGTAGGTTCTTTTTATTTTATAGCAGAACTCATTATAGACTTAGATTTAGAATATGATGCTCCAACCACCGATCATTGTGGTACCTGCACCGCCTGTATTGAGGCATGTCCTACCCAAGCTATAGTAGCGCCTTATGTGGTTGATGGCAGTAAATGTATTTCTTATTTTACTATTGAATTAAAAGAAAATATACCCTCAGAGTATAAAGGAAAACTGGATGATTGGATATTTGGTTGTGATGTGTGTCAAGATGTTTGCCCTTGGAATAGATTCTCGAAACCACATAGAGAACCGCTATTCAATCCACATCCTGAATTGTTATCCATGAGTAAGAAGGACTGGGAGGAAATTACTGAGGATGTTTTTCAAAAAGTCTTTAAGAGTTCAGCCGTAAATCGCACAAAATTTTCTGGATTAAAAAGAAACATCAATTTTCTAAAAGATTAGTAGTTTCCATAGCGAGATTCTTATCTTTGTTATTCCTATTTAATTTTAAAAAATAATGAGTAAGCAGAGTAAAAGAAGAGAAGCGCTAATATATCACGCTAAGCCAACTCCAGGAAAAATTAAAGTTGTACCAACCAAAAAATATGCAACGCAAAGAGATTTATCACTGGCTTATTCACCCGGTGTTGCAGAACCTTGTTTAGAAATAGAAAAGGATATAAATAATGTTTATAAATATACAGCGAAAGGAAATCTTGTAGCGGTTATTTCTAATGGAACTGCTGTTTTAGGTCTAGGAAATATAGGGCCAGAAGCGTCTAAACCTGTTATGGAAGGGAAAGGCTTGTTGTTTAAAATTTTTGCAGATATAGATGTATTTGATATTGAGGTTGGCACAGAGAATGTTGAGGAATTTATTCAGACAGTAAAAATGATTGCTCCAACTTTTGGAGGGATTAATTTAGAGGATATTAAAGCACCTGAAGCTTTTGAAATAGAAAGACGTTTAAAAGAAGAACTTGACATTCCTTTAATGCATGATGACCAGCATGGAACAGCTATTATATCAGCCGCTGCATTATTGAATGCTTTAGAACTTTCAAAAAAGAAAATTGATAAAGTAAAAATTGTGATTAATGGGGCCGGTGCTGCAGCTATTTCATGTACACGTTTATATCAGGCCTTTGGGGCAAAACGCGAAAATATTGTAATGCTTGATAGCAAAGGGGTTATAAGAAATGACCGCGAAAATCTTTCCTCAGAAAAAGCAGAATACTCAACTGGAAGAAATATAAATACGCTTGAAGAGGCCATGAAGGGTGCTGACGTGTTTATTGGGTTATCAAAAGCAGATGTTGTGGAACCTGAAATGCTCGTTTCAATGGCTAAAAACCCCATTGTTTTTGCCATGGCCAATCCAGATCCTGAAATTGCTTATAGCAAAGCTATTGCCACAAGAAAAGATATTATCATGGCTACTGGTAGAAGTGACCATCCTAACCAGGTAAATAATGTGCTTGGCTTCCCATATATATTTAGAGGGGCTTTAGATGTAAGAGCTACTAAAATTAATGAAGCCATGAAGATGGCTGCCGTAAAAGCTTTAGCAAAATTAGCCAAAGAGTCTGTACCAGAACAAGTTAATATTGCTTATGGGGAAACGAAATTAACCTTTGGCAAGGAATATATCATTCCAAAACCTTTTGATCCGCGTTTAATTGCTGAGGTGCCTCCCGCGGTAGCTAAAGCTGCCATGGAAAGTGGTGTGGCTAAAGAACCAATAACAGACTGGGATAAGTATAAAGAATCGCTTTTAGAGCGCATGGGGTCTGATAATAAAATAGTGAGGCTTTTAATGAATAGGGCTAAATTAAACCCTAAACGGGTAGTGTATGCTGAAGGTGATCAACTAGCAGTATTAAAAGCAGCACAAATAGCCCATGACGAAGGTATCGCCAAACCAATTCTTTTAGGTCGAAGAGAAACTATAAAACGACTCATGGAGGAAATTGAATTTGACGCTGCCGATGTGACTATTATAGATCCTAAATCTGAAAAAGAAGATAGTCGAAAAAACAAATATGCCAAAGTATATTGGGAACAACGTAAACGGAGAGGTATTACATATTATTCAGCTCAAAGATTAATGCGTGAGCGCAATTATTTTGCAGCTATGATGGTTAATGAAGGTGATGCAGATGCCTTGATTTCAGGGTATTCAAGAAACTATCCTTCGGTGGTTAAACCTATGTTAGAACTTATAGGTTTGGCTCCTGGAGCCACTCGAATCGCTACTACAAATATAATGATGACCAAACGGGGTCCTTTATTTTTAAGTGACACTTCCATTAATATTGATCCGTCATCAAAAGACTTAGCTAAAATTGCACAAATGACATCCAAAGTGATTAAGATGTTTGGAATGCAACCCGTTATGGCGATGATTTCTTATTCAAATTTTGGATCTTCAAATAATGAAAGAGCTACTAAAGTTCGTGATGCAGTAGCATTTTTGCATCGTCATTATCCAGATATGATGGTTGATGGAGAATTACAGACTGATTTTGCTTTGAATGATGAAATGCTGCGTGAGCGATTCCCGTTTTCAAAACTCGTAGGTAAAAAAGTAAATGCCCTAATCTTTCCAAATTTAGATTCTGCAAATATTACCTATAAATTATTGAAGGAATTAAACGAAGCAGAATCTATTGGGCCAATCATGATGGGTATGCGTAAGCCAGTTCATATTTTACAATTAGGAGCAAGTGTTGACGAGATTGTTAACATGACTTCTGTTGCCGTTGTTGATGCGCAGCAAAAGGAAAAGTTGGAGCAAGACAAGGCAAAAACTAAGTAAATTGAATTGATAATTATTTTATTACATTTGAAGGGCTAACTAACATTTTTTGATGATAACACATATTCAAGGGAAACTTATAGAAAAAAATCCAACAGATGTGGTTATTGACTGTAATGGTGTAGGCTATTTACTCAATATTTCTCTTCATACATTTTCTCAAATTCCTGACAAGGAAAATTTGAAATTATATACCCATTTACAGGTTAAAGAAGATTCTCATACCCTATTTGGATTTTCTTCATTGGCTGAGCGTGAAATTTTCAGACTTTTAATTTCTGTTAGTGGTATCGGGGCGAATATTGCAAGAACCATGTTATCATCGCTAACGCCTAAGCAAGTTAGAGAAGGAATAGCCCTTGGTGATGTTGCTTTAATTCAATCTATAAAAGGAATTGGGGCAAAAACAGCACAACGGGTTATAATTGAATTAAAAGATAAAGTTTTAAAAATTTATGATATTGATGAAGTTTCTGTCTCTAAAGGCAATACCAACAAAGATGAGGCGTTATCTGCCTTAGAAGTACTTGGTTTTGTTAAAAAGCAAGCAGAACGTGTTATTGATAAAATTATAATGTCGCATCCAGATGCAACTGTTGAAACCATTATTAAGCAAGCTTTAAAAAATTTATAATTAATTTTGAGTACCACCAAACAAACATCTTATAAACTAATTAAAAGACATTTATTCTTATTCTTTTTTATAGTATTTTCTTTTAATGTTTGGTCACAAGAACCTGATCAAGATTCTACTGCAACAGGTTTTCAATTAGGTAAGATTAAAATACCAAACCCTAACAGTATTGAATCTAAATATACTTATGACCCTATAATTGACAGGTATATATACACTGAAAAAGTAGGAAAATTTAATATTAATTATCCAATTATTTTAACCCCAAGGGAGTATCAAGATTTAGTCGAAAAGGAGAATTTAAGATCATATTACAAACAAAAGATAGATGCCTTTGATGGTAAAAAGGAAGGTGCTGAAGACGGGCAGAAAAATTTACTACCAAGTTTTTATGTTAAATCTGATTTTTTTGAAACTATTTTTGGAGGAAATACTATTGACGTCATTCCCCAAGGGTCGGTTGAAATGGATTTGGGTGTGCTCTTTTCAAAACAAGATAATCCGTCGTTTTCCCCAAGAAACAGAAGTAATTTCACCTTTGATTTTGATCAGCGTATCAGTTTAAGTTTGTTAGGTAAAGTGGGAACGCGCTTACAGGTGACTGCAAACTATGATACACAATCCACATTTGATTTTCAAAACTTAATAAAATTAGAATACACACCTACTGAAGACGACATTATTCAAAAAATTGAAGTGGGTAATGTAAGCATGCCTTTAAACAGTTCTTTAATTACTGGTGCACAAAGCTTATTTGGTGTTAAGGCCCAATTGCAATTTGGTAAAACCACGGTAACGGGTGTTTTTTCTGAACAGAAGTCACAATCAAGTTCAGTGATAGCCCAAGGGGGTGGCACTTTACAGGAGTATGAATTGTTCATAAGAGAATATGATGAAAACAGGCATTTCTTTTTAGCACAATATTTTAGAGACACCTATGATAAAGCTTTAGTGAACTATCCGTTTCTAAATAATGGTGGATTACAAGTTACTAGACTAGAAGTCTGGGTGACCAATAGAAGTAACAGGACAGAAAATATAAGAAATGTCGTAGCTTTTCAAGATTTAGGAGAATCTGAGGTTATTGGGTTACAAACACCCCCTCCAGGATTTGTGAATGTTGGACTAGGGGCCTACCCAAATAATAGCAATAATGATTTTGATCCTACTAATATTGGCGGCGGCGGTTCACAACTTACTACGGCCATTAGAGATGTGGCAACGGTACAATCTGGTATTTTAGTGTCAAATGTAAATGAGGGGTTTGATTATGCCAAATTAGAAAATGCTAGAAAATTAATGGAAGGTCAGGAATATATCCTTAATAAAGATTTAGGTTATATCTCGCTAAACCAGCGTTTGAATAATGACGAGGTATTGGCTGTGGCTTTTCAGTATACGGTTGGTGGTCAAGTATTTCAAGTTGGTGAATTTGCAAATGATGGGGTGGATGCTACAAATGTTACAACCAATGGCTCTGGACAAGTAACTTCAGTTGTTAATAGTAATTTGGTTTTAAAGCTTTTAAAAAGTAGTATTACCAGTGTGGTTCAGCCGGTGTGGAATTTAATGATGAAAAACATTTATGATACAGGGGCCTATCAACTAAGTCAGGATGATTTTAAACTCAATATTTTTTATAACGAAGCCTCACCATTAAATTATATAACTCCGGTATCTGGAACTCCGTTTCCAACACCTGGCCCAAATCAAGATCCTTTGCAGGAAATACCGTTATTGCGGGTGTTTAATTTAGATAAATTAAATTTCAATAACGACCCTCAAATAAATGGAGATGGATTTTTTGATTTTGTACCGGGAATAACTGTTATACCACAAAATGGAAAAATTATTTTCACCAGTGCAGAACCATTTGGGAAATATTTATTTAATAAGCTTTCATTGAATGTGAGCGAGGATTATGATAATAAGGCCAGTTATAATGCCAACCAGACAAAGTATGTTTATGATGTTCTCTATAAAAGCACTAAAACAGCGGCCTTAGAAGAGGTTGAAAAAAATAAATTTAAATTAAAAGGGCGATATAAATCTGAAAGTGGAGACGGCATTCCAATTGGAGCTTTTAATGTTCCAAGAGGATCAGTTAAGGTTACTGCAGGAGGAAGAGTTTTAGTTGAAGGAATTGATTATACCGTTGATTATCAATTAGGGCGTGTTCAAATTTTAGATCCAGCTCTAAAGGCTTCAAATACGCCTATTCAGGTAACAACAGAAAATAATGCTGTTTTTGGTCAGCAAACAAGAAGGTTTACAGGATTTAATGTAGAGCACAAGTTTAATGAAAATTTTGTGTTGGGCGCCACCTTATTAAATTTGAATGAACGACCCATCACGCAAAAAGCAAACTTTGGTGCTGAACCTATTAACAATACTATTTTTGGAATTAATGGTAATTATGCAACCAAAGTTCCATTTTTAACCCGTTTGGTAAACAAGCTGCCAAATATTGATACTGATGTAGAATCAAATTTATCTTTAAGAGGTGAATTTGCTTATCTAGCGCCTGGAGCACCTAAAAGAACCAATCTTAATGGTGAGATGACTTCATATATTGACGATTTTGAAGGTGCTCAAAATGCTATAGATTTAAAGGCGCAACAATCGTGGTTTTTAGCAAGCAGACCTGTTGGCCTTGGTGTTTCCGGAAATCCAAATGAGGACGATAATGGTATCCAAAATGGCTTTCAGAGAGCTCAATTAAACTGGTACATGATTGACCCTATTTTTTATAGTAGTCAGAGACCAAATGATGTTACAGATGAGGATGTGTCCAATATATATACCAGCAGAGTTTTTATTAATGAACTTTTTCCAGACAGAGATTTAGTACAGGGACAAAACTCAGTTATTAACACTTTAGATTTGGCCTACTATCCTGCAGAAAGAGGGCCCTATAACTTTGAGGCTTCTGCTGCAGATGGTATTATTGATAATCCTATTCAAAGTTGGGCGGGTATAACACGTCAGTTAACTTCAACTGATTTAGAGCAAGCCAATGTAGAATATATTGAATTTTGGTTACAGGATCCATTTCAAGACAATCCTTCCAACCCTGGAGGGAAATTAGTATTCAATCTTGGTAATATTTCTGAAGATATTATTAAAGATGGCAGAAAGTTGTACGAAAATGGATTGCCAAAAGATGGGGACAAATCATTATTGCCGGTTACAGCATGGGGAACAGTAGTACCGCAAAATCAATCATTAATTTATGCATTTGATACAACAGGACAAGAAAGGACAAACCAAGATGTAGGTTATGATGGGTATAATGATAATGAAGAAATTGCTGTTTTTGGAGCTGGTTTTGGAGAAGATCCAGCCAAAGACAACTACGCTTATTTCTTAAATACAGAGGGAAACATTTTTGAAAGATATAAAAAGTATAATGGAGTAGAAGGCAACACACCGGACACCTTTTCAAATACCGATAGAGGTGCTAATACGCAACCAGATGTAGAAGATATCAATCGTGATAATACCATGAACACTATTGATAGCTATTTTGAGTATGAATTAGAAGTGAACAGACAGAATTTACCTGAAACTCAGGCTGAATTTGACAATTTATCTCCCGCTAATCCTTTAAAAGATTTTCTAAAAGATTTTAAGGTGCGACCCAGATCTTTGCCTAATGGTAATACGGTTGATGTGAGATGGTATCAAATTAGAGTTCCTGTTCAGGGCAGTCATGTTAAAGCTATAGGCGGTATTACAGATTTAAGATCAGTAAGATTCTCACGTATTTATTTAAAGGAATTTACTCAAAACACAGTGTTTAGATTTGGTACAATTGATCTGGTAAGAAGTGATTGGAGACGATTTACTCAAGCTTTAGACAAGAATGATCCAGACCCTGAAGACGCACAAACTGATTTTAGGGTAGGTATTATTGGAACTTTAGAAAATGAGGGTAGCTACCAAAGTCCTCCTGGAATTGAACCGGAAGAGTTATTCAATAATAACACGGTGGTTAGACAAAATGAGCAATCGCTGGTTGTTGAGGTATGTAATCTTGAAACTGAAGA
>DATCZQ010000125.1:0-18356 GCA_036525815.1 Yeosuana sp. | reverse complement strand
AACAAATTGAGAAGCTTGCATTAATGATTGAAAAGTGCCAGTGTCTAACCAAGCTGTTCCTCTATCTAAAATACTAACATTAAGTTTGCCTTGTTTTAAATATTCTCTATTCACATCGGTTATTTCCAGTTCCCCTCTATGGCTTGGCTTTATATTTTTGGCAATTTCTACTACCGAATTGTCATAAAAATAAATGCCTGGCACAGCATAATTAGATTTAGGTGTTTTTGGCTTTTCTTCAATTGAAATAGCATGACCATCACTATTAAACTCTACAACGCCATAACGTTCTGGGTCATGCACTCTATAGGCATAAATAACCCCGCCATCAGGATCATTGTTGGCTTGCAAAAGTTTCGCCAATCCAGTACCATAAAAAATATTATCTCCTAATATTAGAGCTACTTTATCTTTTCCTATAAATGCTTCGCCTATTATAAAAGCTTCTGCCAAACCATTTGGAGCTTCTTGAACCGCATATTCAAATCTACAACCGTACTTTTTACCATCACCCAACAACTCTTGAAATAATGGCAAATCCTTTGGTGTAGAAATGATTAATACCTCATTGATGCCCGCATACATTAATGTAGATAACGGATAATATATCATAGGCTTATCATAAATAGGCATGAGTTGCTTACTTACAGATAATGTTAATGGGTGTAGTCGCGTTCCTGAGCCTCCTGCTAATATGATTCCTTTCATTCTCTATTGTTAAAACGTTATAAAGTTATGGAGTTAAAACTTATTTATACTCTTAATTAAATTTGAGATCATATTTCTAATAAAATAGATGCTCTTGTTTATTTCTTCTATATTGTTAATATAATCAAGCCTTTGAGAAATTTCTATTTGTGTTTCTAATTCTGAAAGTGACCCCAAAGCTATATATAAAAACCTTGTGAATTCATTTTCTCCTTTTCTTCCTGCGCCTTCTGCTATATTTGAAGGAATTGAAACTGCTGCTCTTCGAATTTGAGAAGAAAGCCCATAAACCTCATGCTTTGGAAAATTTTCAGAAACTTTATAAATCTTTGTAACTAAAGTCATAGACTCCTGCCAAACTTTTAAATCTTTATGAGATGTTATTTTCTCCATTTTCCCTTTTTACAAATTAAAAGCATAACCCTTTAACCTTGTAACTATTTAGCCATTCTTGTATTGTTTTTGATAATATGATTGATATTCCCCACTAGTAACATTTTTTAACCACTCTTCGTTGTTTAAATACCAATCTATAGTTTTATTTAACCCTTCTTCAAATGTTACTGAAGGTTTCCAGCCTAATTCTTTGTTTATTTTTGAGGCATCTATAGCATATCGTAAATCATGTCCTGGACGGTCTTTTACATAGGTTATTAGTTTTTCAGATGTTCCTTCAGTCCTATCTAATTTAGCATCCATTTGTTGGCATAGTAACTTTACTAAATCAATATTTTTCCATTCGTTAAAACCTCCAACATTATACGTTTCTTTATTTTTTCCCTTATGAAAAACTAAATCAATAGCTACAGCATGATCTTTTACATACAACCAATCTCTTGTGTAATTTCCATCACCATAAACAGGCAACCCTTTATTGTTTATAATGTTATTGATAAATAGTGGAATTAACTTTTCAGGAAACTGATTTTGCCCATAATTATTTGAACAATTTGTAATCACATAAGGCATTCCATAGGTTTCCCCATAAGCTCTAACAAAATGATCTGAACCTGCTTTTGAAGCCGAATACGGTGAATTAGGATTGTAGCATGTTTTTTCAGTAAATAACCCTGTTTTTCCTAAGGTCCCATAAACTTCATCTGTGCTGACATGATAAAACAATTTATTGTTGAAATTGTCCTTCCAAGTGTATTTAAACGCGTTTAACAGAATCATGGTGCCTATAACGTTGGTTTTAACAAAAGCCAAAGGGTCCTTTATAGATCTGTCTACATGAGATTCTGCCGCTAAATGAATAAGCTTTTCAAACTTATGTTCTTTAAATAAGTTGTTTATAAAGACTTCATCCGTTATATCACCTTTTAAAAAAGTGTAATTAGCTTTATTTTGAATATCTTTTAAATTCTCCAGATTACCTGCATACGTAAGTGCATCTAAATTAAAAATATGGTAATTTGGATACTTTTCAACAAAAAGTCTTACTACATGAGACCCTATAAACCCTGCGCCACCAGTAATTAAAATATTCATTTATTACTCTTTTTTATAATTATTGAGATAAGCATTCAATGATATTAAACCTAAAACAAAAAGAGTAAAGCCTAACAATAAAGAAGGAATAAGAAACTTGTAACTATTTAAAAACCCTTTTACTTCTACTCCCTTTCTGGGGAATTCTGAGATGACATTTAAGATGCTAGCCTTATTGCCACGTTCTTCATTGAGCAACACAAGACCAGATTTTAATTCATCCATTTTATTTATTAATGCAAGTTCCTTATTGCTTTCTTTAGCATTCTCTCCAAGACTTATGTTTGTGCCTTCCATCGCCTTATCGGCTTCCTTTAGCATTACTTTTTTATACAACAATTGTAGTGAATCTATTTCATTAACTTGTTTTTTATAAAGACTGTCTTGCAATTTTATATTAATATCGCTAATGTTTTTCTGAAGGTTAAAATAATCATTCCTTGAAATAGAATTAATTATAGAGGGCTGAATCTTTTTTGCAATACTATTATCTGAAGCTATTATGGTTATTGTATGAAAGCGTGCGTCGAACGAATTAAAGTTCTTAAGATACGATTCCAAGTCTAAAGTCTTTTGCGTTGTTGTATCCAGACTACGAACAAATTTATCAAATAATTGGATTTTTTGATTTTCGTCAGAATAGGATTCAACTAATAATTCTTTTAAAGAAGAAGCCTCCTTCTTTGAAATTTCTAAGGCCTCAGCCAAAGCAGTAGAGTCTTTAGCATCAGCTAATTCATTATAAAAATTAACGTTGTTATACAATTGCTGAACACTATTGAAATTGGGCTCTATAACCATAGTTGAAACAAACCTAGGCTCCTTGTTATGATCTAAAAAGATCCCAATTGCTATACCGACAAGGCCTATAGCGGCCAGTTTTATAAAATGTTTTTGAATAAAAATCAAGAATAGGATTATAATATTAAAAGCCCCTTTAAAAATGTTGGATATAAACCTAAAAAAACGATCAAAACCTCTTCCAATTAATTTAAATAACTGGCCTAAATCAACTTCTTCAGAAGATTGTGGTTGTGGCAATTCTTTACTCATAATTTTATATAATGTTAGTTAAAAAGTTGTTCTAATATTTTTCTTGTAATAACATAGGTTGGTCGCACGCCAGTCGTTCCTAAACCACCAGAAGCCAAAGTACTTCCAGTTTCTAAGGGGTTATCACTGGCGTAATAGGCATATCTCACTTTTACATCTGCACTGATACTTCCTCTTACTTTTGAAGCTGCCTGAATGGCTTTCTGATAGTGTGCCCCTTCCATTTCTAAACCAATGACACTCCATGTTGAATTAAAAAAGAATTTTAAAATATCTTTGTTTTGCAAAGAGGTCCCTAATACCGTAATCATCGCTCCTTCATAAACATCTACTCCTTGTCCTTCCAAATCTTGTTTGGACAGTTCATTTTTAAAAGGATAGTTATCTGCTGTTCCTTCAAAAATATGTGCAGAAGGTATCATAATATCACCTTTCCCTCCTTCAAGGATTCCTGCTTTGCCCATAATAGAAATTGATTCCACATTTAAATGTACTTTCTTCCCTTTTGTTTTATAAGGCTTTAATAGTTCATCAATGGTCTCATAGGCTTGTTCTCCAAAAGCATAATCCATAACCAAGATAACCGGTTTTAACTCTTTTAAAATAGTTGCATTTGCCTTAATGTCAATTTTTGAAACATCTATTTTACTCGTGTCGAAAATTTGAACATCAATATTGGTCCCTGAAGTGTCAGGTATAAAATGCATTCCTTTTTGCAGCGCTTCCTTCGATACTTTATCTCTTAAATCTTTATTTGCACTTAAACTTAAAGCTTCGTAAACTTCAAAAATAGTCCTTTTTGTAGATTCGGTTTTTAGTGCACTTGGAGCAAAAAGTGTATTCATAACGCTATGCATATTAGCACTTATAATATGAATAGGCCTTTCAAGAAGCCCGTTTTTATGAAGTGATTCCTTAATAGCGTCTGCCCATATTTCACCATGTATATGATGTCCCAACCGTTCTCTTAATACGGGACTGAAGGTTACGGTACGTTTGTTATTGTTTATTTGCTCTTCTATCGCTAGTTTTCCTAACCAATAGATAATATGCAACAACCTTTCGGGTTGAGAATCCGTTGCGAAATCTTCATATACATCTTGTAATTCATTAAAGGTTCTACCTAAGATATTGGCCATATGAGTAATCGCAATTTCCCGTTCTTGTTGTGTGAGTTTTTTTCTAGACAAAACAGCATTTTCAAGTTTTATCCAATCTCTGGTAGTTGAACCAATCTCGTCAATCAAGACACGTTTACTGATCTTATGTGATTCTACAAAAAGAAACGTCAAATGTGTTAAAATATCATAGATTTCCGATCTGCCTCGCGTAATTTCAATATTCATTTGTTCAGAATCTATTCTGTAGCAATTACGTCTTCTTTTTTCTGGAATGATTGGTTTAAAATGTGAATTTGAATAACCTTCATCACTCGTTAAGTTTATAAAAGTACATTCTTCAATTCCTTGGGGAAGTCTTTCTATCACATAAAGCAACCCGCTTAATTCTGCCTTTTCCTCACCAATAGATCCATAAATTTCAGGGCGCAACAGAAGTAATGATTGTCTTAATGTTTCACCAGAAATACCCATAGGTTTGTAAAACCCTCGGTTAAACAAATGGCGCATAGTAATGTACATCCGTTCAATAGCATTTGAACTTTCCTGCGCACGTGTTCGTTCATGTCTCTTTTTTTCTTTCATGGACCCTTTTTATTGTGGCAAAGATACTACAATTTAACTAAATTTAACTGAGTGAAAACCGCGACAATATTTCTGTCATTGGATAATCGGGGTATTTTATTTTGACCTCCTAATTTGCCCATTGACTTCATATATTCCTGAAAACCGTCTTTTTTTACCTTAGTAATTTTAAGAGGTTGTAACACTTTGCCTTTAATCAAATCGAAATAATAAGAGTTTTGGTTTTGAAGAGATTCATCTATTTTTCTCTCTAATTCCGCCAAATGGTCAGGTTCATTTTCAAATTCAACAAACCATTCGTGATAGGGCAAACCCTCTTCTGGGGTTATTTGTGGTGCTACAGTATATTCAGTTACTCTAATGTTGGTATTATTAGTAGCTTCTATCATTGCTTGTTCAACTTCTTTACCAATAACGTGTTCTCCAAAGGCTGAAATGAAATGTTTAATTCTTCCTGATACTATGACTCTATAGGGTTTTAAAGAAGTAAACTGTACAGTATCTCCAATATTATAAGCCCAAAGCCCTGCATTAGTAGAAATGATCATTACATAATTAACACCTAACTCAACCTCTTTTATGGTAATCCGTTTAGGGTTTTCATTAAAAAATTCATCCGCTTTAATAAATTCATAAAAAATTCCAGAATTTAACTGCAGCAACATACCTTTTTCATTTTGTTTATCTTGAAATGCAAAAAACCCTTCACTTGCCGGGTATAATTCAATGCTATCAACTTTCCTTCCTATTAAATTTTCAAACTTTGCTCTGTACGGTTCGTAATTAACGCCACCAAAAATAAATAGGTTAAAATTTTTAAAAATATCACCCACTTTTTTACCTGTTTTTAACTGCAACTTTTCAAAGTACATTTGAACCCAGGAAGGAATACCAGAAATGATAGTCATATTCTCTGGTAAAGTTTCCTCTACAATCGCCTCTACTTTCGTTTCCCAATCTTCAATACAATTGGTTTTGTAAGACGGTAATCTGTTTTTTTGAAGGTATTTAGGAACATAATGTGCCACAATACCTGAAAGCCTACCTAGTTGTATGCCGTTTTTTTCGTCCAGAATTGGACTGCCTTGCAAGAAAATCATCTTTCCGTCTACAAATTTGCTGTTTCCTGTTTCATGAATATAAAGCAGAATGGCATTTCTTGCCGCCTCAATATGATAAGGCATGCTTTCTTTTGTGATTGGAATATATTTTGAACCCGAAGTTGTTCCCGAAGTTTTTGCGAAATAAATTGGTTTTCCAGGCCAAAGGATATTTTCTTGGCCTTTAACAACTTTTTCGACATAAGGTTTAAGTGCTTCATAATCTCTTACAGGAACCCTCTTAGCAAAGTCGGAATAAGAGTTAATACTAATAAAATCATGGTCTTTTCCAAAGGTTGTTGAAGCGGCGTTGCTTATTAAATCTTGAAACAGTTTTTCTTGTGTTTCTATGGGGTTGTTTGCCCATTTTTGAATCCGTTTGAAGATTATTTTGGCGAATGGCTTTGCAAGTATAGATTTTATTGACGACATTATTTGAAATCTATAAAGTTTGTTGGGTTAACAGGATAACCATCGTTCCAAAGTTCAAAGTGCAAATGAGGCCCTGTTGAAAGTTGGCCTAAATTTCCTGCCGTCGCTATAACTTCTCCAGCTTTAACCAAATCCCCTTGTGATTTAGTTAAAGAAGCATTGTGCTTATATACCGAGATTAAGCCATAACTGTGTTCTATTATAATAACGTATCCCGTTGTTGCCGTCCATTCAGCAAAAACCACCACGCCATCAGCTGTTGCTTTAATTGGTGTGTTTTTAGCCACCACAATATCAACAGCATAATGTTTTTCTTTTAAATTATAAGGTTCACTTATTGGTCCATTTGCAGGCGGAAACAACACAAAATTTGTTGCCGATGTTGCAGATTCAAATAAGTTATATTTATCTTCCTTATCTACTTTCTGTCTTAGAAGCGAATCTTCTAAAATCGGGTTTAAATCTACCTCACTGGCTTCCAGTTTAACTGCCTGAATGATGGAGTCTCTATTAAAGTCAACCACGCTTTGGTCTCCTTGTAAGACTTTTTTAATTGATGCATAGTATTTTTCATTCATTAAAATAGCTTGTTGTAATGAATCCGTTTTATAATTTAGCTCCGTTGCTTGTCTTTTTAATGCTGTGGAGGAATATCCAGGAATATATTCTCTTAAAGGTGTAAAGGCAATTAAGACCGTTGTTAGTAAAATTAAAATAATAGTTGACAAAGACGCTAAAACAAAAACATTTAGTCTGGTTAGTTTAAATGAAAGCCGTTCCTCAAAGGTTTCTTCATTAAGCACTACTAACCTATACTTGTCAAGTAGTTTGCGGGTAATTCTTGTAGGATTCTTTTTGTTTTTGCTCATGTTGAAAACAAAATTAATTAAAATTATTTCATAAGCTTGTGCTCCTGGTATTAATCTTAAGGGTAAAACGATATAATTAAACTTTAATTATTAACTTTGTTCTTTAAATATAAACATTATGAACTTATACATGTTACCGTTAGTAATTGGAGCACCTCAAATTATTCTAATTGTAGTAGTTGTTTTATTATTATTTGGAGGAAAAAAAATACCCGAATTAATGAGAGGACTTGGTAGCGGCATCAAAGAATTTAAGGATGCCAGCAAAGAAGATGATAAAAAAGACGATAAAAAAGAAAAAGAATAATGACTTCTTTTAACAAAAAAAGCCCACACAATATGTGGGCTTTTTTTGTTCGATTTCTTCCTCTATTTTATTCGATTTTAATAGATTTAATGATTGCTTCAAGCTCCAACATATAGTCTCTTTTTTCAACAGAAGGGGCAAAAACAAAACCCTCTATAACAACCCATCTGTTGTTTGTTTTATCCTCAATGGCATAATTTATGAACGGACCGGACATAAATGCGTTTTTAACATCCCAAAGCCCTTTAGTTTCTAAAGTAAGTTTATTATCCAAAGTGGTTTCAAAATGAAAGGGGGTATAAGCGTTTTCTGTTATCATATAAGAACCTTCAATTGGTCCTGGAATATATTTTTCGCCAATGGAATCTCTTACCTTAACAATAGTGTTTACAACACTATCACTACGTTTAATGGCCCCAAAAGGTAATTCATATAGCATCAAATTCATTGACCCCGTCTTTATATCCTTTCTAATCCAGAAAAATGAATTATCCTGTTTAGCAACTCTGTATGCAGTAGGAAATTTGATACTAACTCCTAATTTATCTTTAATAGGTTTATCATTATGTAATGACAAATTGATACGCCTTTGTTTCTCTTGAAGCTCTTCGCTTTTGAAAGCAGCTACTATTTTAGAGGCGTTTTTTGTAATTACGTTAGTAATAGCTTCTTTTGTTGGTCCTGAAATGACAACTACTCGTTGTGGCTTAGCATAAACATCGTCTAAAACAGACAATGTTGTATTATTATTTACTTCAATTTTTAAAATAGTTCTGTTTTTTGTAACAAAGTCGCTAAAAACTGATGGGGGAATTTGATTCATATTAAACATGGGTTCGTCTTGGGGTAAACCATCAATGGTAGTTGCTAATGTGGTTCTAATAGCTTCTCCAACACTACTGCTCCACATATCATTGTCAACAACTACTGAAATGTTATTAAGGTTTCCGGACGAATCAGATATTATTCTTTGGTTTTTTGAATTTTCATCTTCACAAGAGAATATGAGCAGAGTCATTAATGCAATTAAAAAAGCGTTTTTCATAATTAATTAAAGTTAAAAGGAATTTATCCTTTAGATATTTTAAGTTTCATTCCCGGTTTCAAATGATTACCACTAATATCGTTCCAATCTTTAATATTTTGAACAGAAACTCCAGAAAACTTTTGAGAAATGCTCCATAATGAGTCTCCTTCTTTAACTGTGTAGTAGGTAAGATTGCTCGGATCGAGCTTTACTGAAGAGCTAGATTTGCCAGTTGAACTTGAAGTTGTGTATGGTTTACTTGGATAAATTGTGAGCCTTTGACCTATGTTAATATTGTTACTTCTTAAACCATTCCATTGTTTTATTTGACTAACTCTTACCCCATATTTTCTGGCGATTTTTCCTAAAAAATCGCCCGATCTTACTCGATAGATTGTTTTACTTTCAGCTTCAAAAAATTGAGGCAACGGTTTTTCTCTCTTATCAAATTCAGCTTTTGCATAGGCATATATTAGATCTTCATTATTTACGAAAGGCCCAATGACATTTCTTGGCAGGCGAAGCGTGTAATTTTCATCTTTAATATATGGAATAATATCTAATTTATAAGAGGGATTTAAAAACTGAAGTTCTTCAATATCAACCCCTGTGACTTCTGATACCTGATCAAGAGTAATCATTTGCTTCACTCTGATAGTGTCCGTTTCTTTATATACAAATTCTGGTTTCGCTTTTGAAAATCCGTGCTCTTCAGCATATTCAAAAATATACATAGTCGCTAAAAACGCAGGCAGATATCCGGCCGTTTCACGTGGTAAATTATGTCTAATATTCCAATAATTTTGATAACCCCCAGAACGTCTTATGGCTTTTGTAACATTGCCAGGACCCGAATTATAAGCGGCCAATGCCAAATCCCAATCGCCAAATATTTCATATAATTTTGATAAATATTTTGTGGCTGCTTCTGTTGATTTAATAGGATCGCTTCGTTCATCTACATAACTGCTAACATCCAGTCCATACATTTTCCCCGTGTTATACATAAATTGCCATAAACCCGTAGCACCAACTCTTGATTTTGCTCTGGGCTTTAATGCAGACTCTACAATAGCTAAATATTTTATTTCTAAGGGAATATCATGGCTGTCTAATTCCTGCTCAAACAGAGGAAAATAATAGGCACTCAGAGATATGAGTCTTTGAAGTGATTCCCGTCTGTTTTTTAAATAAGACTTAATAACACTTTCCAGACCTGGATTGTATTCTACATTAAAAGGGGTTTTTGTGTTTAAAACTTTTAACCTTGCCTTTAGAGTTTCTGTTGAAAGTTCTGGATAATCAACTTCTTCAAAAGTAAGTTCTGAAATTGATTTAGAAATGCTGTCATACAAATCATTGCCATATAACTCCTCCAACCATTTTTCATCAATTGTTGCAGCGTGGTCATTATCTAAAAAGCTTAAAGCCGATACGCTATCTATCTGCGCTTTAATTATCTTACTAAGATTTTCGTTTCCATCAATTAATGAGTCTAATACCTTTGTTTTTGGAGCGCCTATAGAATCCTTGGTTTGTCCTAAACAAAATCCAATATTCGCTATAAAAAATATATATAAAATTCGCAATGCCATAATTTGAGTTTAACTTATTATTCAACGATAGTATTGCGAAAATCGTATTTTTTAATTTAAATATAAAATTTTAAAAGGTTTATTCTAAAATTGCAGCTATACCTGGTAAAGTTTTTCCTTCAAGGCTTTCTAACATAGCGCCTCCACCAGTACTCACATAACTTACTTTTTCTTCAAAGCCAAATTGCTTAACTGCCGCAACAGAGTCTCCGCCACCAACTAAAGAAAACGCTCCTTTTTTAGTTGCTTCAGCAATAGAGTTTCCTAAGGCTATAGTTCCTTTTGCAAAACTTTCCATTTCAAATACACCCAATGGTCCATTCCATAAAATGGTCTTGCTTTTCATAACAATATCATGAAAAACAGCAATCGATTTTGGTCCGGCATCAACGCCTTCCCAGCCATCAGGGATTTTGTCAATATCCACTATTTGAGTGTTTGCATCATTACTAAACTTATCAGCTGCTACAACATCTACAGGAATATGAACTTGTACATTTTTTTCCTTTGCTTGTTTTAAAATATCTAAAGCCAAATCCATTTTATCATCTTCACAAATAGAGTTTCCTATTTTGCCTCCTTGAGCTTTTACAAAGGTAAAAGACATACCGCCGCCAATAATTAAATGGTCCACTTTATCAAGAATGTTTTCAATTATGGTGATTTTTGAGGACACTTTTGCACCTCCAAGAACCGCCAAAACTGGTTTCTCTCCTGTTTTCATTACTTTCTCAATACTTTTAATTTCTTGTGCAAGTAAATAACCAAAACACTTGTGTTTTGGGAAAAACTCCGCTACAATAGTGGTAGACGCATGTGCTCTATGCGCAGTACCAAAGGCATCATTTACATAAATATCACCCAACTTTGAAAGTTGTTTAGAAAAAGCCTTGTCTCCTGCTTCTTCTTCTTTGTGAAAACGTAAATTTTCTAATAATAATATTTGACCCGGCTCAAGGCTTGCCGCTGCCGCTTCAGCTTTTTCACCGACACATTCATCAACAAATTTCACTTCAACCCCTAAGATATCTTCAACCTTTTGGGCAATATGCTTAAGGGAATATTTGTCTTCTACGCCCTTTGGTCTTCCTAAATGTGACATTAAAATACAGCTCCCGCCATCTTCTAAAATCTTAATAATCGTTGGTTTTGCTGATACAATTCTAGTCGCATCTGTTACTTCAAACTGTTCATTTAAAGGGACGTTAAAATCAACTCTAATAAGAGCTTTCTTGTTTTCAAAGTTAAAATCATCAAGCGTTTTCATCTGTTTATTTTTAATGTTCTATATTTCTATTAATTGTTAGGCACTCCTCCATTTTTTGCTGATAAACAATATTTTAGAGCTCTTTTTGTTTAGCAAATGTAATTAATTAAAAAACGCTGTAAAACGTGTTTTTTTACGAAAACGATTGAAGTGATAAAGAATTATAAAAAAACTATATTTGCTTCATGCTTTTTGAAGATATATTAGGTCAGGAATACATTAAAAAACATCTCACACAAAGTGTAGATAACGGTAGAATTGCTCACGCCCAATTGTTCATTGGCCCAGAAGGAAGCGGTACTCTACCTATGGCTATTGCTTATGCCCAATACCTTTTGTGCGCAAATACCAACGGAGAGAATGTCAACGGCAATCAGTCCTGTAATTTAAAGTTTAATAATTTTTCTCATCCTGATTTACATTTTGCTTTTCCTGTAACTACCAGCGACAAGGCTAAAAGCCATCCTGTATCAAACCATTATATGGAAGAATGGCGTCAACTTTTAAAGGAACAACCTTATGGAAATTTGTTTGACTGGTATAAACTACTTGGGGTAGATAACAAACAGGGACAAATTGGAGTAGATGAAGCCTTAGAAATAGTTAAGTCATTGTCTTTAAAATCATATGAAGGTGGTTATAAGGTGATGTTGATTTGGATGGCAGAAAAAATGAATAGCGCCTGTGCCAATAAATTATTAAAGCTTATTGAAGAACCGCCAAGTAAAACCGTTTTTATTCTGATAGCTGAAGATGAGGAGCAAATTATAAACACCATAAAATCTCGCTGTCAATTACTTCACTTTCCTCCTTTATCAGAAAATGTTATTAAACACGGGCTTATTAAAATTTATGGTTTAGATGAGTCTGTTGCCACAAAAATAGCGCATCAATCCAACGGCAATTTCAACAAAGCCTGTGATCTCATTTATCAAGATTCTGAAGATTTACAATTTGAAGAATGGTTTGTTTTTTGGATTAGAAGTGCCTTTAAAGCCAAAGGAAATAAATCAGCTATTCATGATTTAATTAATTGGAGTGAAGACATCTCGAAAACTGGTCGTGAAACGCAAAAACAATTTTTAATGTTTTGTCTGAATTTTTTCAGACAAGCATTGTTATTAAATTATAATGCCTCTGATTTAGTCTATCTTGAGCCTAAAACGGATACCTTTAAATTGGAAAAGTTTGCACCGTTTATTCATGATGCTAATATTATGGAAATTAGTGACGAAATTCAGGACGCCATTTACCACATAGAAAGAAATGGGAATTCTAAAATCATCTTAACTGATTTATCTATTAAACTTACACGGTTACTTCATAAAAAATCAGCTTAGTGTCTAGTCTTTCAAAAAAATGGTTTGTTATAATTAATCCCACTTCTGGCAATGGTAAAAGCAAAAAGAAATGGCCTGAAATAAAACAGCTTTTAGAGTTGCGTGGTTTGGATTTTGAGTTTGCTTTTACGGAGTATTCCAAACATAGTATTTTATTGATTGACAAGGCTATAGACAACAATTTTACGAATATTATCTGTGTAGGCGGTGATGGCACACTTCATAATGTTGTTAACGGCATTATGTCTCAAAATAAAATTCCTTCACAAAGCGTCCATGTTGGAATGATTCCAATTGGAACCGGAAATGATTGGGTTAAAACACATCATATTCCCATGACCATAAAATCTGCCTTAGACACTATTTTAAAAGGAAATATATCGACTCAAGACATCGGAAAAATTGAATTATTAAATAAAAATTCTACCCCTGTTTATTTTAATAATTTAGCAGGTATTGGATTTGACGCTTATGTGGCCAAGAAAGTCCATAAATACAAGTATTTAGGATCATTAGCCTATCTTTTCGGGGCCTTAATTGGTTTGTTTTCTTTTAAAAATTTTAAAGCTATTGTTTCTGTCGAGTCCCATAAATATTCAGAGAAAAACTTAATGATTCTTATAGGCCTTTGTAAATATTCTGGCGGGGGAATGAGACTAACTCAAGATCCTAATCCATTTGATGGTTTATTTGATATTAGCATTGCCCAAAATTTATCTAAAATTGAGATTATTAAAAATTTAGGCCTCCTGTTTAATGGGGAAATAGTTTTAAATAAAAAGGTGGCTACCCTGAAGGCGGCTACAATTGATATTCAGCTTATTGAAAATGACGCTCTAATTGCTCAAGCAGATGGAGAAATAATAGGGTCTGGAGGATTTAAAGCAACAATTATTCCAAAGGCCTTTAGCTTTTATTGTTAAAATGAAAAAAGCATCAAGTTTTATCTGATGCTTTTTAACTATTTGTATAACAGATGTTTACCCCTATTTTTTATACTCTTTATTTAAAGCGTCTAATATGGTTTGTGTCAAATCATTTTCCTCGGTACCATATAATACGGTTGCAGAAGCATCGCTTGTTCCTAATATATAAGTATAACTATTTGTTTTACCATAATTTTTTACAAACTCTTTTACTTTAACGATTAGTGTGTCTATTTCAGTTTGAAAAGCTTGCTGGATTTCTTGTTGTTCAGCTTGCATTTGTTGTTTTAAATATTGTTGCTTCTGACCAAGCTCTTGATATTTTTCTTGCTGAGCTTTTGGACTCATGCTATTCGCTTTGTCTTGAAAAGATTTCGCTTCCATTTGAAATGCTTGTCCTATACTATCTGCCTTTTTTTGAAAAGCAGCATCTTTATCTTGATATCTGGCTTCAAGATCTTTTTTACTTTGATATTCATTAATAACCTTACCGTTATCAACGAAACCAATTTTTTGAGTTTTTTGGCAAGAAGTAACTGCTATTGCAATCAATATTACATAAAATATATTCTTCATTTTTTTTTCTTTTAAAATTTGAACAAAAGTAGGAAAGTAAAATAATTAAACAGAGAATTCATAGTGTTTTTGTTGTATAAGAAAACCTTATAGCAAAAACACTTGTCAATTGTTTTTTCTTATTTTAAATTAATTGTTTTAAGGCGGTTTAAAGCGTTTAAAATATTTTGCAAGGTAATTTCCTATTGCTCTGGATTATGATTTAAATATGGTCTTTATATTTAAACTTTATCCTTTTTAATGCAGTAAATCAAAGAGGAATATTCCTTTGTGCTAATAGCGCGTATATTTGAAAGACATCCTATCAAAAAAGAACGAAGTGGTTTCATTTTTCCTGATTTATATTTTTCAGAAAGTAAGCTAACATAAAAAGCGTCAAAAAGCATTGGGTAGGTTTTTATGACTTTCATATTTTCCAAACAAACTAGATCAATTATTGCGTTTCTGGAAAAATGCCATAAGTGTCTGGGTACATCAAAAGCGGCCCAAAAATTCTTATAATAGCTTGCATCATAACTTTTATAATTGGGTACTGCTATAATCAACAGTCCATTTGGCTTTAAAAGTTTATTGAAAATAGAGAGCTGTTCTCTTGTATTCGGCAAATGTTCCAATACATGCCAAAGCGTGATGACATCAAAACTCCCTTGTTCAAGCTTTAAAATATAATCAGAATTGAAAACTGTATTATTGGTTTTTTTATTGGCAATTTGCCTGGCATGTTCATTAGGCTCAATACCAAAAACATTCCATCCTTTTTTTTGAGCTTCTTTTAAAAAGTCACCTGTACCACATCCAAAATCTAAAAGACATGTACCTTCTTTAACGTTTGTCCTTATGATTTTTAACTTTCTTTTAAGAGCTATTTTTTTTACAAACTGATAAGTCTTATCAAATAAGGTTCTTTTAGAATCTGTATGAGAGATATAGTCATCACTATTATAATAATCTGGCAATTTATCTAAAAGAGGTTGCGGTTGTGTTTCTAAAAAATCAAAAGTCTCGTTATAGATTAATTCAAAGGACTCTCCTGAAACAGAATAATCCTTAACTTTTAAATAGCTTGTTTTTTTCACAAATGAACAAGTTTTTGAATAATTTGATTTTATATTTTCATTTTGTTCCACGTGGAACCTTCCTATTATCGTCCCATGTAAACCAATAATACTGAAATATCATTTGGTGAAACACCGCTTATTCTAGAGGCCTGCGACACGGTAGTTGGTTGAATTTTTTTAAGTTTTTCTCTCGCTTCAAAACTCATCGATTTTATTTGAGAATAATCAAATCCTGCCGGGATTTTGACATACTCTAAGCGGCTCAATTTGTCGGCATTGTTTTTTTCTTTAGAAATGTAACCGGCGTATTTTACTTGTATTTCTGCCTGCTCTATTATTTCATTGTCCAAATCATTTTCGTTAATATAGGTTTCTACCGCAGCAAACTTTCTTACGTCGTCAATTGTAATATTAGGTCTGGAAAAGATTTTAAACATCTTATCTGACTGTTTAACCAGGGCTGATCCTTTAGATTCTAAAATAGGATTTGCTTCTTCTGGCTTTACACTGGTGTTTGCAAAAAAGGCAACAAATTTTTCAGCTTCACTATGCTTTTGCTCCATTCGTTTCAGTCTTGCTTCACTGGCCAAACCTAACTCATAGCCCTTTGGGGTTAGTCTTAAATCGGCATTATCTTGTCTTAATAAAGTCCTATACTCCGCTCTTGAAGTAAACATCCTATAAGGTTCTTCTGTGCCCTTTGTAATCAAATCATCTATTAAAACACCTATATACGCCTCATCTCTTTTTAAGGTAAAAGGGTCCATTTCCCGAACTTTCAAACTTGCATTAATGCCGGCCATTATTCCTTGTGAAGCCGCCTCTTCATACCCAGTCGTTCCATTGATCTGACCAGCAAAATATAGACCTTCAATAATTTTGGTTTCCAAAGTATGCTTTAACTGTGTAGGTGGAAAATAATCATATTCAATAGCATACCCGGGTCTAAAAAACTTAACATTTTCAAAACCAACAACAGAACGTAAGGCCTTAAATTGAACATCTTCCGGTAAAGATGTCGAGAACCCATTTACATAAACCTCAACCGTATTCCATCCTTCAGGTTCAATAAACAATTGATGCCTGTCTTTATCTGCGAACCGATTAATCTTATCTTCAATAGATGGACAATATCGTGGCCCTAAACTTTTAATTCTACCATTAAACATAGGCGACCTATCAAACCCTTCTCTTAACAAATCATGAACCTCTAAACTAGTATAAGTCATGTAACAAGAGCGCTGTTCTTTCAGCGGTTTTGTGATATCTAAAAACGAAAATTTTTCGGGATTTATATCGCCAGGCTGTTCAATCATTTTTGAAAAATCAAGAGAGCGACCATCTACTCTAGGTGGTGTACCAGTCTTCATTCTCCCCGAACTAAATCCGAGATCAACCAATTGCTCAGTCAAACCTGTAGAGGCTCTTTCTCCAGCACGGCCGCCACCGAAATTTTTGTCACCTATATGAATAAGTCCATTTAAAAAGGTGCCGTTTGTAAGAACTACAGATTTAGATCTTATTTCTATACCTAACGATGTCTTAACCCCTGCTACCTTATTGTTTTCAATAATCAAACCACAAGCCATGTCTTGATAAAAATCTAAATTCGGTGTTTTTTCAAGCATCAACCTCCAGTCTTCTGCAAAACGCATTCTGTCACTTTGAACTCTAGGGCTCCACATAGCTGGGCCCTTTGATTTATTAAGCATTTTAAATTGAATCGCGGAGGTGTCACTAACAATACCGCTATAACCTCCTAAGGCATCAATTTCCCGAACTATCTGTCCCTTAGCAATCCCACCCATAGCAGGATTGCAAGACATTTGAGCAATATTTTGAAGATTCATGGTAACAAGAAGGGTTTTGCTGCCCATATTCGCGGAAGCAGCAGCAGCCTCACTACCCGCATGGCCACCCCCCACTATAATTACATCATAAATATCGTTAAACATATTATCGTCTTAATCCAATTAATTGTTCTTTCCGTAATTGTTCCACGTGGAACAAACTAGAATAGCTCTTTAAAAATAGTTTGCAAATATACAGTTAAATCTTAAATATCAAGCTAAGCGCTTTAAGTAGAAGTTTTCCTTCTCTCTCATTAAGAATGCGTCCTCAGGTGTCTTATCCTTATAACCACAATAATGTAAAACCCCGTGAATAATGACTCTATGTAATTCCTCAACAAAAGGCACATTAAAATCTGTCGCATTTTCTTCAACACGTTCTACCGAAATAAAAATATCTCCTTGTAAATTTTTTCCGACAGAATAATCAAAACTGATAATATCAGTTAAGGTATCATGATTCAAAAATTCTACATTTAATTTGTACAAATATTCGTCATCACAAAATATATAATTAATTTCTTCCAGTGAATGTCCTTCTTTCTTTATACAATCAACAATCCATTTCGATAGAGCGTCTTCATTGTTTAACGCAAAATCCGTTTCGTAATTAAAATTAATCATCCTTGCTTCTAAAATAATCTTGAACCTTCTCCTTATACGTTTGTTCCAATGGTAATACTTGCCTATTTAATATTTCGGTATTTCTAAAGTATTGTTTTGCATTTGGTATCTGATTAACACCATTATTATCAAAATTGTCAAAATTGCTTTTAGATTCACGCTTATTATCTTCTCCTTGTTGAAAAGCAGCGTCATCCAGTTTTAATAACTGATGTTCCAGCTCCATCATCTTTTCAAGGGTTTGGTTTGTAAACCCTTTATTTAATAGTTCCATTTCAACCTCTTCCATTTGCCTTAATAAGCCAGCCCCCGACCCTTTATCACCATTTTTTGTGAGTTGATCCTCTAAAGCCTGCCGTAATTTTTCTTGTTCTTGATAAATTTCATACAACAACCCATTCATAGAATCGTCTTCACCCTCCCCTGTATT
>DATCZQ010000124.1:0-2226 GCA_036525815.1 Yeosuana sp. | reverse complement strand
ATTGATGCATGGTCTCGGTTTTGTAAACATTTTCGAATCCAGCATTGGCAATTCGAGCAACAAATTATTGGCACTTCTAGAAATTGCAATAGGTCTAGAAATAGGACAGCTTATTGTGGTTTTTATAATATTGTTTTTAGGATTTTTGTGCCAGACCTTATTTAGATTCTCAAAACGAGATTGGGTTATGGTTATATCGGCAATTGTTGTTGGATTGGTCATTCCAATGCTCATCAGAAATAATATATTTACCTGAGCATTTTTATAATTATAAAATTTTAACTCTAAATTATACAAATTAAAATACGAACCCTTTATATTCGTTATACTGTTTTATTTCAAAAATATAAATGCCTAAAGAAAAACAATTACGATACGATAAAGCTTATTTGAGAATTGCCAAAGAGTGGGGAAAGCTGTCACACTGTAAGCGTAAACAAGTGGGGGCTTTAATTGTTAAAGAAAGAATGATTATATCTGATGGCTATAATGGCTCACCAACAGGTTTTGAAAATCCTTGCGAAGATGAAGAAGGCTATACCAAATGGTACGTGTTGCACGCTGAGGCCAATGCCATTTTAAAGGTGGCTTCATCAACACAGTCCTGTAAAGGCGCTACATTGTATATCACTTTGTCGCCTTGTAAAGAGTGTAGTAAATTAATACACCAGGCAGGAATTGTTAGGGTGGTCTATGCAAAGGCTTATAGAGATGATTCAGGTCTGCAGTTTTTGGAAAAGGCAGGAATCGATTTAAAATTAATAGAAGATTTAAGCACTTAATGAACGTTCAAAAAAAATACATACCCCTTATTGTTGGCATAGCAGTTGGCATAGGGATATTTATTGGGGGCAAATTAAATTTTGTCGACACATCAAATAGGCTGTTTACATCTAACAGTAAAAAAGATAAGCTCAATAGGCTTATTGATTATATTGACTATGAATATGTTGATGATGTCAATACCGATAGTATCGTTGATGTAACGGTCAATGGGATTTTAGAGAATCTCGATCCGCATTCGGTTTACATTCCAAAAAACGAAATGCAAAGTGTAACCGAAAGTATGAAAGGTGATTTTGTGGTCATAGGCATTAATTTTTATTCCTATAAAGATTCAGTAGCGGTTATTCGTCCAACACCCGGAGGTCCAAGTGAAAAAGTAGGAATCAAAAGTGGAGACCGAATTATTATGGCCGATGGGGATTCTATTTTCGGAAAGCAATGGGACAATGACGATATCGTTAGCAAGCTTAAAGGGGAAAAAAATACAAAAGTAGACTTAAAGGTATATAGAAGAGGTGAAGCTAAATTATTGAATTTTCAAGTCAAAAGATCAGATATTCCTATTAAAAGTGTAGATGCAGCTTATATGCTGACCGATAACTTGGGCTATATTAAAATTAACCGTTTTGCAGAATCCACATTTCTTGAATTTAAAGAATCCCTAGATCATTTATTGAGTGAAGGTGCAACACAATTGGTATTAGACTTAAGAGATAATCCAGGAGGGTTTTTAGGTGTAGCCGAACAAATTATCGATGAGTTTTTAGAAGCTGATAAACTCATGTTGTTTACAAAAAACAAATCGGGGAAAATAGAAAATAGCTATGCCACCAAAAAAGGTGACTTTGAAGATGGGGGGATATTTATTTTAATTAACGAAAATTCCGCATCGGCTAGTGAAATTGTTGCGGGGGCATTGCAGGATAACGACAAAGGTACTATTATAGGAAGGCGGAGTTATGGTAAAGGCTTGGTGCAACGTGAAATGGCTCTTGGCGATGGGAGCGCTGTAAGATTAACCGTATCTCGATATTATACACCTACCGGTCGTTCCATACAGAGGCCCTATCACAATGGCAATAATGAAGCCTATTATCATGACTATTACAAGCGATATAGTAATGGCGAATTAAGCAATGAAGCCAATATTGAGGTTGCCGATTCTTTAAAATTTAAGACACCAAAAGGCAAAGTAGTTTACGGCGGTGGAGGGATCATTCCAGATATATTTGTACCATTAGATACTAGTATCCAAAATGAAACCTTAAACTATATTAGCCGTAGAGGCTATATCAATTATTTTGTTTTCGAAGAATTGGATAAAGACAGAAGGGTTTATGAAGGTGTATCTTTTTCAGATTTCAAGAACAATTTTCAAGTTAGTGATGATGTTATTGAGCGTTTTCAAAATTATTTGAATTTACGCGAGCGAACCAATAT
>DATCZQ010000123.1:0-16414 GCA_036525815.1 Yeosuana sp. | reverse complement strand
ATATACAACACTGCTTATAGTTAATTGCTTATTTTGTGTGTACTGGAAATTCGTAGGATTTTCCCAATGGTTTGTTTTCTTTTACTAATTTAGATGATCTAGCTACCGCAACTAACTATAGACATAAACATTGTAGCTAATGCTAAAACCAAGAAGCTGAATGCAAAAAACAATATTTGAAATCACCAAAATGGATTGTCCTTCGGAGGAAAATCTAATCCGAATGAAATTGGATAGAATTTCAAGTATTGCTAATTTAGATTTTGATATTCCGAATCGAAAATTGACCGTTTTTCACATCGGAGAAATAGACCAGATCGAAAAGTCAGTAATCGAATTAAATTTAGGAGGGAAAAAATTATCAACAGAACAAACTAACCAAACTCATTTTGAAGAGCATGCAAACCAACGAAAATTGCTTTGGACAGTTCTAGGAATAAACTTCGCATTCTTCATTATTGAAATGATAACAGGTTTTATTTCTAGTTCAATGGGACTTGTTGCTGACAGTTTGGATATGCTTGCAGACAGTTTTGTCTACGGGATGAGTCTTTTTGCAGTTGGCGGAACTTTAATTAGAAAGGAACGAATTGCAAAACTTGCTGGTTATTTTCAAATTATACTTGCAATTATTGGGTTTTTAGAGATTTTAAGACGGTTTTTTGGAACTGAAAAATTTCCAGATTTTAAGACAATGATTATAGTCTCAATTTTTGCTCTGATTGCGAATGGGATTTGTCTTTATATTTTGCAAAAGTCAAAAAATAAAGAAGAAGCCCATATGAAAGCAAGTATGATTTTCACTTCAAATGATGTCATTATCAATTTAGGCGTTTTGATAGCAGGATTTTTGGTGCACTGGCTAAACTCTGGAAAACCAGATTTGATTATTGGAACAATCGTTTTTGTTTTAGTAATTAAAGGAGCATTTAGAATACTGAAATTATAGAATAACGAAACCACAACAACGACTATAATTTATTGTGGTGGCGGAATTTACTGCCGAAAATTCATATCTTTAAACCAGTGCTTGGTTTTTCGCAGAATAGTCCTCGCAGACAAACACGCCACTTTCCATATACAACCGTTATCCTTAATTAAACCAAATATAAATGACAAAATATAGAAATCAACTACCACAGCTTTCATCATCAATATTTATGACAGATGGAGGATTAGAAACCGACCTCATTTTTAATAAAGGAATAGATTTACCAGAATTTGCAGCTTTCGATTTGCTAAAAAGTAGTGATGGCAAACAAACTCTAAAAAACTATTATAAGGATTACTTAGTTATCGCTAAGAAGAAATGTGATGGGTTTGTCCTTGAAGCACCCACCTATAGAGCCAACCCAGATTGGGTAGCTAAAATAGGCTATGCATTAAATGATTTACAAGCTATTCATAACACTGCTATAGAAGAGCTTGAAGGTTTAAGAAATGAATTTGAAGATGACAATTTTAAAGTTCCCATCAGCGTTTGTATCGGACCTCGGGGAGATGGTTATGTGCCCAGTAATATGATGACTGCTCAAGAAGCTGAGGAATATCATTCCTACCAAATTAAAGTAGTTTCTAAAACAAATGCCGACCTTGTTTCGGCATTAACTATAAACTATAATGACGAAGCGGTTGGAATAGTGAATGCTGCCAAGAAACACCATATTCCCGTAGTCATTTCATATACTGTGGAAACCGATGGAAATCTTCCAAGCGGACAATCTTTAAAAGAGGCCATTTCATCCTTAGATAAGGTTACAAACAACTATGTATCCTACTTTATGATAAACTGTGCACATCCAGACCATTTTAAAGGCGTTTTGAACACTGACGAATCTTGGACAAAAAGAATCAAAGGACTTAGGGCAAATGCCTCAAAAAAGAGTCACGCAGAACTGAATGAATCAGAAACCTTGGATATTGGAAATAAAGAAGAACTAGCCAAAGATTATTGCGATTTAAGAAGCCGTCTTCCGAATTTAAGCATAATCGGTGGTTGCTGTGGAACGGATTCAACTCATTTAGAATTGATTTGCGAATCGTGGTTTGATAATAACTAAGCTCAGTACATTTTTGTTATCTTAGTTACCCAAGCAATCAATTCTACATGATGTTGGGTGTTCTTGTTTTTATTGAGATTTATGTACTTCTAGTTCAATTTCGATCATAAATTCAGGTATCGCTAATTCTTTTACTCCAAGCCATGAACCTGTCGGAAAATGTTTAGTGTAAATTTCATTTCTGTAATCTGCGTTTTCAAGAAACATTGGCATATTGGTGGTGAAAACATTTTCCACCACGACGTCATCAAAAGTGCAACCATAATGTTTCAGTATTTTTTCTAAATCTGCATAACAATTTTTCATTTGTTGTCCAAAGTTGCCTATCGCAGTTGGATTTCCTTCATCGTCCATACTTACAGCTCCAGAAATTTTAATATCATTACCTATTTTCACAGCGTGTGAATATCCGTATGCTTTCTCGACTTCTGGTCGCAGTAAAAAATATTCGGGTTTTTCGGGTTCAGCAACTACTTCTTTTTCAATTTCTTTTGTTGATTCTTTTTCCTTTTGGTTACAACTTTGAAATGTGAAAGTTAATGCAAAAAATATTGCAATTAAGGTCAGTTGATTGGTTAGCTTTTTCATAATTATGGTTCTTAAACGCCGTTTTTATTCCGTTTTAATTTACTGGAGAACGACTTTGTTATTGTTTTGGTATTTGAAATTCAATGGGGCATATTCTATATTAATAAATGGGGTATACTAAGGTCTACTTTGTTCGTCCTTTGAAATGCTCCATGGTTTTATATATTCCCATAACACTTCCCGTAAACCAATCAAATAGGTTAATAGGCATAATGGCTTGTCCTAATCGGGTAAGTCTATAGATATACCCTGGTATGGTTAGCATCTTTTTGTTTTTTTCGATGGCTTTAATAATTTTTAGTGCGACTGTTTCAGGTTTGAGAATGGGTATTTTGGAACGCACGCCATCGAACATGCCTGTATTAATGTAATAGGGCATTACGGTGGTAATGCCAATATTTTTATTCATTTGTTTCATTTCTATACGCAAACTATCAGACCAGCCTATTACTGACCATTTACTACCTACATAAACTGACATTTTTGGGTTTGAAATAAGGCCACCTGAAGACGCTATGTTACAAATATGACCAGAATTTCTGTTTAACATGTCTTCCAGAAATTCTTTTGTAATTAACATGGGGGCATTGGCATTGATCTCCATAGTTTTTATAACGTCTGCGGTAGTATGTTCGTGGAAATATTTACCAACAATGATTCCGGCATTATTAATAAGTATATCTACAACCCCAAAATCCTGTTTTATCTTTATGGCGTTTTCTCGAATTTGGTTGATATCTGAAACATCTACCTTAAATCCAAAAATAGCTCCATTATTCTTAAAATCTGAGAGGGTTTCATCAATTTTTAATTGGTTTATATCCCAAATGATAACCTTGGCATTCCGTTCCAACATCAAACGGGTCATTATTTTCCCGATGCCAGAGGCACCGCCCGTAATCAAAACTAATTTTTGTTCTAAGTGTTTCATTTCTTTATTGAATTTTTCATAATGACTATTATAATTTATCCAAAAATCTTTCTTTTTACAGCTCTACCAATAAATCGCACTTTATCGTTAAAAGGAAAATTCTCTAAGACCGTTTTTACCACACCTTTTGTAAATCTTGTTCGTTTTTTATAATCTATATTTACATCAACTAAGACCATCTTATTATTTTTAGCCTCTCTAAGGGCTGTGTTAATAGTTTCATTGATCTGAGAGTCGTTTTCTATTATCAAGTATTCTGCACCAACGGCATTCGCAATCCCTTCTAATTTGAAATCACCTAACTCTGTGGATGTTTTTCTGTTATAGGGAATTTCTTGTCCTTGAGATATCTGAGAAAGTTCACCATCATGGAACACAAAAAGTACAAGGCCCAATTGATTCCTTTTTGCTGTTAACAACTCCAGACCAGTCATTAAAAAAGCACCGTCACCTACAATTCCAATCACTTGCTTGTTTGGATTAGCTAATTTAGCGCCTATAGTTGCTGGTACACAGTAACCCATACAATTAAAATCTGTGGGACTAATAAAATGTTTACTTTTTAGATTCTGAAATAATTCTACGGTTAGGAACGTGTGATTACCATCATCCACAACCGTAATGGCATCATTTTCAAGATGAAGTCTTAAGCTTTTGAAGAAATTATAAGGATTTACTTTATCGAATTTATAATCGGACCACTCTTTATAATAGGCCTGTTTATCATTCGCAATAGTATTTAATAAATGAGGGTTGGTTTTTTCTATATTTCTTTTTTTAAGTTCTTGTAACAAACATTCCAAAACCTCCCTTGCATCGCCTTCAATGGCCAGTTTACTTTTATAATTTTTATCGAAAACATTTTTATCTATATCTATATGTATAAGATTTTCAGGGACTATTGCTCCATAACTTCCTGTGGGTATTTCGGCGAATCTTGTGCCTACAGCAATTAAACAATCAACATCCTTAAAGGCATTTTCGGCAGCAGGTACTGATGCGGCACTGAATCCCATGCCTGTAAATAATCCGTGATCGCCGGGAAATACGCTATACCCTTGTAATGTGGTTGATACAGGAGCCTTTAACCTTTCAGCAATTTGTATACTAATATCTGTCGCCTCTTTAGCGCCCCACCCTAAAAACAGCCCCACTTTTTTAGATTGTGAAATAATATGAATAGCTTCATCTGTTTGAGTACTTAGAATTTCTGGTTTAATCTCCGAATTTTTAAAAGATACTATTTCCGAAACTTTGCCTTTAAATAATTGAATATTTGCGGGTATCTCTATAAAAACAGGGCCAGGATTTCCGGATACCGCAATAGTATAGGCATCAAAAATACTGGGCATGATCTCTTGATGGGTTTTTATTTTGAAAGTCTTTTTAGTAATCCCGCTTAAAACAGCATGCATATCCCATTCATGAAGCTGATAACTTTTATTAACATCTGTTCTAATGCCGCCTGAGATGATGAGCATGGGTATGCCATCTAAAAAAGCTTCTCCTATACCACTTAAAGCATGTGTAATTCCCGCTGCAGGGACAATAACCAAAGTGCCAATATTATCTGAAGTACGACTTACGGCATCTGCCATAAAGGCCCCACCACCTTCATGAGTCACTAATATGGGTGTGATTTTTGCCGACTTATTTAATTCGTCATAAATCTCCGTGTTATGTACTCCCGGAACACCAAATGTATGAGATATAGGTAATTGTTCCAATGCATTAACCACTAACCATGCGCCTGTTTTTTTCATAAAATTTTGATTCTAAAGTTTTATTCCTGATATGTTTGCTGCTGCCATTCTTCCTGTTAATATGCATGATCCTAAAAAAGTGCCCTCTAAGGATCTGGATCCGTGAATGCCTCCACCTCCAAATCCTGCAGACTCGCCTACAGCATAGAGTCCTGAGATGATCTCACCATCTTTATTAATCACTTGCGAATTTAGGTTTGTAGGGATGCCTCCCAAACTTTTTCTACTCAAAATATATTGTTTTACAGCTATTAATGGGCCAGCCTTTGGGTCTAATATTTTTTGAAATTTCGAGGTTCTTATTTTATCCCCTCTGTACAGTCTGAAATTAATTAATCGTCTGAGCTGTTCATCATTAAAATACGATTTTCCTCTATCAATTTCATCATCATAATTTTGTAAATCGCTTTTCAGAATTTCCAAATCTACTAAGTCGTTATGGCATTGTTGATTCATTTTTCTTACGAGTTCATTAAGAGTCTCAGCAACAACGAAGTGATCTGATTCATTAATTAATCTCTTTATTAATGTTTTATTGCCAAGCAACACCTCTTTTATCATTTTGAATTTATCCTTATTCCTGAAGGCACTCATATATTCTGATCCCGAAACAGCCAGTTCTTTTATGGCAATTTTCCAGTTCATGATACTCCATGAGTATTGATGTTTTGTTTTTAGTATGTTTTTAACAAAAAACGAGGTGTCAGTATAAGCAACTAAGGGCGGGTCAAACCGTTTTCCTGTAGCATCAACCCATATGGCAGATCTAGGTGGAACCAAGCTCAGGCCATCTTTAAATTTGCCTTTTTCAGGCTTTGGAGCGGGAATTCCAGCGGCATAGTGCCATTGCTTATTTAAGTTGGTAGAAGGTATTCCTTTTTTTTCCAGATCTAAATGTACTGTGCCATCTGCGTATTTATGCGATCCGTTTAATAAGGTTTCTGGAGGCTTACTGTGATTGGGATGCCAATATTTCTTCACCAGTTCCAAATTACCACCCGTAATACCTCCAGAGGCAATGATTATATTTTCTGAATTTATGAGTATATTTTTTTTTGAAACTTCATCAGATACTTCAATTCCAACAGCCTTTTTGTTTTCTATAATTACAGATTCTACTTTGTGTTGAAACTTTATTTCTAACTTTTCTTTATTTGGATGATTTAATAAATAGTTCACTACTTTATTAGATAAATCATATCCAGTACCCCAAGTTATATGCCATCTAGGGACTGAATTGCCTTTTATATACATACCTCTTTCAGGCCAATTAACTAGGGGAAGAAATTTAATATTTTTGTTAATGAGCCAATCATAAATTAAGGAAACAGAATGTTCTGAATAAAATTTAGCCCATTTTGCTCCCAAGCTATCCTGCTCGGTGAATTCACCAAAACGCATCCAGTCATCATAGAGTAATGCCGATGAATCCTTAATTCCTGCTCTTTTTTGTTGTGGTGTTCCGGAAAACAAAATACCACCAAAGGATTTTTTTGCTAATCCTCCAAAATTTTCTTCTATATCTCTTTCAATAATAAGAACGGGCTTATTATTGTCCAGAAGCTCAATGGCAGATGATATTCCGGCTAAACCTCCTCCTATAATTATATTTTTGTTTTCAAGATTCTCCATAAATCACATTGATTTTAAAGAGTAAATGAGGTTTTTATTCTTCTTGTTCATGTTTTTTTTTATCGGATTTTGATTTCAATAGGATACAGGTTTTGTTTAAACAAAAACAGTAATAAAAATCAAACCTTTTTTAAAATATTTTTACCACTAATGGCAATAGCCGTTAAAACACCCGAAAACAACGCGCCACCTACACCTGCCGTTACAATATCCTGACCAGTTAAATAGAAGTTTTTAATGGGCGTTCTTGGTTTTAAAAAAGGCTGTCTAAATCTTGAAGGGCCATGGTTTAACCCATAAACTTCTCCTTTTGCATAGTTAACAAAGTGTTGTGTAGTAAGCGGTGTGGAAAGTTCATGGCAATTAACCTTACCTTTAAGATGGGGTAATTGTTTGTATAGCTCTCTAAACAAGCGGTCAGTAATTTCCTTTTTCATAGCTTCATAGGATTCACCTCTTTTCTTCCAGGAAGTGTCGGACCATTTTTCAAATGCTTCATAGGGTAATAAGGTGATGATATCAATAGAACTTTTGCCAGGATATCGATTAGACCAGTCTGGGTCTTTGGCTGATGGAAAAGAAAGGTAAACCACTGGAAATGGCTGTGACAAATCATTTAAATAGTTTTCAACACAAGTGTCATGATCTCCTTTTTCGGGATATATCCAATAATTCGTTTTTGGTAGTTGCAGTTCTTCTGGAGACCCTTCTAGACCAATATATAAACTGGCATGTGCAACTGATGGTTTTATTTTTTGTAACTGCGCTTTCAAATGGTGTTTTATAACCGTTTCAGATGGCAACAGTTTATTGTACGTGGTCATTATACCAGCATTGCTCACTATATTTTTTGCCCGTATTATTTTACCATCCTTCATCTTAACCCCAACAGCGGTATTGTTTTCAATAAGCACTTGCTCTACTTCTGCACTCACCAAAATGGTGCCGCCTGAGGCCTCAATTACGGGGTCTATTGTTTTTACAATCTGTGAAGAACCTCCAATAGGGAAACTGCCGCCATCAAAATAATGTCTTGCCACTGAGGCATGCATGGAAAAGCTGCTTTGTTTTGGGGGTAATCCATAATCACCATATTGGCCGGTAAGTACTTTTATTAAGGTTTCATTTTCTGTTAATGAGCGGAGTACTTCATCGGTTGTTCTATCTGAGAATTTGTAAAATGGGTTTTTAAGAAACTTTCCTATCAATGTATTTAAGAAGGGTGAAATGGCCTTACTGATATAATAATTTTTACTTGTTTTTACCGCTTTAAAGACTAAATCAACATAGCTATTGATAGCCTGCTCTTCATCAGGGAAATAAGAAATCATTTGCTTCTTAAAGTTTTTAACCCCTTTTACTAAATCAAAACACTGATTGCCGATAATGATACGGTCATAAACATCACCCATATCAGCCCATTTTAATTGACTGTCTGTAACATAATCAAACACCTTTTTCAACATACTGTTTTGACGCTGTACCTCGCCTATATAATGAATACCCACATCCCATTCATAGCCTTTTCGTTTAAAAATATGGGTAAAACCACCGGCGGTATAGTGTCTTTCTAATACTAAAACCTTCTGACCTTCTTTAGATAAAATAGCTGCGGTAGCAAGACCACCCATTCCTGAACCAATAACAATGGAATCATAAGTGGTTTGTAATTTTGGGTTTTGCTTGTAAGATTGTATCATTCAGTTAATTGTTTTAAGGATTTAAAAAGAACTATCAATATACTCATTATCAACTAAAATTAAATGATGGTATGATTTTTTGTTCTTGTTTTTCTAGGTTATTATTAGAAATTAATCTGTTCAATTTTCTTCATTTTGTGAAGCCCTTACTTTATTTAAAGGAACCTCTTCTTCTGAAAATTATAATTCGACATTTTTGGTATTAGGGAATTTTTTTTCAATGAAGTATATACTTTTTCAGTTACTTTCTTGTCTGTATCACATGATTGTAGTAATAGTAAAACCAAACCAACTACCATAATTGTTAATGTATTCATGGTATCTTGTAAGCCATTTAGTTATGCTGCTAAAACGGCCATATTAAAAGTACGATATTTTATGTAGTGATAATCTGAAATAATAACAAATGATAATGAATTATAATTGCTGATTACTTTCGAGACTTTCTTTCAAAGCGAATTTTTCTAACGCCATGGTCTGTATCCCATTGTTTAACTTCTTTGAAATTAAATTTTTCATATAAAGCAGTAGCGGGTTCATTTTCTACACCAGTTTCAACAGTAAACAATTTGGAATCATAAGAATTTAATACAAATTCAAGCATTTTACTGGCGATGCCTTGTCTGAAAAATTCGGGATTTACAACTAAACTTTGAATATGTATAGCCTTATTAGTATGATCTATTTCTGCAACTGCAGCAAGTTCTTCATTCTTTAGAAATCCATAAAAGGTATTGGGGCTACTTAAAAAACTTTCAAGATTTCTTTTTAAAGGCGGAAAATCAACAGCCTTTAAAATTTCAGCCTCAACAGCATAGGAGACTTGAAAAACGGCTCTTATTTTGTTAGAAGTTTCTAAATCTGCGTTTTGAAGTTCTACTATCATTTACAACCTGTTAACCTTTATAAAAATGTGTTAAGCATTCACCCATGTCCTCTAAAAATTCTTCAATTTCTTCAATAAAATCTTGATTCCTTTCTTTTTGATTTATCGTTAAATGAATAATGACCGATTCAGCATCTGGGGGAAACCCCGCAGTAATAGTCCAGCATAAGGCGTTAGGGCATTCTGCCAAAGCAAAGCGGATACCACCTCTTATTTCATTACGAGTTAATGTAAACTCACCCCATATTCCGCCAATATTTGCTTCTGTATCATTGGGTTCATTTAAATTGAAAATCTCGTTACTAATTTCTGAAAGATTACTTAATGTTAGATATTTTTGTATCTGTTGTTCAGTCGTTTTTAGGTTAAGAGTTTTAAAAAATTCCATAATTAAGTGCTTTATTTTATAGGCTATTGTTTTTCCTTATCACCCAATATAAATCAATATCCGTCATAAACATACTTTGAGTTTATCTCCAATTATATTTATCTGTAAATTTATTAATTGTAATGCAAAGACCTAATCAGTTGACAAGGTTTTGATATGGATGAATGTTTTCCATGCCTACATGAATAGCCTTCTCATTTAAAGGAATGAGGTGATGATAGCGTTCTGAAAGTGATTTTTTTAAACCCGCAATAACATTTTCTATTTTTACAATGGGCTTTTTCTTTAAAAAACCACCTAGAATGACCATATTGAATATTTTTTTATTTTCCATTTCAGCAGCTATTTTTGTGCCTTCAATTTGAAAAATTTGAATGTCATTTCTGGTAGGATGATGAGAAATACCATTGGGATCATAAATTAACAAGCCGCCAGGTTTAACACTGTTCTCAAACTTATCCATTGATTGCTGATTTAAAATAATAGCGGTGTCAAAAAGTTGTAAATAGGGAGAACTTATTCTTTCATCACTTAAAATAACGGTCACATTAGCTGTTCCTCCTCTCATTTCTGGTCCGTATGATGGCATCCAGCTTACTTCCTGATTTTCCATAATGCCGGAATAAGCCAATATTTTCCCCATTGAAAGTACGCCTTGACCTCCAAAACCTGCAATAATAATTTCTTCTGTCATAACTATTGTTTTAATATTCCATCAACTTTTATATCTCCTAAAGGAAAATATTTGAACATATTTTCTTCCATCCAGATATTCGATTCATTAGGTGTCATTTTCCAACCAGAATTGCAGTTAGATACTATTTCAATAAAAGACAATCCTTTTTTTAATCGAGTATTTTCAAATGCTTTTTGTATGGCTTTTTTAGCTTTTCTGGCGTGTTTATGTGTATGCACAGATTGACGTGTTACGTAATAAACTCCTGGTAAATTGGCAACGAGTTCTGTCATTTTTAATGGAGATCCCATGGATTTAATTTCTCTTCCATAAGGGGAAGTGGAAGAGATCATCCCTTCTAAAGTGGTTGGAGCCATTTGTCCACCGGTCATTCCATAAATGCCATTATTAACAAATATAATTACAATATTTTCACCTCTGTTACAGGCATGAATGGTTTCAGCAGTGCCAATCGCTGCTAAATCGCCGTCGCCCTGATAGGTGAAAACATATTTTTCTGGCCACGTTCTGGCAATAGCTGTTGCTACAGCCGGCGCTCTGCCATGAGCTGCTTGAGTCATGTCAATATTCATAAAGTCATAGGCTAAAACAGAGCAACCAACAGGAGCAACCCCAATAGTGTCTTCTACAATCCCCATTTCATCAATAACCTCCATGGTAAGATTATGAGCAGTGCCATGACCACAACCAGGACAATACGATAATGCAGAGTCTGTCATTAATTTGGTCTTACAGAATACTTGATTCTCTGGTTTTATGATATCTAAGATTTCCATTTTTAATAATTTTTTGTTCTAAAGCTTCCAATACTTCTTCAGGTGTGTGAATAATACCACCCGTTCTACCAAAATGTTCAACAGGCACTTTATGTTGTACTGAAAGTTTAACATCTTCTATCATTTGACCTGCATTTAATTCAACACTTAAAATGCCTTTGACCTGATCGGCTAATTCAAATAATGCTTGTTTTGGATAAGGAAATAATGTTATGGGTCTTAAAAGACCTGCTTTTATGCCTTTTTTTCTTGCTAATTCAATGGCTTTTTGGCTAATTCGTGCACTTGATCCGTATGCCACAATTAAATATTCAGCATCATCACAAAGGATTTTTTCATATCGTAAATCTTCCTTTTCCATTTGTTCATATTTTTTCATTAATCTATGAACTCTGGCCTCCATTTTTTCAGATTGTAAATCAAGTGAAGTAATAATATTTCGCTCTCTATTTTTTTTACCAGTAACAGCCCAGCTTCCATATTTTTCAATGATTTCATCATTAGTTAAACGTGGAATTTGTTCTTTTAAACTCACTTTTTCCATCATTTGACCAATCAATCCATCGGAAAGGATTAATACGGGGGCTCTGTATTTAAAGGCAATAATAAAAGCGTCTTCTACAAAATCTGACATTTCTTGAACCGATGCGGGTGCTAAAACATATAATTTATAATCACCATGACCACCACCTTTAACTGATTGAAAGTAATCTGCTTGAGAAGGTTGAATGGTTCCAAGTCCTGGTCCGCCACGCACCACATTAACTATGACCGCGGGTAACTCAGCCCCTGCTATATAAGAGATCCCTTCTAATTTTAAAGAAATCCCCGGACTTGAGGAAGAGGTTAATACTTTTTTACCTGTACTTGCTGCACCATAAACCATATTGATAGCTGCAATTTCACTCTCGGCCTGTAAAACAACCATACCTGTTCTTTTTTCAGGTTGTTCAGTCATTAAATACTCAATGACTTCAGACTGAGGTGTTATTGGATACCCAAAATAGGCGTCAGCTCCAGCTCTAATAGCAGCTTCAGCTAATGCTTCATTACCTTTCATTAACTTTAATTCTGACATTTTTTAGTTTTTTAAAAAATTAAGCAGATACTTTAACTCGATACACTGATATTGCCCTGTCTGGGCAAACAATGCCACAATTTGTGCAGCCCGTGCAGGCTTCGGGATTTTTCATATAGGCATAATGATAACCTTTGCGATTGACAGTATCAGACATCCCGATCACATCCTCAGCACAAACAGGTATGCAAACCTCACAGCCTTTGCAGACTTCTGTATTGACTGCTATAGCGCCTTGAACTTTTGCCATATTGATAATATTAAGGGTTGATATTAACTTCTTATTAGAAAATTCATAAATTTATTGTTATTTAATTAAATAAAATATGACAAATATCAAGTTTGATCATATTCGTTGTTGAGATAAATTTTTGTACTTGTTTTTAAATCTAAAAAAGACCTACTTATTGGATGCTATTGGTAATTTTAAATTGGAGGTTTTTTTAATAACTTCTAAGATAAAATAAACCGATTTTTTCATTCTTTATATATGTTATTTGTTGCTAAATTGTTGAAAAACAATATTTTAATAAATATTTTTTTATCTCAAATTAAAGGTATATATTTGGTTTCCTCTGATTTTTTTAATAGCGCTTCAAAGGGATTATAAATCGCGATTCTTTTGATTTAGTGTTTCTGGTTTGTTACTTATGCAATAAGGCCAGAAATATGAGTGATTTTTTGTGTAATTTTATTACTCTCATTATGAAAACCAACCGCGCTAATTACCTAGGCTTAGGTATTATTTTGTTTCTTTTTTTTATTTCAATGCAGTCGTTTGCTCAAAAAAATAAAGACATTGAGCCAGTATTGTATTGTGTTAAAGATTTAAATAATGGGCTCTATCAAGCTACTTTCAGTTATTATAATCCGAGCAACAAGGAAGTCATTATTGATGAATCCGGAAGTTTTATAAAATCTAACAATGGGCAAAAGGTATCTAAAGGGTTAAATAAATTTAAGCCTGGTTCAGTTGATAAAGTATTTACCAAAGAATTTGGTCCGAACGATTATGTGGAATGGACCATTATTAGTAATGGTAATGAGCATACTGTTTATGCCAATGCAAATTCTGCAAAATGCTCAGCAAATGACGGTTTTATTTTTCCAGTCATTGGTAATAATGGAAAGTCATACGACCTTATTGGGCAAGAATTATCATCACTGTGTGATAATGTAGCGGGCGAAACACCTTCTGAATTAATTTTTCAAATAGCTGCAGGAAAAGTACTTGTTGAGATAGTACCAAAGGCGACTCAAATGCAGGCGGTTCTAAATTTATTGCGAGGAGCGCCATTTAATATACCAGTTTCTGATTTTTTACTTAACATCTCAGAGTATAATAATCTTGCAGCCGTTGATGTATATTTCACCCCTCAAGACCTTTGTTTATTAAATAATTATGGTGATATTATAAATTTTGCCAGACCTGTTTATCCGGCATATAATAACTCCGGCGGGGTAAGTACGCAAGGTGATGAAGCACAAAAATCTAACTTGGTTCGTGAATCATTTCGGTTAATAAAAAGTGACGGTAATATTGTCCCGGTTGATGGTACAGGAATAAAAGTGGGTGTTTTGTCTGATAGTTACGATATGGCCCTTGGAGTACCAGGTTATGCTGCGCTCGATATTGCGAATGGTGAATTACCTGCAACAGTAGAAGTTATAAAGGATAATATATATAAATCATCAGATGAAGGAAGGGCAATGTTGCAAATTATTCATGATGTGGCTCCTGGTGCATCATTGGCTTTTCATACGGCAACGGCTTCCCCCAGACAATTTGAGGTTGGTTTTAATGCTTTAAAAGACACTGGTTGTGATATTATTGTTGATGATATAACATTTATAACGGAACCATTCTTTGGAATTGGCCGCATATCAGAAAGTGTACAGTCTTATGTGAGTCAATCAGGAAAATTTCATTATACATCGGCGGGTAATATCGCTAACAAAGGATATCAAGCCACCTTCAATACGTCTTCAAGTGAACCTATAACCAATTTTATTGCATCTGGAAGTCCAACTCGTGCCCATGTTTTTGGAACCAATGCAGATGGTTCTCAAGATTACTTGCAGAAAATAAGCGTGGTTCCCGGAACCTATTTATTAGTTTTACAATGGAAAGAATTTGCTGCTTCTCAGGAGAATATAGCGGGGGCTACAAATGACTTGGATATTTATATAGTTGACGATTCGGGTAGATTATTAGTAGGAAATAATCGTGTTAATGTAAATGGAGACCCAACAGAAATAATTGTATTTAAATCTACCGGAACAGGTGATGCTAATATTATTATCACTAGTGCAAACGGATCTACCAATGTGCCTTTTAGATATATTGCTTTCAGAACAACCGCAGATGACAGTACACCTAATGGTCTTAAATTTCCGGAGTATTTTGGAAACGGAGTGCCTACTGTCAGTGGACATGCCATGACACCTGAGTCTGTTACTGTAGGGGCTGTAGATTATCGTTATTCAACAAATCCAATAGCAGAAGCCTTTTCAAGTTATGGTGGCTTATTAAAAGATGGAACAAATCTTGAAATTGATATGTATGCGCCCGATGGAGGTAATACGGCTTCTACAACGATTGGGCAACTAGTGGCCTTTGATAATGATGATAAACTCAATTTTTATGGTACCTCGGCGGCGGCACCTCACGCCGCCGCCGCGATGGCTTTATTAAAATCAGCTCTACCATATTGGTATCCGGATGGTTCTGGATCAAGCACATTTTCTGCTAGTGAAGCCTTGTCAACCTTTAAGAACACCTCTGTTAATTTTACTGCTCGAGATGGTTCAAATGGGCAATTTATAAATACGTTAAATGCTTTTAAAAGTATTGCGGCTCAAACGGCTAAAATAACTTCATTAACTATTTTAAGTGGAAACATAGGATCAGAACCTATTACTTTATCTATTATTGGTGAATTTTTACCTTCACAAACCGAAGATCCTTACCCGGCAAAAGTCTATTTTGATGGAAAGGAGCTTACGGATATTCAGGTGGTATCTGATACAGAAATCATTGCAACGGTTCCAACGTTTACAGGAAATCCTGATTTAACCATTTATACGGAACCAAAACCTGGAACAGAAGGGAATGGTGGATTCTCTGATCCGGTTAAAATTTTACCAGATGGAAGGTATGCTATTAATATTGTTCCTAATAATGCCGTTTTTGAATACGGGCAAGATATTAGTTTATCTTATTTTGTACAAGGCTTGCCACCCGAAGATTTAGATCCATCACTTTCATATTCAGAAATTATGGCATCGTTGGGATTTCCAGAAGTAAAATTAAATTCTGGTGCCGACGCTAAACTGGCGGCTGGTGATTATCCAATTGTGTTTGATTATGTCATAACCCCTTCATTTGCGGAACCTTTATCCCAAGAATTATTAGATAAATATCAGGTAAATTTTGTTTCTGGTTATATTGACCCGGACCTGGAAATTGGTAAAGTAGGATATTTAACCATTACTAAGAAGGACTTAACGATTACGCCACCTGACGTCACTTATACTTATGGAGATCCTGTAGATTTTGCGTTTAATTATAATTTTGATGCAACAGGAATTTCTAATGAAACGGGTTTTAGATTATTAATTGATCAAACCCATGCCAATGACTTTAAAGACGGTATACCTAATAAGTTTCAAGCCATTGTCAACAAATTTCAGGCTATTGTTAATGATTATGATTTAAGTTTTTTAAATGGTGGTAGTTGGAGTGCCTCAGAGCGCACTATTCAAAATAAGTTTCAAGCGATTGTCAATGGTATGAACATAGTAAATTTAGATAATGAAAATTTTACAAACTATATCTCTGCCCGTCAGAATTTTGATGATGGAACAACCAGTAAATTCCAAGCAATTGTGAACAAGTTTCAAGCAATAGTTAAT
>DATCZQ010000122.1:0-8364 GCA_036525815.1 Yeosuana sp. | reverse complement strand
ATTTAAAATCAATATTAGAATTAAGGATGTGATTAGTAGAAGCTCTGGTCCTTTTAAAATCAGTTTCCCAGCCTGATGATTTTTGATCGTTTTCAATAAAGTTAATAGTTTCACTATTGTGCCGGTAGTCTTTCCGCGGGCTAAAATTATAATTGATATAAGCATCAATTTTTTCAGATTTAAAAAAATGACTGGTTCCCAAAGAATATTTAGGATACTTTTCGCCTTGTTTATAAGTGCCAAAAATACTGCCATTATAACCAGGAGAAAGACTTTTACTCATGATGATGTTAAGCACTGGTCCGCCTTCAGCCTCGTATTTTGCAGGAGGATTGGTAATGACTTCAATTGATTTTATATTACTTGCGGAGGATCCTTCTAATAGTTGCTGGATTTCAGTGGCAGATAGATGTACTTTTCTATCGTTCATATAGACCGTAGGTGCGCTATTCTTTATTAAAAGCGCTCCATCAAAAACTAAAACCCCAGGCGTGTTTTTTAATACATCTAAAACATTGCCATTTGATAGGGTGCTATTTTCAACATTAAAAATTAAGCGGTCTGCCAATCTTTGAACAGTAGGACGTTTTGCAATGACAGTCACACCTTCTAAATTCTGAGTTTGCTCTTTTAATATAATAGCTCCAATGGATAGATTTTTCTTTAAACTAATACTATCCTGATACGATTCAAATCCTAAATAACTTATTTTTAACAGGTAATCTATGGGCTTTAAGTTATCAATTATAAAGGTACCATCATCGTTAGTGGTAGTGCCTACAACAAAAGTTTTATTAAGTACTTCGGTTAAGGTCACATTACAAAACGCAATCGGTTGATTATTTTCATCCTTTACAACACCATTAATAGATAATTGCTGAGCTAAACTTGTTAAAGAAAACAAGAAAATGAGAGAAACTATTAGCTTTAAATTCATAAAAAATTAATAGACGTAAAGTTACGACTTTGAAAATAATTACAATTACGGTAAAACCGTAACTTGATATTATATGCTATAGATTTAACCAGTTAGATATATTGAATTTAATCAACAATATTTTAAGATTCCCTTCCTACAATCAAAATTTTATTTGTAATTTGATTTTTTTTAAACCAAACAAATTATGTCTAAATCACTGTCACCATTTACAAAGCAACAGCTCTTGCCACAAGAAGAGATGTTGGAGATTTTTAAACGTAAAGGTGAATTATATATAGGAATTCCAAAAGAAACCGCTTTTCAGGAAAAACGCGTTTGTTTAACACCTGATGCCGTTTCTGCTTTGATCAGTAATGGTCATAAGGTTCTTTTAGAATCTGGAGCCGGTAATGGAGCCAATTTTAGTGATTCAGATTATAGTGAGGCTGGTGCTGAAATAACGAAAGATGCCGCAAAAGTGTATGCCTGTCCTATGATATTAAAGGTGGAACCGCCAAGTTTGGAACAGATCAAATTACTGAATCCTCAAACCATACTTATTTCTGCATTACAATTAAAAACCCAGAGCAAAAAATATTTTGAAGCCTTGGCTTCAAAGAGGATTACAGCCCTCGCTTTTGAATTTATAAGAGATGAATCTGGATTATATCCGGCCGTAAGGTCCTTAAGTGAAATAGCTGGAACTGCCAGTGCTTTGATAGCCTCAGAATTGCTATCGAACAGTTCAGAAGGCAACGGTTTATTGTTTGGTAATATTAGTGGGGTTCCGCCTATCGAAGTAGTGATTATTGGTGCTGGAACCGTTGGAGAATTTGCTGCGAGAAGTGCCATTGGATTAGGAGCGAGTGTGAAGATTTTTGATAACTCCATTTCTAAATTAAGACGCATTCAAACCAATTTAGGAAGACCCATGTTTACCTCTACCCTGCAACCTAAAAATCTAACCAAAGCCTTAAAGCGCTGTGATGTGGTTATAGGTGCTGTAAGAGGAAGCAACAGATCACCCATTGTAGTTACAGAGACCATGGTTGAAAGCATGAAAAACGGCGCTATTATCATTGATGTGAGCATTGATATGGGAGGTTGTTTTGAAACAAGTGAAGTCACTACCCATAAAAATCCAACCTTTGTTAAACATGGTGTGCTTCATTATTGTGTACCCAATATTCCTGCAAGGTATTCCAGAACCTCTTCTATTTCCATCAGTAATATATTTACGCCCTACTTGCTCAAGATAGCAGATGATGGTGGTATTGAAAATTCTTTAAGATTTGATAAAGGTTTAAAAAATGGGTTGTATTTTTACCACGGAATTTTAACCAATAAATCCGTAGGAGAATGGTTTGATTTAAATTATAGCGATATCAATTTGCTTATATTTTAAACTTCTTACACAGATTTCAAATTTTTAATTTTTTAGATGACATTATTACAACGTATTGGATATTACCTTGGAGGTTTCTCTATTGGTTTAATCATATTAGCCTTTTTTTTAAATGGGAAAAAAGTGTCCTGTGATTATGGGCCTGAAGCCAGAGTTTTAAAAAATATTAACACAAAAAACATCCTGTTTTCAGAAGCCATACTGACTGATATATCAACCCATAAGATCGATTCAACTACTGTATCCTATTTGCTAAAAAAAGGAGATGTTAATTTCTCTAAAAGTACGCCAAGAGAAAAACCATGTGGCATTTATGCCATTGAAGGGGAATATAAAGGCATAGAAATGCTGATGAACGTTGAAAATTGCGACAGCATTGCCACCATTTTAAATATTTCTTGGCCTTGATCCTATGCAAAAAAGGATTTTTGACATCATTTTTTCCTGTTTAGGATTCATTTTACTAGCTCCTGTGTTGGTAATTTTAGCAATCCTTATAAAATTAGATTCCAAAGGCCCCATATTATTTATACAATCCAGAGTGGGCTTAAATAATAAAGATTTCAATATTTTTAAATTCAGGACCATGTACATGGAATCTGATAAAAAAGGCTTATTAACTTTAGGAAATAAAGATTCAAGAATTACTAAAGTGGGTTATTTTTTAAGACGTTATAAAATTGATGAATTCCCTCAGCTTCTAAATATTTTACAGGGCGACATGAGCTTTGTAGGTCCCAGACCAGAATTGCGGAAATATGTTAATTATTATCCAAAAGAAGATTTGAGTGTCCTGTCAGTAAGACCGGGCATAACCGGTTTGGCCTCTATTGAATTCAGAAACGAAGTAGAACTTCTAAAAGCTGCAAAAGACCCGGAGGCGTACTTTATTGAGTCTATTATCCCTGAAAAACTAAAGCTAAACAAGCTATATATTGAGAAAAGTAGCTTTTGGTTTGATTTAAAACTCATCATCATTACCATCTTTAGAGTTTTAACGAAATAACTGTTTTTGAGTTTCTGAACCCTCCATTAGGCTTAGAACCTTATTTTTTATATTTTGCATAAGCAATTCACCCCTTTATATCTGCCTTTTAACGAACAAAATCTATGGACAAGGATGTTTCTGATCACATAAGAAAATTATTAGAGGATGGCTCCTTATTAACAAAAGATAATAATGACTTACCATCCGTTCATTTTGATTTTTCTGAGGACACTATATTAATTACCGGAGCTGCTGGAACCATTGGAAGCGGCCTTACTAAACTTCTCTTAAACTGTCCGTTTAAAAACCTCATGCTACTTGATAATGCAGAATCACCGCTTTACTATCTGCAAAAGGAATTCGAAGCGTTTCAAAAACCAAACGTACACTTTGTTTTAGCAGATATCAGAGATGAAGCCTCTATGCAGGAACTATTCAGTGAATTTAAACCTAGTCTTATATTTCATACTGCAGCCTATAAACATGTGCCCATGATGGAGGCCAACCCCTATGAAGCGGTCAAATTAAATATTTTAGCAACCAAATCTTTAGCAGATTTAGCCTTGTTGAATAAAACCAAGAAATTGGTATTTATTTCGACGGATAAAGCAGTGAACCCAATAAGTATCATGGGATTGACCAAACGTGTTTGCGAACGTTATTTAATGGATTTAAATTCAAAAAACAAGACGAAATTCTTAATTACAAGATTTGGAAATATTCTAGGGTCCAATGGGTCTTTAATACCACTTTTCAATATGCAACTGGAAATGGGAAGACCTTTAACAGTGACGAGTCCGGAGGTTACACGATATTTTATTAATAAATTAAAGGCTTGCCAGCATATTTTGGAAATTTCAAACGAAGCGCATTGGAAGCATGCCTTATTTACTTTTAATATGGGAAAACCCATAAAAATTATTGAGTTAGCCAAAGCCTTTTTGGAGTTTAATGGTCATGAAATTCAAAAAAATATAGAGTTTATTGGACTCCGACCGGGAGAAAAACTTCATGAAGAAATGATTTCAGATTCTGAAATATTAAAATCGACTTCTTATAAGGATATCTTATATGTTCTTGAAAAAACGCATCAACAAAAAAACTCTATAGACTTAGAATCACTTAAAAAGATTACTCCTAATGATAAAGTCTATAGAATTAAAGCTATTTTAAATACTATTTTAAAATAAATTACTATAGTAGTTTTCGTCTTTGTTTTTCCTTAGTTAATAAAGACAGCTCTCTGCCAGTTTGTCCGGCAACAGAGGTATTTTCTTCTGCACGTCTTATTAAATAAGGCATCACGTCTCTTACGGGCCCAAATGGTATGTATTTCGCGACATTGTATCCTTTGCTGGCCAAATTAAAACTAATATGATCACTCATGCCATATAATTGTCCGAACCAAACCCGATCATCATTGTTTTTTAATCCTTTTTCAGACATCAGTTTCATGGCAAAATAAGAACTGTCTTCATTATGTGAGCCTATAAAGATGGACATGTCTTTTAAATTGTCTAACATGTAAGCCACTGCATTATTAAAATTGGTATCGGTTTCCAATTTACTTTTACACATGGGTGTTGGATAGCCTTTTTCTTTAGCACGCTCATTTTCCTTTTCTAAATAAGCACCTCTCACTAATTTCATGCCTAAATAATAGCCCTTTTCTTTAGCAAGCTGGTGTTCTTTCTTTAAAAAATCCAAACGATCCGTGCGGTACATCTGCAAGGTGTTGTAAACAATAGGTTTTTCGGTATTATATTTTTGCATCATTTCTCTCACCAAATCATCAGAAGCATCCTGCATCCAACTTTCTTCTGCGTCAATTAACACTTCAATGTTATGTTCCTTTCCTTTCTTGCAAACCGCATCATATCGATAAACTACTTTTTGCCATTCTTCTTTTTCCTGATCCGTTAGAGGGGCGCCACTTCCTATTTTTTGAAACAGTTTAAGCCTTCCAAAACCAGTAGGTTTAAAAACAGCAATGGGCATAGAGGCCTTTTCTTTAGCAAAATCCATGATTTTTAAAGTCATCGTCATGGCGGCATCAAACTCTTTATCATTTTCTTTTCCTTCAACAGAATAATCCAATACGGAACTGACCCCTTTATCATACATTTTGTCAATAACAGGTAAACAATCTTCCTCATTAACACCACCACAAAAATGGTCAAATACTGTCGATCGTATCAAGCCTTCTATAGGTAAATGGGCCTTAATGGCAAAATTGGTCGCAGCAGTGCCAATTTTAACCAGAGGTTCAATGGAAATCATTTTAAACAAGAAATAAGCGCGTTCCAGCTCTGAATCACTTTTTAGAGAAAAAGCAATTTCTGTATTATCAAAAATAGGTTCGGAAATCATTTTTAAAAAAATTAATGCAAAGATAATGATGCTGGAGTTATCATTTTATATAAAATCTCCTTATTTTCACGCCCAAAGATTATTTTTTTTGTTTATGAAATGAGCATAAGCAAAAAGATTAAAATAAGTAAAAAAAAGACCCTTTCAAATTCATTTTAAAGACATAACAACACCTTTTAACTCATGAGATCTATCACGGCAAATAATTCAACAATCCATTTCAATAAAGAATGTTATAACGCTCTAAATAAGCATATTAAAAAAAATAGTTTTTCAACTATTTTTATTTTAGTCGATGAAAACACCCATGAATTGTGTTTACCAATTTTAATAGAACGATTGGAAACCACTTTGACTATTGAAATTATTGAAATTGAGTCGGGAGAAATAAATAAAACGATTGACACTTGTGTGGGTGTCTGGAACACCTTATCCGATTTAAACGGCGATAGAAAAAGCCTGCTCATTAATATAGGAGGAGGTGTCATTACCGATTTAGGCGGCTTTGTAGCCTCTACCTTTAAAAGGGGGATTGCCTACATTAACGTCCCTACTACCCTATTATCTATGGTTGACGCTTCTGTAGGTGGTAAAACGGGTGTTGATCTGGGGACTTTAAAAAACCAGATCGGCGTGACGAGTATTCCTGATCTAGTATTAATAGATACCCAATATTTAAAAACATTGCCCTCCAACCAAATGCGTTCTGGCTTAGCTGAGATGCTCAAACATGGTTTGATCAGAGATGAAGCGTATTGGAATAAATTTAAAGATTTATCAGCTTTAGATCTTGAGGATTTAGACCAATTAATATATGAATCGATCCTGATCAAAAAGGACGTGGTAGATATAGACCCTTTTGAAAAAAATATTCGCAAAACCTTAAATTTTGGTCATACCCTGGGGCATGCTATAGAATCCTATTTTTTAAGCCATCCAGATAAACAAGAGCTGTTACATGGCGAAGCCATTGCCATTGGTATTGTGCTGGCGAGTTATATTTCAACACAGCTGGCGGGTTTACCTATGGAAACGGCTCAAGAAATCAAAACAATATTTAATAACTATTACGGAGTAGTTCCTATTGAAACCGCAGATCATGCCCATATTATAAACCTGCTTAAGTACGATAAGAAAAATTATCATGGCAATATCAACTTTGTACTGCTAGAAGCTATAGGGAAGCCTAAAATCGATTGTATCGTTAAAGAAACCATTATTTTAAATGCTTTTAAATTTTACGCCTCTTGATTTAAAATCAAAAAAATATTGTAACTTTATAAATAGGAGTATTTGCATGCTTTTGATGCAAATACTTAGTGTCAACCACTATTTTTAATTTGAATTGTTATTATGTTTTTGGCGATGGCCAAAAATGATAAATAGGTATCACATCTGAACAATAGTATTTTTAAAAAATTTTACAGATGAAAAGAATTATAGTTGATTACAAAAAGTTAACACCACAACTTCTCAAACTGTTAACGGAAAAATTCCCGGATGGTTATAGTGATAAGGATATCATTACCTTTGATAATCATCACAATGAAACTATAGAAGCAGTCGAAATTAAAACCGAAGATGCTGACTATTTAGTAAAAGTGAGCAGTAAGTTACATTATACCATGACTAACTTTGACATTGAAGATTACGAGGTCAATGCATTAGGAAATGTCATAGTAGAAGATCCAGATCTGGAAGATATTGTAGAGCCTAATTTTTTTAAGGATGATGAGGAAGAATAATAATAGGTCTGTCCAGGACTAAATCTCAAAACTCAGCTTTCACCTTTCTTTTCAAACAAAATTAATAAAACTTCTTAACTTCTTGAGGAGCGTTTAAATAACGATTTTTTCTTAGGGTCTCCGTAATAACCATATTTGGCGCCATATCCAAAATTAGATTGGTCCACATCATTCACTACCAGCATCATCCCTTTCAATTTGTTTTGATCATGTAACTCTTTAGCAAAACTTAACAGGGCCTTTTCAGTATAGCCTGCACGTGTCATATAAATGGTATGTCCGGCATATTGGCTAAATAGTAAGGTATCGGTCACCAACATAGAAGGCGCAGTATCTACAATCACATAATCGTACATCTCAGATACTTTATCAAAAAGAGGCTTCATACGCTCCCCCATTAATAGTTCAGCCGGATTAGGAGGTAATTTCCCGGATAATAAAACGTCAATCGTATTATCACTAACGGTATAGGTAGTAATTGCGTCTTCTACTGATACAGTATCATCACTTAAATACTCCGTAAGCCCCATTTTTGAATCTTGTTTTTTCTTCTGATTCATTAATCCTAAATTCGTTTTTGGATTACGGATATCTGCACCGATAAGTAAGACACGTTTATTTGTATTGGCGATTGTAAGTGCCATATTTATACTGAAAAAGGATTTACCTTCACCATTAATGGTAGAGGTCACGAAGATCACATTATCATAATCTTTTACATGTCTTCCTCTTCTTACAAAATCAAAATTGGTTCTGATAATTCGGAAGGATTCAGATAAGAGAGAACGATCATTTCTAGTTACTAGACTCATCAATTCTTTACCTTTAAGCCTTGGGATCTCACCTAAAACAGGCATGTCCTTTATAATTTGGTCTAGATCTTCTTTATTATGGATCTTAGTGTCTAATAAATCGCCGACATATATTATAGAGAACG
>DATCZQ010000121.1:0-17344 GCA_036525815.1 Yeosuana sp. | reverse complement strand
GAATATGTTATCTTGTAATTAATAAAGCTTAATAAATGTATACCCCCCCTCTCATTTTCTTGCGTGAGTAAAATCATTACTATGATGCGATGTAACATTTGAAAGGTTTGTAGGGATCTGACCCTATCCTGTCTAAATCATACTGTAATCTCAAATAGTTGTTGTTGTTGAATATAATCATAAGCATTACTATCTAACTTTCCAACACATTCATTCTATCTCAGTCAATACGGTATTCCATAACATTTCCCCTTAGATTATTTATAGTATTGTATGTGAGGGGGTTGGCTTTCAAAACCTAACATTTGTCATAAAACAGCTTCAATCATTATTCTATATTTGAGAATATATAGTGTAGATATAGTTAATAACTATATCCAATTGTTGCCATCCATTTATGAAAAACTTAATCAATAATAAAATGAAAAATAAATTACCCTTTTTAATTTTAATTACTCTTGCCGTATTTTCTTGCAAGAACAGAAAAGAAAACAAGGACATTGATTCTACTGTAAATGAAGAGAAACATGAAATAGTCCATCAAAAAGAGAATAAGCATTGGACGTATGAAGGCGAGACAGGACCAGAGCATTGGGTCGAAATTGAAAAAGAAAGTGACTGCGACGGAAAACGACAATCGCCTATCAACATTATCGATGTGAATGTGATAGATGATGCTTCGTTAATACCAATAGATACTCACTATTCAGCCAATGTTAAAATTCATGAAGTAACCAATAATGGTCACTCAATTCAGTATAATTTTGAAAAGGGTGATTTTATTATCTTGAATGATGATAACTACGAATTAAAACAAATTCACTTTCATGAACCATCAGAACATACAATAAATGGAATTCGCTATCCATTGGAGATGCATTTAGTACATATTAGTAAGGATAATAAAATTGTAGTTTTGGCAATTATGGCAAAAGAAGGGGAGAGTAGCGAACCCTTTACTTTTTTAGAAAAATATCTACCTATTATGAGCGGAGAGGCAAAACTGATTGATACTGATTTTGATCTTAATAAAAATTTACCTAAAGATAAGGGATATTACACTTATAGTGGTTCATTGACAACACCTCCTTGCACCCAGAATGTAACTTGGTTTGTTTATAAGACACCTATTACCATTTCAGTAGACCAAGTAAAACAATTACAAAAATTAATGCCTCTAAACAATTATAGAGATGAACAACCCATTAATGGAAGAATTGTAAAACAATACTTACAATAAAAAGGTGACAAATGTTAGGTTATGAATTGTAAGTATAGAGCATAAAAAAAGAGAATCATTCTAAGCAGAACAATTCCCTTTATAGTCATTAACCAACCACAGTGAATAACACTACAAAGGAAGGTTTTTTGTAATGATTAAAAAATGACTTTTGTTAGGTTTTGAATCACAAGTGTCGAGCATAAAAAAAGAGAACCATTCTAAGTAGAACAATTCTCTTTACAGCTATTAATTAATAGAGGGTTATCATTAATATACAGTACAAAGTAAGCAGTCTTTTATTTCTTGAAATATGAGAAATATCATTCTTTTATAACTACAATTAAGCAGTTCAACTGTTTTATACCCCCCACCCCATTTCCAGCACCGAGTACAATATTTGCTAAGATGCGATGTAACATTTGAAAGGTTTATAGGGATCTGACCCTATCCCGTCTAAATCATACTGTAATCTCAAATAGTTGTTTTTGTTGAATATAATCATAAGCATTACTATCTAACTTTCCAACACATTCATTCTATCTCAGTCAATATGGTATTCCGTAACATTCTTCCTTAGATTACTTATGGTATTGTAAGTCAGGTGGTTGGTTTTCAAAACCTAACATTTGTCATAGAATAGCGTTAATGTGCTTAGTATATTTGAGAATATAGTGTGGATATAGTTAATAACTATATCCAGTTGTTAGCAGCAATTATTACAAAAAGTGAATAAACTCGACTACAGCATATCATTAAGAGCAAAAGGATTATCCAAAGAAGCAATAATCAAAAAAATGGGTGCAAATGGGTTTGATGAATCTGAGATTAAATATTATTTAAAAAAATCTGATGAAATCCATTTGAATCAATTATTGAATAATAAACTATCAGAATCTCAGACTAAATTTACTCGTGTTTTTAAAACAGTTATTCTAATAATTAACCTCTTTCTTTTGTTAGTAGTTTTTTATGGACACGCAACAATAGGTCTTATTGGCCTGTTTTTATTTTGAAGTTTAGTAAAGTTTAATTCTTATGGGAGATAAGACGCAAGTTTGACATCGGACTTGTTGCTCGTCAGCCAAATTTTATGCCGTCGCAATCTGCGTCGCTCGCCTACTTCACAACGTCGGACTGATAAACAGAACGCTCAATTCTTGCTCTAATAAAATAAAATACTGCTGCTAACACCTTGTAAAAAACATTGCTTATTTTAGTTCAACCGTTTGGTCGTTGCTTTGTTTGCTTGCATCCGATTTTCCTACGGAAAATCTTCGCTCACAAACGCGCAACTTTCCATATACATAAACGTTAGTAATAATTACAAAAATGAAATACCTAAAAAGAGTAATAAAAATAATTTCAGCGTTATTATTAACATTAACTATTGTAGTTACTGTTTTCGTAATAGTTGATTTATCTAATACAGCATATCTCAAGATTAAAAATAACCCTAGTTTAAATAAAACCTCCTACCTAATAACTAATATTAATATTGTACCGATGTCAAAAGACACAATATTGGCACATAAAACAGTATGGGTAAAAAATGGAATTATTGAAAATATTGCAGATTCAATTGTTTTAGATGACATCGAAATCATAGATGGTAAAAACAAATTTCTTTCTCCAGGATTAATGGATATGCATATGCACCTATGGGACAAACAAGAACTTGGGCTCTATCTTGCCAATGGTATTACCACAATTAGAAATTTATGGGGATATCCAATGCATTTAAGAATAAAAAAAGCAATAAACGATGAAAATATTATTGGTCCGATATTTTTTACTTCAAGCCCAAAACTAACGGGTAAAAATGACTTTGGAGATGACAAAGTGCAAATTAGCACACCAGAAGAAGCCAAACAATTAGTTATATCATATAAAAAACGAGGTTTCGATTTTATAAAAACCTATGCCGGTTTGCCAGAAAACATTGAAAATGCTATTATAGAGCAATCGATTGTTTCCAATATTTCCATTACAGCTCATCCTAGTCGAGAAATACCTTATTTAAATCAGTTTCATCCTCAAATAGCGAGTATTGAACATGCAGAAGAAATTGTTCAACAAGCCCTCGAATACAAACTTGATAGTTTAAAACTTAATATGATAGTTCAAAAATTTGTTAGTACCCAAAAATCATTTTGCCCAACATTAACAGGTTATTACAAGATTTTTGAAATGCTTGATCTAGGTGAGAATGTTTTGATATCTGAGCCTGTGCAATATATAAATCCACTAATTCAAAAAGTAGATAGTAAAGCCCAATTCGATAGATGGGCAAACGAAAAAGAAAATAATAACTCAATAAAAGCATCGATTTATAAGCAGCATCAATTTCATTTATATATAATAAAAAGAATGAACGATGCTGGAGTACATATAATTTGTGGAACAGATGCTGGAATAGGTATAACATCGCCTGGGTATTCTATTCACCAGGAACTTGCATTATACAAAGAAGCAGGATTAAGTAACTATGACGTATTAAAAACTGCAACAATTAATCCATCCAAAACACATAAAGAACTGGAACAAGTTGGATCGATTGAGAAAGGTAAATTGGCAAATTTTATATTGACATCTAAAAACCCTCTTGAAGATTTGAGTGTGTTGAATAATCCTGAATGGGTTATGATTAAAGGTAGAAAAATAAATAAAACACTATTGAATGAATTTACAGAGAATTCTATAGATCGAAATAACTTAATTGTAACTGGTTTGAGGTATGCAGAATATTTGTTCATTGAAAAATAAAAACTATTGCTAACAATGGGTATAAAAAATTGCTTATTTCAATAACAGGAAAGTTTCTAAAACATAAAAAAACTTAAATTTAAACATCGGAAAATTACGATTACAAAACTGCAACTTTTCGTACTCTAACGACCTGCTAAGCCAAATTGCTTGTGGCTTATATATGAAATACAGCTCCAGCTGACAGGCTCAAGCCTTTTACCTGCCATAACAGGTGCTAAAAGCAATTTGATTCTGCTTTTTGAACTCCCAATCTAATAAATTTAATAACTAACCGTAGCTACCCTACCTTGGCCATAACCAAGGATTTGAGACCTAAATAATAACATCGTCCAGTTTCTCAAATCATTGTTGCTTAAATTTATTATCTTTTCATTCGCAAATCAGAACTGCCTTTAGCAGGTCGTTAGCGATTATTAACCAAATCACAATATTCAAACTATGAGAACCTTTAATGACTACACATTTCTTCTTTTTATCTCTCTTTTGAGTGTTTGTTTTTACGCTTGTAAATCCGATAAAAAAGAAGTTGAAATTACTCCAGCCAAGCCAAACATTTTGTTTATTCCAGTAGATGACCTAAGACCAGAATTGGGCTGCTATGGAAATACGATAATCAAAACACCCAATATTGATAAGCTCGCAAAGCAAGGTGTTACTTTCAACCGAACATATTGTCAACAGGCAGTTTGCAACCCATCGCGGGCTAGTTTGCTCACAGGACTTAGACCAGATACATTAAAAGTTTGGGACTTAAATCAGGAGTTTAGAAACACGCTACCAGATGTGGTTACCTTACCTCAGTTTTTTAAAGAGAATGGATATACTTCTATTGGATTAGGGAAAACGTATCACAATAGCGGTACAGACTCTTTATCTTGGACGGAGAAAATATTATTGAAAGAATTCCCTTTCGATCCTGATGCGGTGTATGCAGGCGAGGAAAATCTTGCCATCCAAAATGCGAAAATTGAAAAGATGAAAGTGGCTGGCAAGAGTCCAGACCCATTCGGGTATTATTACACCAAAGCACATTCTACAGAAAATGTTGATGTAGATGACGATGCTTATTTTGATGGAGCCCAAACTACTAGAGCAATTAAAACGCTCCAAAAACTAAAAGCCAACAACAGGCCTTTCTTTTTATCAGTTGGCTATTACCGCCCACACCTTCCTTTTAATGCACCCAAAAAATATTGGGATTTGTACGATAGAGATTCTATTCCATTGGCCGAAAATCAATACATTCCAGAAGGAAGTCCAGCGTATTCTGTGCATGGCGATCAGGAATTGAGATGGTATACCGGCAGTGAGGACTTGCCTTTTCCTGCTGACGAACCATGGCCAGAGTCGAGGCAAAGAGAGATGAAACATGGCTATTATGCCAGTGTTTCGTACATAGATGCACAAGTTGGAAGACTCATGGCAGAACTTGAACGACTTGGATTAGCAGAAAACACCATTATTGTGCTTTGGGGCGATCATGGTTGGAAATTAGGCGACCACAATAGCTGGGGGAAAATGTCGAATTACGAAATAGATACAAGAGTGCCTTTAATAATTAGTGGTACCAACGTTAAATCTAAAGGAGCTATGAGCAACGCGCTTACCGAATTTGTAGACATCTACCCTACACTATGCGAAATGACAGGTTTTAGTGTTCCCGAACACCTTCAAGGCACCAGCCTAACACCGCTCTTGAAAAACCCAGATAAAGAATGGAAAACAGCTGCTTTTAGCCAATACCTTTTAGGAAGATTTGCACCTGAAGATGGCGATCACACTGAGCGTATGGGCTATACCATTCGCACCGATCAGTACCGTTATGTTGAATGGTACTTGTGGAATAAAGATGATCAGGTTAGAGGCGAACTTATTGGAAGAGAATTATTTGATCATTTTATAGATCCTCAAGAAAATAAGAATTTGGCTCTGGAAGCAGAATATTCAAAAACTGTTGAGTTGCTATCTCAACAATTAGAATCTGGTTGGAAAAATAGTAAACCCACCAATTAAACAACCGCTAACAATGTATAAAAATAATAGCTGAAATAGTTGTAAATTCAAGGGTTGTAGCCCGCTTCAACGTTCTTGTAACTTGACAAGTTTAAAGTCCGCAATCGGCTACTATTCCTATACTAAACGTTAGAGCACATTCAGCTGAAGCTGACTTGTGTTGCTACGTGCTTCGCACTCCCACCCCACAAATGAAATCTGCTCTAACGCCCTGCTAAACCAAATTGCTTGTGGCGTTTTTATATAATACAGCTCCAACTGACAGGCTCAAGCCTTGTACATGCCCTAACAGGTGCTAAAAGCAATTTGATTCTGATTTTTGAACTCCCAATCTAATAAATTTAACATCTAACGGTAGCTATGCTACCTTGGCCATAATAATAATGTGAAATAGCCAAATAAAAAACCCACTTGCAATAAATGATAAAGTCCCAACAATTATATTGTGAGTGTTTTTCTCGGTTGAATTAATTCGGTTTTCGGTCAGATTGGGATATTACACATAAGGTTTGGTGTATGATTAGTTGCATGTGTAGCAACTAATTTAGTAAACAAATACTTGCCAAAGCAATTAATTATGCACGTTGTTGTGCTTTCGCTATTTTTCACCAATTTCCGAACTTCATCTACAACACATTTTAATTACACCCATTAAAAAAGCTTATTCAATGATAATATAAGAAAATGAAGAAACTAAATATTTCTCTGAACAATTTTCATTTTTTATTACTTCAATTCCTACTATGTTATTTTCACTTGATGTGTTTAAATCAATGAATAAGTAGGGTATGAGAATTGACTTAAGTGATGGCAGTGAAATGGTTCTAATCTTTTTACTTTCTTGATCAAGACCATTGATAATAATAGTATTAGGTGTATTATTTCTCAAATAAATATAAGCGATTAAATCATCTGGTTTCTGCAATTGCTCACTACATTTTATTGGAATGAGTTTTTTTAACTTTAATTTTTTATATAATGAATCAAGTTCAGAATGATTAATTCCCTTTGTTTTTATATGGAATGAAGTCAATATGTCTAGTTCTAATTTTGACGTGTTGAATAGACCGTTAGAATTGTCTATTAAATCTTGTTTAAATTGCACCAAAGCATTTTTGTGAAATGCTGATTTATTAAGTTGATGGTTTATTTCCTTAGTAATTTGAAAATTATTTTTCACATAATTATCATACCAACTCGAATTTTCTATCAAATGATTTTTATTAAAGGTTTCCCTATATAAATAGTTGTCATTTTGGCGGTTAATAGTTAATCTACTGTCTTCTTTCAATTGACGAATATTCTCTTTAATGTCAGGGTGAAATTTGCTTAATTTATTAAGGTCGATTAAGTTTACCATATTTTCTTCATGATATTGATGCATCCAAAGCCTACCAATATAAGGAATATCAACATTCATAAAGTCATCATCATCTTTGTAAGGAAATTCATTGGAAATTTTAATGAAATCATGCAACCTTATTTGACCGTAATTTTTTCTTTGTTGAAAAACAACGGACATTTCATACATTAGAATATCTAGATCCTTTTCTAATGATTTTTGTTCGTGCCTTCTGCCATTCCAGTTATTTATCTGTAAAGCAATCAAAATTCCGATAACAACGAGAACTATTTCTCCAATTGCGTATTTAAAATACTTCCCCGTTTTGTTTTCCATAAGCAAGTTTTGGCGAATTTTTCTAAAGAATTTTATCATTGGTTACCGGTTTCTGATAATGAAGCACAACAATTGGATATACGTATTACGTAAATCCACACTATAGCGTCCAAGATAATAAATCTTTTATTTCTGAAAAGGAATCAAGAGAGGACTTTCCGATGCAAGCAGTAAATTAAACTACTTTAATTGGCCCGGCAAATAAAAAGTACAAATTTGGTATAATTAAAATCAAAAAATAAGTATCAATAAACCCATTTAATCAAAATTCAATGAATTAACTGGATTAGAGTTCGCCCTTTTCAGAGTTGTTATACTCATAACCACAAATGAAAATAATATCATAATTAAGCCACCAATTAAGAAATTTGAAATACTCAAAGAAACTTTATATGTAAATAAATTTAACCATTGATTAACTAGGTAATACGCAATAGGTGAAGCAACAATAAATGCTATGCCAACGAGGATTATAAATTCTTTACAAAGCAACATATAAATTTCTAAAACCGATGCTCCAACCACTTTTCGTATTCCAATTTCTTTTACACGCATATTGGTAGTGTAAATAACCAAGCCTAATAGTCCTAAGCAACTAATTAAGATAGACAAGCCTGATGCCCATTTTAATAGCTTGGATATTTTCTGTTCTCTACCATAAAAATCCTTAACAGTCTCATTCATGAATTCTAACTTCATTTCTGTATTTGGATAGACTTCTTTGTACCTGTTTTCTATTTCATTTATAACTTCACTAATCCTTCCTCCTGAAAGCGGCTTTACCTTCATACTGATCATTTGAAACTGACTAAACTTAGCATTATACCAATCACCTCGTAGAACAAGGGGTTCTATTGGATTATGAAGAGAATTCTGGTGAAAATCCTTCATAACACCAACTATTTTTATGGTGTCGGGATAAAGAATAACCTTTTCATTTATGGCATCCTCAGGTTTATTAAAACCTAATGTTTTTAAAGCTGTTTCATTAATTACCACTTCTTTAACAGTGTCATGTTTTCTTTCTCTACCTGCTATTAAGTCAATATCAAATGCATTCAAATAATTTATATCTCCAAAAAGAAATCGCATCTGCTTAGTTATATCAGCTGAATCTGTTTTGCGTGTAAAATCACTAAAAAATACATTATTAGAGGCTGGTGGGTTAAAACACATTGTCAATGTTTCCACAGCCTCAACTTCTTTTATTTTGCTGGCCAGAGATTTTAAATTATTTAAATTTCTTGCAATTAAGGGTTGGTAAACAGATACTGTAGTCTCTTTATTAAATCCCATATCCTTTGTAAGCATGAAATTAATCTGACTATTAACCAACAATGCACCAATTATAAAAACCTGTGCAATGCCGAATTGAATTACTGTTAAGATTTTTCTAGGGATTGCTTTTTTATTGCCAACTAAAAAGTTGTTCTTTAAAATTTTTACAGGTTTATATTTCGATAACACAAATGCTGGATAAAACCCTGAAAGCAATGTTATACAAACAATCAAAATAAAAATACAAATTAAGATTTCAGGATGAAAAAGAAAGTCTATTGTTAACCCTTCAGGAACAAAATCTGCAAAAACAATTAATAAGGTATCCATTAAGGCAACAGAAATCACAGCTGAAACAAGGACTAACAAAAACGTCTCTGCCATAAATTGTGTAATCAATTGTTGTTTGCTGCAACCCAATATTTTAAGGATTCCAATTTCTTTTGCGCGTTGTGTTGCCTGAGCGGTAGTCAGATTAATAAAATTTGCACATCCTAACAACAATAGAAACAGTGCTATTAGTCCAAAATTCTTCAATAATGATTTATTTGCACGCTTATCTTGCCAATTATGGATTTGATATAATTCATTAAAGTGCATATCTAACAAAGGCTGAAGCCTTATAGAGTTTGTAATACTATTTTCTATAACAAGATTATTTCTATTTTCACGAGTTAGTCGATCAAATAATTTTTGAATATCTTCAAGGTCAGCATTTGGTGTAAGCTTTACAAACAATTGAAAATCTGAAGTAGTAAGGTTCCAGTTTTTTTCTTCAACGAGCTTTCTATTCCGAGATTTAAGAATGGTTGGCCATGAAATAAACTCTTGAAAAACAAGGTCTGTTCGTTTTGGAAGATCTTCTACAATTCCCGTAATTGTTACTTCTAATGAATCATAAGTTAAGGTTTCCCCTATAATTTCATTTAAAGCCAGATCTGGAAAATACCTTTTAGCACTTTTTTCAGTTAAAACAACATGAGATTCATTTTCTAATGGATTTATCGCATTGCCTGCCAAAAACGTGTAGTTAAAAATTTTAAAGTAATCTTGTTCTGCAAAGACAACATACTTTGGCGTGTTAAATGTTTTCTCTGTTTTTTTTACGGTTACGTTGTTAGGTTGCGACATAAAAATACTACCTACCTGCTCAAAGTTTGAATTGTTTATTATAGCATCTTTTAAGGCTAATGTTGCACCTGAGTAAAAGAATGTTTCGGTGGGTGACTTGGTTTCTGAAACAACTCTGTAGATAAGATCTTTATCTTTATGGAAATACTCAAAAGTTGATTCATAATAAATTATGAGACCAATAAGGAGAGAAAAACTAAACCCAACCATAATGCCAATGATATTGATGACTGAGAACAACTTATTGTTAATCAAGTTTCTCCATGCTATCTTTAAAAAGTTGGTGAACATCATGGTTTAATAGGAATAGGCTTTAAATTTTCAACATATTTTCGCTCACTTTTTGGCCATCGAGCATTCTGATAATTCGATGGCTGTACTTCGCATCATGTTCACTATGAGTAACCATGATTATGGTCGTTCCGTTATCGTTTAAATCGGATAACAAATCCATAACCTCGTTACCATTTGTAGAATCGAGGTTTCCTGTAGGTTCGTCTGCAAGGATAATTTTAGGATTATTTACTACAGCCCTTGCAATAGCAACCCGTTGTTGTTGACCTCCAGATAATTGTTGAGGAAAGTGGTTTCGCCGGTGCATAATTTGCATCTTTTTCAGCAAGGACTCTACCTTTTCTTTGCGCTCAGATTGTTTGACATTATTATAGATTAAGGGTAATTCTACATTTTCAAAAACCGTTCGATTGTCGATAAGGTTAAAACTTTGAAATACAAAGCCTATGTTTTGCTTTCTGAATTTAGACCGTTTTCTTTCGTTTAAATGCGATACCTCTTTACCATTTAATAAATAACTGCCAGCATCTGCATTATCCACTAAGCCAATGATATTTAGAAGGGTTGTTTTGCCACAACCAGATGGTCCCATAATCGCAACAAACTCACCTTCTTTAACCTTCATTGAAAATTTGTTTAAGGCAAGTGTCTGGATGTCGTCTGTCTTGTAGAATTTTTCTATGTTGCTTATTTCAACCATTTGTGGTCTGTAATTTTAAATTTTTGGTTAATTTACAAAACTTACTCAAGTATTGCAGTGTTTGGAATAAAGATGGATTTCCGTTTTTCTTAATCGTTTTTAATTTTACCTTTATCAGTTAACCTATTAATGTAATCTTCTAAATATCTATGCAAACCTATGTCTGGATTGTTCAGCAATTTTGATTTATATTCAACCTTTAATTCATCTAAAATACGCATCATATTAAAGCCAATAGCATAATAATAAGTTGAAGGACTTGCGTAGGTAAGGTAGTCGAATGCCTTATGATTAAGGTCGACCTCTTTAAATTCTGAATACGATTTAAACATGGGGTCATTCGAAATTACAGGTGAATTAGAATTATTGGCATAATCTGATAGAATTAGCATGCTCTCATACTCAATATATCTGGCTGATCCTTCCTGTATCACATAAAAATTCTCTACTTGCTCTAAATCTGGATACGCTTCGCTATACAATTGTATACGACTTTCACGGGCATTTAAGTATTTAGAAATCAATTCGTCACGAATACTTGTATTTTCTTCCAAAAGGGCCTGCATAAGGTATTCATTTTCATTTTGGATTCTTGGCAAGAAGTTTTGATCCTCTTTACATAAAGAAATTATATTATTGGGATTAAAGGCTAAACTACTAATAGGTGATTTAGCATATGCTCTATAGTTTTCATTATTGAGCTGATAGTGGTGAAACATTTCATGTATAACCATTGTCGACCACATTTCTGTGCTTTCCACAGATGGAATGTAGTTCCCAATTTCTTCGACTGAAGAATATTGTTCCACTGGACTATCATAGAAAAACCGAGATGCATCTGCTTTATCAAAACTCAACATGTTTTCCATATGATAGGGAATACTGTCTGTTCTTGAAGTCAACAAATAATTTTTACCATATTGGTCGTAGTCATCCAGAGTTTTAATTACCTGTGCATTAGGAAAGAATACTTCAGATTTATCAACATTAAAGTATATTAATGTTCCTTCAGTATGTTTTTCACCAAAGCCAGGCCACGTTTTTTCGGCAACACGTTGTTTTAGATTTAAGACGAAAGATATTCTCCTCGATGATAAACTGTCAGGAAGGTCAAATTGATTCTCTGATTTTAAGTTTTTACTGCTCTCCTGCGAATCTTTTTTTTGATTCTGGCATGCGGCAACTATCATTATAAGGCCTAAAATGACTAGAATGAATGCTTTTTTCACTTGTTTAAAATTTTAAGAGTTATTGTTTATAAACGTTTAAATAATTTTTATAATTATTGCAGCCAACAATTATTTTGAATAAAGAACTTTTTTACCAGTGATGAGGTTTATAATCATTCTAATAATGAAATAAGCTGTTAGAATGATAAAGAATAGACCAAAACTGAAGCTAAAATACAAATCATCATAGGGCCAAAAAAACTTATCAATCAATGGGCCAATAAACGCTATATATAATGCCAACCATATTCCAATAGACAGGACTTCTATGGCTAATGTTTTTTGATTAGTCATCTCTTCTATAACCTTTTTTACCAACATAACAACAAGAATAAAGGATAACACCGCCGCAGAACTAAACAATAACCAATACATTGGATGTTCTTCAAAAGTAGAACCACTTCGACCAATGTGTTCAAAATAATCATATACTGAATACACTATTAAGAGAGCTATGGTATAAGTCATGGGGTATGTAAACAGTTTTTTAATCATAGGTATTACTTTAAATTTATTTTTTATCTAACTTCTAGTATATGCTGATGGGGTTGACAAAAGGAAGCCATTTACCATTTATATTGTTGTAATCCGTTTTATATTACGCCTTTCGCAGTAAAAAACTTAATTACTTCTTCTCTTTGCAACACATTTCTTTTTATATACTCAAAACTACCTTCTGCAGGAGGTACTGAGCCCTCTATCTGGAGAGACCTAAAAGAACCATCTTTTTGAGGAGTGACTAAAATAATATTTCCGTGCTCCAGATGAAAAAGCCTCATGTTCACGATTGCAAAGCTCCCTTTATCAGGTGTTATAAAAGCAACAAAATCGACCTTGTTTTCTTTCGTGATAAACGACCCCTCGCCACCATAATCTGGGTGATTTCTTGAAAGGAATCTGGATGTACCCATAGCGAAATTATCAGCATCAACACTATCTATTACTGAAATAACGGTAAAAAATGCCTTATTTCGTTTTTCTTCTTCATATAATGGACTGTTGCCTATATGAAAACTGCAAAAGACAATTTCTTTATCTTCCACGGTAATCCTATAATCCGGTAAAGATCGAGCCATTCGATTATCAACTGCCCCACCTCCTCTGTAGTTAAAGCCAAAGAGACTATTGTAGGTAGGTACGGGGAAAGCGCCAAACCTAATAGGTTCAAGCTCTTTTATTGGTTCAATATCTACATCTTTCATTCGCTCCATATCCCATAATTCAGGATTTTTGATATTTTCAATCTGTTTTAGACGAATCTCTTCTAGCGTTTTAGATCCTAATTCTTGCGAAAAAGAATACATAGAATGTAACAGAAGCAGTGTAAAAAGAAATATAGTTTGTTTCATAATAAGCAATTTTATACAGTGTTAGTAAAAGTTATTTTACTTTTTTATCGAATTTTAAGGAGTCGCGCCCATTGGTAACAAATATATAATTTAATTAGAAGGGCTTATTTTCATCAATTTCAAAGCTATAGACTGCTCCCACTTTAGGCTTGATCATCATAGGATGAGTGCTTCTTCCCATGTCGCCTATAGAAATCCAGGCTAAAGATTCTCCATCATTAGAAAATTGAACTTCCACATGATTTTGAACTTCTAAGGTAATTTCTCGCTCTAAGGGACTGGTTTTATGCATTTTAATTTTGTCCTTCTGCCAATTGGCCAGACTTTCCTGGTTCCCGAAAATGTAAACTTCATCGTTTTCATTCAGTACCTTAACCTGGAAGGTAACCTCGTAGGTTTCTTCTGAGCGAATGTCTTTCCATGAAGGTCTTATTTCTTTTAGATAAGTTTTCATAGCAGAACGGACCGCTGGGATGTAACTGGACATGTGTCCTTCATTTGGATATTCTTCAATCTTCACCTGAAATGTATCGGACTGAAGTGTATCGTTTAACAAGGCATAAGCCGCTTTGTTTGATGGTCCCCAACCCCAGTTAGCTTCATCTGCATGACTCATGTACAAATATTTTTTGGTCGAAAAAGTTTGGGTGTCTACTGTTCTCAACTTGTTCAATAAAAACTCATCATCATACTCAAGATTGGGAGAAACAGCCACATAATTATCAAACATGTCAGGATACTGAGTCAGCGCATATACCACAAACGAAGCACTTAAGGAATGGCCTATAGCCGTTTTTCCAGGTAATGTTCTGTAATTTGCTTCTACATATGGAATGACTTCATGTTTCACGTAAGCCAAGAAATTATTTAAGTTCCCTTTTCGTCCTCCTAATCGTTTAGTGTCTTCCGGTAATAAATCACTATTTCGAGCATATAACCAGGTTTTCTTTCCATTAACCTCTTCAAAAATAGTTGTGGCTTTAATTCCTACCACGATAAGGCCTTGCCCTGCCTCTTTAGAGATATTAGCTACAGAAGTCACATAATCAAAAAGTTCTCTGTTTTGAGCATCAAACACGTAAATGACGTTATACAATGCATATTCATTATCATAACCTATGGGAGTATACACCATGATTTCACGGGTCTGATTCAGTTCTTTAGATTCTATGCTTATATTTTCTATTTTAGAATATTGAGCATAGGTACTAATGGTTGCAAAGATTGCTATGATGACAGTTGTTAGTATAGTTTTCATTTTGATTTATTTTTTAGTTATACTTTTATTTTTATTTAATGGCTTCCAACTCTGCTAAGGTTTCCAGATTGAAAAACCTGTTCTTTTTAAAATTCTCCTTACAATAGGCTAAGGCTTTTTTGCCTTTTTCTATTTCTGTCTTGTGTTCTAGAGAAACTTTCGCAATATGATAGGTCATCCCAAGATGGTATTCCTTAGGTAATACAGATCTTGCACTTTCAATAAATGAGATGCATTCCTTTGTTTTTCCTTCTTTTATGTAAGAGGTTATTGGTCGTTCAATATTGGCATAAAACACAATATCTTCACAGTTATCAATATCCTTGATAGCATTATTATAGGCTTCGATGGTTTCGGAATACATATCCATGGCATAATATCCATTCGCAATGTTTACATAGTCGAATCCTTTACCAAACCATAATCCATTTTCTTCAATAAAACTCAAATAATATTGCCATTCTGACTTACTTTTCTTACGCACAATGGTTTCCCAATATCCACCAATCATTTCCATTGTTAGAATGGCATCAATCCCATAATTCTCTCTTACATTGGACAAATAATTATTATCGAAATCCATAATAGTAGGATACACCTTTCCTGCTGAATAATCTTGAAAGATGTATTTTAAGCCATCTAATAATGAGTTAATAACAATGGCTTGATGATCACCATCCACTGTGTTTTTAACAAATTTGAAATGCTCATTTGGGTTGTTTAAGCAAATTTGCTCTAATTCGTTTCCGAAAGCTGTTCTGCTTGGTGCATCAAGTGTTGAGTTTGCTAAATAATAGTAAATATTTTTACCGGTGTAATTATTTAAGAAAGTACTCAGCGCTTCGTTGGCATTCTCTCTCAACGCAGTCGACATGCTTATAAATCCTCTAAATGGGTTGTTCTCATTCATCATAATTTCATGGTTGTATTCTGCGCCATTAGAATGTCCAACCAAAGCATTGAATCCAGACGTCTTGTATTCTTTATCGATATAAGGGACTACTTCTTCAATCAAAAACTTCGTAAAGTATTTTCCGCTGCCTGTTCCATAAAAATCATCATTTCTTTGCATTTGATTAATGCCAACAACGATGCACTCCGGAATCATATTGAATTGCGCTTGGGATAAGGCATTAACATAGCTTTTCGTCACCTGAAAATTGGCGCTCTGCGCATCGGTGACATAAATAACAGGATAAACTTTAGCAGAATCATAATTCATAGGTAAAGCTATTTTAAGCATTCTTCTTGCATTCATATACTTCGAATCGAGATACTGAATGTCATAATTCAAGCCTAACTTTTGCGCATCGATATGATCAGACCAGGTCTTAATCACAAAATCACTTGTATCTGTTTCATTCTCGATTTTAAGATTAGGGTTGTCGTTAAATTGCTTCACAATACCTTCGCTGTTCCAGTCGCCTTTAGTAAATTTAAATTCGGCTGGATAAGTTATCTCAACGTCGATAGATCTGACAAATTCAGATTCCTTGTTCATTTTTACTACATCAGGTTTCCAATCTCCAAATGCTTTTTGATTTCCAGTAATGAAGACTTCATCTGTTTTATTCGGAACAGTCACCTTGATTGTTCTTTTGTTTTGACCAAAAATTGAACAAGCTACAAATAGTGTAAATACAAATAATAAATTTTTCATGATAATTAATTTAAGTTCACGTATTTAATAATCAATTCTGTGCCAAAAACATAAAGCGCTAATTTTCAGGCTCTTATTAAATTGGATATTTTATGGACTGTGCGGTTATGATACATGAGTTGTTCGAAAATGAACACTTTCGCTTTTTCTCTTTGTTTTTTTCAGTTGCCAATAAAATCGTATTATTGTATAGTGAGAGTCAAGGATGCCACCATACTTATAATAGACGACGACAAAGATGTCTTAACTGCTTTCCAGTTGTTATTGAAACCATTGGTCAAAACAGTCATTCTTGAAAATAATCCCAATAACATTCCAAATCTAATAAAGGAAAAAGCATTTGATTTAATTTTTTTAGACATGAATTTCAATGCCCTCGTTAACACAGGTAATGAAGGTATTTTTTGGTTGAATAAAATTAAAAAATTAAGACCTCAGGCTGCTGTAGTATTAATGACTGCGTATGCAGATATAGATCTAGCCATAAAAAGTTTAAAAGAAGGGGCTTCGGATTTTATAGTTAAACCATGGAAAAATAAAAAGATTATAGAAGCTGTGGAAACTGCTATAAAATCTAAAACCAAAGACAAAACTCCCCAAACTGCCACTGGAGACGACTTTATTATTGGTGAAAGTGAGGAGATGGCTGATGTTTTTATAAAAATAAAAAAACTGGGGCCTACAGATGCTAACGTGCTTATTTTGGGAGAAAACGGAACAGGAAAGATTTAGTTGCAAGAGCACTTCACAATAATTCAAACCGAAG
>DATCZQ010000120.1:0-12092 GCA_036525815.1 Yeosuana sp. | reverse complement strand
TATAAATTAAATTATGAGTTTAATCATGATGATGCCATTAATTGGGAAGATATTTCCAATAAAAAGAAAATACATTTATATAGAATCATACAAGAATCCTTGCATAATATTTATAAACATGCCAATGCTACTTTTATAAAGATTGGGATTCGTTTAAAAAATAATGTAATTTTATTAAGTATAACAGATGACGGTTCTGGATTTGATGTCAACAAAGCTAAATCAGGAATTGGCTTAAAAAACATTAACTCAAGAGTTAATGAAATAAATGGAGAAATAAGGATTAATTCTAAAAAAGGAGAAGGAACAACGGTAGAGATACAAGTTCCAATTTAACTTTAAATGGTATGACTGAAACTATAAGAATATTGATGATTGATGATCATCCTATGATTATTGAAGGATATCAAAATACGCTTCAATTTACAAAAAAGGACAGTCAGATTTTAGATATTAACATAGCTAATAACTGTGATGAAGCTGTTGCTTTTATGAATAAATCGGTGAAGACAGAAAGGCCGTATCAGGTGCTGTTTGTCGACATAAGTTTGCCGCCTTCTAGAGATGGTGTGATGAATTCCGGAGAAGATTTAGCTATTTATGCACGTAAAATTTTACCTAAAGCAAAAATCATCATTTTAACCATGTTTGATGAATCATACCGGATTCATAACATAGTAAAAACGATAGATCCAGAAGGGTTTTTAATTAAAAGTGATTTAACTTCAAGCGAACTGGCAAGTGCATTTCAGGCAGTGCTTCATAATCCTCCATTTTACAGTGGGACTGTTAATAGCCACTTAAGAAAAACTAATGAAAGTGATATTGTTATTGATGATAAAAACAGAAAGATCCTGTATTTATTGTCACAAGGAGCCAAAAACAAGAGTCTTGCCTCTCATTTAGATATTTCATTAAGCGCAATTGAAAAGCGTAAAAAGCATTTAAAGGAAATTTTCTTAGTGGATGATGGTCAGGATGAGACCCTTATTAATGAGGCCAGAAAAAGAGGTTTTATATTGTAAATGCATTTTTTAAAAGCAATTTTTTCATCACTTTAAATAAATTATTTAACACAAATTACACAAAAATATAGCTGATTTCATTGGTTTACGGTTTTGCCGCACCTCAGTTTAAATGTATCTTTATAAATTTGTATTGTCAACTCTTCAAATTAATTAATCCCTCAATTTATTGTTGACAAAATAGCAATTTACATTGACCCCATGGAGGTGAGAGACCCATGGGGTCGCTTATTTTTAAAAAGTAAACAACTCGTGTCTATATTGCCAAAGTGCACTGATATAAATTCCTAAGTAAATTACAGAAACAATAAATTTAATAAAGGTGCTGGCTAAAAATCCTATAAAGGAACCAATAGCGGCCTTAAAGGCGGTTTTTGAATTATTTTTATTTAACATTTCCCCAATAAAAGCACCTAAAAAGGGACCTATAATAATACCGCCAGGAATAGGACTTAACAAACCAACTACCAGGCCAATGGTGGTTCCTATCATACCAGATCTGCTACCACCAAATTTTTTGGCTCCCATGGCAGGGATCATATAATCCATAATAAATATTATAGTAGCAATAATTCCAGTTATAACTAATAAGCTGCTGCTCATTTGAACGGCCTTTGTGAGATGCAAGATTAACAAACCCAACCAGCTTAATGGAGGGCCTGGAATTATGGGCAATACACTGCCAAACAAACCTACTACAATAAATAGAGCTGAAATAATTACCAGAAGAATGTCCATAGGAATTTATAAATACTATTTAAATTGGTCTAAAGTTAAGAGTGATTGTTACAAATTACTAATTAAAACGCTTCCATTTTATATTTTAAAAGTTATTAAAATATAAAAAAATTGTACTTTTCGGTCTCAGTTATCATTAATGAAACAAATTTGTGTTTTTCTAGGGTTTTTAATACTCATGTCATGTGAGTATTTTAATGTAAAAAAAACATCTTCTGATGCTATTTTAAAAGAGGAATTACAAACTTTTAATTGGAATCAAGTAGATGAATATCCTTCATTTCCAGAATGCGATTCTGTCATTACGAAACAAGAAAGAAAACAATGTTTTGAATATGTTTTAACAACACATATCACGAGCTTTTTACAAAAGGATACTATTGTAGTGACTCAAAATATTGAAGACACCTTATTACTTCAGTTTCAAATATCTGAAAAAGGGGAGCTATCCGTGTTACATATAAAAGTAGACTCTCTAACAAGCCAGGAAATACCAAATATAAAAGATTTATTATTACATGGACTGGACTCTTTGCCTAAAATATTTCCAGCCATAAAGCGTGGTCAGCAGGTTAAAACACAATTCAAATTACCCGTAATTATATCTGTAAATTAAAGTATATATAAAATTGGAGCTACCCTAAATTGCCTAGAAAAGTGGTTATTTTTTATAGCTTCTCTCTTTCCATTTATAACCTTTAAACAGAGAAAGAAAGGCAATATAAACACTGAAAAAAGGATATAACAAAAAGCCCAATAAAAAACTTCTTAATACTTCTTTTCGATTAAAAAAAGTGGCGGTTTTATATATTAATAAGATATCAATATTAAATTTAATAAAAATAATATAAAGTAAGAGGTTTGTTTTTAAAAGACCAAAAATAGATCCTAATAAACTTAAAAGAACTATAAGGTTCATAAGTAAAACAATAAATCCGGTAAATTTCCCAAACCGATTATTATAACTACTTGTTTTAGCGGCCCATCGAATACGTTGAGACATTAATTGTTCCCAGGAACTTTCTGAATTTGTGATTACAATAGCTTGTTGGCATTTTAAAAATTGCACATGGTCAGGGTATCGATGCACCATTTTTTCGAGTAAAAAAATATCATCACCACTTGCAATATTTGTGTTTCCGTCAAACCCGTTCACTGCTATAAAAGTTTCCTTTTGGTAAGCAAAATTGGCGCCATTGCATAAAAAGGGTTTTTTTATTCCAAAACCTCCTATAGTAGCTCCTTGTAAGCTTAATATATCAAGCATTTGAAATCTGTTTAAAAAGCTGGTTTCTATATTATAAGTAACTGGTGCTGCCACACATTTTAGCGTGTTTTTTTGAATGAATTCATCAAAGCTTTCCAGCCAGTATTCTGGAAGCATACAATCAGCATCAGTAGTGATTATCCATTCACATGTTGCCAGATTGATGGCGGCAGTAATGGCATCTTTTTTTGGGGAATTGGTCTTTGAAATATTATTTATTATTGAAAAATGAATGCCGTTTGATGGTTTATTAGAAAGATTTGAATTTATAATATTAACAGAATCGTCACCTGAAAAATCATTAACAAAAATGACTTCAAATAAATGTTTTGGATATTTTAATGATTGGATAGAATCTAAAAGTTGAGGCAGGTTCTTAGCTTCATTTCTAAAGGGAATAATGACTGAAAATGTTGTCTTTGATTGAAGATTGGCCAGTTTGAATTCTTTTACTTTTTCAAATCCATAGATAAATCCTGCTATTAAAAGCAAGTACATAATTGTAATTATGGATATAACTAGGGTCATTAACGGTCTTTGTTTTTAGGGAGTTTAAAATGTAATACATAAAAACCACCTATTATACTTGGAGTCACAAAATTCAAAATCCACATGCAGGTTACAATGCTTAAAATAACCAGTTCATTAATACCAATAAGAGAGAATAGATATAAAGCCACACTTCCTTTTATGACCACATCAAATAAAAATATAGAAGGTATAATGGAAGCTAAAAAATACATACTTGTAATAAATTTCATTGCCTCAATATAGCTGATCTCCACTCCAAATAACAGCAATAAATAAAAGAATTGAAATGAAAAAATGAGATAACGAAATAATGAAAATAACAGACCAAGTGTAATAATTTTTTTAGGAAATTTAAATAAGAATAATTTTAAGCTTTCCAATGAAAATCCTCTGATCTTGATATTTGTTTTTCTAATAATTAATATAATTAATGTACAAAATGAAATACCAATGAGCAGTATTTTAATAAATTTTAATCCATTAATTTGAAGGTTTTGACTTTGTGAAAGCAAGAGCATTCCTATGAGGCCGAATATAACCGTAACAAGCATTTGAAGTAAATTGTTTATCACATTAATTAAAAGAACGCGTTTTCTGAAAGTAGAACTAAAGTATAAGGCCTTGGCTCCATATTCTCCAATTCGGTTGGGAGTGAATAGCGAAACAGTTAAGGGCCCTAAACATTGTTCAAGCGATTTTTTAAAACTTATTTTCTGCACGCTTGATACTAATTGTTGCCATTTTAAAATCTCAAAAAACCAGTTAAAACCAGTTAAAATCATTAAAAACGCCACGGTTTTAAGTGAAAACACCTTATTTTTTGATAAAATTTCAACAAAATCAGAAAAATATAAGATCTTATTGTTAGTCAGTTTTTGATAAATAAAATAAAAGGCGATAACAACGAGGCTTATTTTAATAAGTGCAAAAAAGAATTGTTTATTTTTGTATGAAAGACCTTCAAAATACATAGTGCAAATTAAATCAATAATTATTTTATGACGTTCAATTTTAAAAAACAAAATAGAAAACTGTTATTGATCATAATAGTTTTATTTACGACACACGGTTTTTCTCAGGCCAATGCAGAAAAATGGAAATTACAATTAGCAGTAGGTGTAAATAATCCTATTGATACGGGCGAAAATCCTGGATATTGGACACATTATATAAATTTTCCAACAGTTAATTTAGGGATTCAGCATATGTTTTCGGAAAGCTTAGGGGCCAAGCTAGATGTTGGTTTTAATAGGGCTTCTGAAGGTATTCAGTCTACCAATGAGTTTAAGTTAAATTATACGCGTGTAAACGCTCAAATTGTTTATAACCTTAGATCATTACTTAGCTTTTTACCTGAACGAATTACGGCCGTTGCACATGCCGGACCGGGAATAAGTTTTAGCCAACCTTTAGGTGATTTTCGTGAAAACAAAAACACCTATCCTAATGTTTTGGGTGGAATGGAAATTCATTATGGACTTTCAAATTCTTTATCAATTTATGGGGATTTTGGTTATGCCTATTCTTTAGCAGGTAATAACAAATATGATTTTAATGTTGATGGGTTTTCGTTTAACGATGATTTAATGTATGTTGCATTAGGTATTTCGATATCACTAAATGGATGTCAATACTGTAATTAATGAGTAAAGAAAAAATTATATTAGGGATTGATCCAGGAACGACTATTATGGGATTTGGACTCATAAAAGTAGTTGGAAAAACGATGCAATTTATGCAACTCAATGAGTTGGATTTAAAAAAATATGAAGATCATTACTTAAAATTAAAGCTGATTTTTGAGAGAACTATTGAATTGATTGATACACATCACCCCGACGAAATTGCCATTGAAGCCCCTTTTTTTGGTAAGAATGTGCAAAGTATGCTCAAATTAGGCAGAGCTCAGGGGGTGGCTATGGCTGCTGGTTTAAGCAGAGAAATACCCATCACAGAATATTCTCCTAAAAAGATTAAAATGGCCATTACTGGAAACGGAAATGCCAGTAAAGAGCAGGTTGCTAAAATGTTGCAAAGTGTATTGAACTTGAAAACCTTGCCTAAAAATTTAGATGCCACCGATGGTTTGGCGGCTGCGGTTTGTCATTTTTATAATGAAGGACGTGTTGAGATTGGTAAAAGCTATACAGGTTGGAGTGCCTTTGTAAAGCAAAATGAAAGCAGAGTTAAAAAGTAATGTCTGGTATTTATATTCATATCCCGTTTTGTAAGCAAGCTTGCCACTATTGTGATTTTCATTTTTCAACCTCATTAAAAAAGAAAGGTGCACTGGTTTTAGCTTTGGTAAAGGAATTAGAGCTGAGAAAGGATGAATTTAAAAATCAACCAGTTGAAACCATCTATTTTGGAGGTGGAACGCCGAGTCTTTTGTCTAATTCTGAATTACAGTTATTAATAGATACCGTTTATAAAAATTATAAGGTTTCAGAAAACCCCGAAATTACTTTAGAAGCCAACCCAGATGATCTGTCTGGGATTCGAATTAAGGAGTTATCAAATACGGCAATTAACCGATTAAGTATAGGTATTCAATCTTTTTTTGAAGAAGATTTAAGACTCATGAATCGCGCTCATAACGTTATTGAGGCGAAACAATGTTTAGAAGAAGCCACGAAATATTTTGATAATATTTCCCTCGATTTAATTTACGGCATTCCGGGTTTGAGTCATAAACGCTGGTTAGAAAATATGGATACAGCTTTATCATATAATATTCCGCATATATCAAGCTATGCCTTAACGGTAGAGCCAAAAACGGCATTGGATAGTTTTATTAAAAAAGGCATTATTCCAAATGTTGATGACGATTTAGCCGAGCAACAATTTTATATGTTAATTGAAAAGTTGGAAGCTAATGGATTTGTACATTATGAATTGTCAAATTTTGGAAAAGTGGATTATTTCAGTAAAAACAATTCGGCTTACTGGCAAGGAAAATCGTACTTAGGTATTGGTCCTTCAGCACATTCTTTTAATGGAATTGAACGCGGCTGGAATGTGAAAAACAATATAAAATATATAAATGCAATAAAGGAAAACAGGGTACCTATTGAGATAGAGACCTTATCAAATACAGACAAGTATAACGAGTATATCATGACAGGTTTAAGAACCATTTGGGGTGTTTCTATTGAAAAAGTAGAACGAGATTTTGGGGTAAACTATAAAAAATATCTTTTAGAACAGGCAACTATTCATTTAAAAAATGATTTGTTGTATCTTAATGACGACAAATTATTAGTTACCAAAAAAGCTAAATTTTTGAGTGATGGTATAGCTTCAGATCTATTTAAAATAAATTTATAATGATTGCAACAATACAATACAATTCAAAAAAATATCAAATAGATTTATCACAATCTCTTGATATTTCCATTCCAATGCGTGCATCAAAAAGTAATGTAAATGCCTGGTATGTGGATCCTCCAATTATTGAGCCTGTAAAAGATGGAGAATGGATTGCAACGGTAAAAGATGGCGCATGTATTAATTTTAACAATATTTTTTTTAATCCCCATGCACATGGAACCCATACAGAATGTGTTGGTCATATTACTGAAAAAGTACATTCTATCAATCAAAATTTAAAACAATTTTTCTTTTTAGCGGAGGTTATTACCGTGGCTCCTGAAAAGCTTAAAGGTGATTTTGTGATTTCAAAAAAGCAAATTCAATTTGCCTTAGGAAATAAAAAAAGAGATGCCGTGGTAATCAGAACCATTCCAAATATGAAGGATAAATTATCAATGCAATACTCAAATACAAATCCAACCTACTTACTGGAAGAAGCGGCTATCTATTTAAAAGAAAAAGGGGTCAATCATTTACTTATAGATTTGCCGAGCGTTGATAAAGAAAAAGATGAGTGCGAGCTATTAGCGCATAATGCCTTTTGGAATACATCCGGAAAACTAAGAATGGAGGCTACCATTACTGAGTTTATTTTCGTTCCTAATACTGTTGATGACGGCACTTATTTTTTAAATCTTCAAATTGCCCCCTTTGAAAATGATGCTTCCCCAAGCAAGCCTGTTTTATATAAAATCATGGAATGATTACAATTTCAACAGATAAAAGTAAGCTTCAAATTGACATTATTCATCAATTTTTAACCACAGCGTATTGGGCAAAAGGAAGAACTATTGAAGAAATTAAAAAGTCAATAGAACATTGTCTATGTTTTGGAGTTTATTTAGACGAAAAACAGATTGGATTTGCCAGAATAGTCACTGATTATACCGTTTTTGCCTATATAATGGATGTGTTTATTCTGCCTGAGTATAGAGGGAATGGCTATTCAAAACAATTAATGAAAGCCATCAATGAAGAACCACTATTACAATCGTGTAAAGTATGGATGCTTAAAACTTCTGATGCTCATAAGTTGTATGAGCAATTTGGTTATTCTGAATTGAAGCATCCTGAAAAGCTAATGGAAAGACTGATGCAATGAACATAGAACAAATAAGAGAATACTGTTTAAAAAAGAAAGCCGTTACAGAAGAGTTTCCTTTTGATGCCCATACGCTGGTTTTTAAAGTTTTAGGTAAAATATTTGTCATGGCTCCTTTAGATAAATGGGATATTGGTGAAGCCTCTATTACTTTAAAAAGTGATCCAGATTATACCATCGAATTAAGAGAACGATATGAAAGCATTTATGCGGGGCCCTATGTAAGTAATAAGCATTGGAATACGGTTGCTATTTATAAAAGGGAATTACCACCTCAATTTATACTGCAACTTATAGATCATTCTTATGAAATGGTAATCAAAGCGATGTCTAAAATGCTTAGAGATAATTTAAATTAATTTAAAGATCTTAACTTATAGTAGGGTAATTCATATTTATTATTATATTTGAATAATATACTCTTCCCCCCCCAGGGTCATTTGATTAATAGCACATAACAAAGATTTTCACAAATCTTCTATTAAGTATTTAATTTTAATCATTTATACTAACTTCAATTTTTAACAGATTATGAAAACAACCAATCAATTTTTTACAGCATTATTAGTAATGTTTTTAATGCTAAACATCACAACTTTATTAGCTCAAGAGAATCCTCCAAGGCCAGAATACGTTTCCGTTACAAAAATGTATTGGAATAGTAAAAACAATGGTACCATGGATGAATGGAAAGCCGTTGAAAAAGAATACATGGAAAAAGTCACTAAAAAGAATGAGTACATTATGGGAGGATGGTATTACACTCATTTAATTACAGAGAATAGCAACGAAGTTCTTTATATTCAAAGTTATCCTAATTGGGAAGCTATCGATAAAGCTGGAGCCAGAAACAGTGAGTTAGAAAAAATAGCATGGCCAGACGCAGAAAAGAGAAAAGCATTTTTGGATAATATGAATTCGGCTTATTCAAATTTCCATAGCGATGAAATTTACGCAACTATGGATGGTGCAAAAATTTTAGCTGAAGCACCTCAAGGCGACATGATTTTATATTTACGTAAAAATACTTTGGCCTATCCAGAAGATGGGACGAATGAAGAATTTAATGCGCTTCGTAAAAAAGTATTAGATAACGTTATTAATAAAAATGAATTTATTAAAGGTTATTACCCTCATGATCATGCTTGGGGATCTGACCGAAGAGAGTTTAACGAAGGGATCATGTTAGAATCTTTAGATGATTTAAGCAAAATGTTTGATAGAAACGCTGAGCTTATGAAAACGGGTCTAACAGAGGAAGAAGGAAAAGCTTTAGGAAAATATTTTAGAGCACATGGAGATTACGTATATACTGCAGTAAAATTATAAATTAAAATAAATTTCAATAAAAAAGGCACCAATTTGGTGCCTTTTTTAATTTTTAAGTCTTAAAAATATTCCTTTTATGAATTCTTTTTTTAAATGTAATATTGCAAACACAAAATAAAAAAATGAGCATACTTAATACATTACAGGAAAGAAATAATAATAGCTGTGAATTGTGTTCTTCTACTCAAGAATTGAAACAATTTACTATTCCGCCCTCATTAAATGAAAGTGTAGATAACAGTTTACTGGTTTGTAAAACGTGTTTAAGTCAGATTGAGGGTACATCAGAAATGGACCCAAATCACTGGCGCTGTTTAAATGACAGCATGTGGAGTGAACATATTGCTGTTCAAATCATGGCTTGGAGAATGCTTCAAAGATTACGTCATGAAGGCTGGCCAAAAGACTTGTTAGATATGATGTATTTAGATGATGAAGCCTTAGCTCTGGCAAGAGCAACGGGAGAGCATGAAGATGAAGCCAGTAAAATTATTCACAGAGACATAAATGGTGTTATTTTAGAAGTTGGTGATTCAGTGGTTTTAATTAAAGATTTAAAAGTTAAAGGTTCCAGTATGGTGGCAAAACAAGGAACCGTCGTTAGAAACATCCGTTTAGATCCTGAAAATGCTGAATATATTGAAGGTAAAGTAGATGGACAACAAATCGTTATTATTACCAAATACGTAAAGAAAACCTAATCATTTTCAATCCGCAAAAGCTTATAGGTTTTTTATTTTATGAAATTAAAATAAAGAAATTAATTTCCATTCGTCTACACTTATCTGCCATTCGTCTACACTTAAAGTGCAATCAGCCGAAATAAATGTTTCAGCTAGGTATATGGTTTATTTTTATATCAAAATCCCTCTTTAAATTGACATGAAAACACTAAAAATATTATTGATTGAAGATGACATGATCGAGATCATGAAATTGAACAGAGTAATTTCAACACTCAAGTTGCCTCATAAATTGATGGAAGCCAACAATGGTGAAGATGCATTAAATCTTTTAAAAGAAAAGGATAATATTCCAGATATTATTTTATTAGATTTAAATATGCCTAAAATCAATGGGATTGAGTTTTTAAAAATTTTAAAAAACGATAATTATTTGAAATATATACCTACCATCATTTTAACTACATCTAACAATAAGAAGGATTTACTGGAATGTTTTGAAATAGGAATTGCCGGGTATATATTAAAGCCATTAAAATATGAAGATTATATAGTTAAAATTGAAAAATTATTAGCTTACTGGAGTATTAATGAATTAATAAAGGGATAGATGAAAGGTATTGTATTTACTGAATTTTTAGAATTGGTTGAAGAAAAGTTCGGCCTGGAGGTTGTTGATGAAATCATTGAAAAATCACAATTAGAATCAGATGGAATTTATACTGCAATTGGTACGTATGAGTTTTCAGAAATGTTGCAGCTTTTAAAACATTTAAGCGATAATACGGGCATTTCAATAGATAATCTTTTATTAGTCTATGCAGAACATTTCTTTGGCGTATTATTAAAAAGTTATCCCGGGTTTTTTAAAGAGTTTCATGATCCTATTGAGATGTTAGCTTCTATTGAAAATCATATACATGTTGAAGTTTTAAAAATATATCCAGAGGCTGAATTACCAACATTTGAAGTCATTGAAAAAACTGAAGTTTCAATAATAATGATTTATAAATCCAGTAGAGCCATGCATCATTTTGGTTTAGGATTAATGAATAAAACCTTTGAGCATTTTAATTCAACAGCCACTATAGTTTTGGAAAAAATAAAACAGGATGGTACGGAAGTTAAGTTTATTATTACTAAAAATTAATGAGTAAAGATAAAATTGACATATTACAACGCGCACTTTTAAGAGAAAAGGCAGCCAGGAAGCAGGCTGAAAAAATTCTTGAAGAAAAATCTTCTAATCTTTATTATGCCAATAAAAGGTTAGAAGAATTATATAAGGAAGTAGAGTCAGAATTAACGAGAACAGACTCTCAATTACAAGGCGTTTTTGAAAATATTGTGGATGCCTATGTCATCATGGATTTGTTTGGAAATATATTAAAAATGAATTCAGCAGCTGTAAATTTATTGGGATTTGAAAGTGAAAAAACAGAATTCAACCTTATGAATATGATTTTTCCTGAAGATGCCGAAAATATTACCAATTCATTCAAATCATTGCTGAAAAACGGTTTTATAACCGATTTGGAAATTAAAATAAAAACAAAGCTTAATGAGCTAAAAGTAGTGCATATTAATGCCAGTATTGTTTATGATAAAGGAGTGCCTGTTGCGGCACAGGGAATTGTAAGAGATATAACCAAATTAAAGCAGGAAGAAGCGATTGCAGAACTCATAAACGATATTGCGCAAGCCATATTAGGAAAATTAGATATTTATGAAATTGCTTATGAAATAACAGATAAAATAGCAAAACACCTAAAATCAGAGGATTGTGTTATTTATTTGTATCAAGAAGACGAGCAAACGCTGGAGCAAATTGCTGCTTATGGTGAAAATTTAAATGAGAACAAACAATTAATTAATAAAATATTTTTAAATTCAGGACAAGGTGTTGTTGGATATGTTGCTAAAACAGGGAAAGGCGAAATAATTAAAAACACGAGCGTAGATAAAAGATATGTTGTAGATTTAGTTGAAAGTAAGTCAGAAATTACAGTACCTATCATAATTGGTAATAAGGTTATTGGAATTAT
>DATCZQ010000119.1:0-7518 GCA_036525815.1 Yeosuana sp. | reverse complement strand
TTATTTAATACACCACAAGCACCATCATCGGGGCTACCAAGTTTCCCTGAAAATGTTGGTGACATGCAAAATGTTGGATATGAGGCAACTTTTGAAGCCCAAATTATTAGAGCTAATAACTTTAATTGGTCTTTCAATTTTAATGCAACGCATTATAAAAACGAGATTACTAAACTTCCAGAAGGAAGAGAAACTATTGATTTTGGTGCTTTTGAATTAGAAGTTGGAAGATCTCAATTTGAATATTTCTCAAGAGAGTATGCTGGTGTAAATCCTGCAAATGGTGCTGCATTATTTTATAAAGATATATTAGATACAAATGGAGAACCAACAGGCGAACGCGATATCACAGAAGATTGGACAGACGCAGATGAATATTTTATTGGTAAAGATGCGTTACCTGATCTTTATGGAGGTTTTGCTACTTCTATTCAATTTAAAAACTTTAGTTTAGGTCTTAATTTTGCTTACCAATTTGGTGGTTATGGCGTAGATAATACCTATATAGGTTTATTATCTGGAGAAGCCGGAGAAAACTTACATAAAGATGTATTCAAAACTTGGACTTTAGATAACCAAACAGCAACATTACCACTTGTAGTTCCCAATAATGACTTGAATTATTATAGCACCTCTAATATTAGATTAATTGAATCAGACTTTTTGAGTTTACAAGATATTAATATATCCTATAATTTTGATTCAAAAGTTTCAGAAAAATTAGGCTTAACCTCGGCCCGTTTATACCTCAATGCAAGCAATGTGCACTTGTGGTCTAAAAGACAAGGTTACGATCCCAGATTAAGTCTTACAGGACTTAATAATGATACTAACTTCTCATTAGTTAGAAATATAACACTAGGTTTAAACATTAAATTTTAATTATGAAAAAGAAAATTTTATTAAGTTTATTCGCAATTGCTTTAATTTCATGTCAAGATGATTTTCTTGACACTGAGTCAAGACAATATGTGACTAAAACACAATTGGAAGATTTAGCAAAATCTTCACCAGAAGCTCTATTAACAATAAATACAGGCGTTGAAGATGGTCAGTACGCCTTTATGAGAGAATACTCTACAAACTTTGAAGATACTGGAGGTAGACACGATGATTTTGGTCAAATGTCAATTAATTTAGGACTTGATTTAATGTCCAACGACATGGTTCAAGTGACTGACCACTGGATGGGAAATTATTATGCATATAGAGGAAGAACACAGGACTTCTCTACCACTAGAATCATTTGGAATTTTTACTATTCAATTATAAGAAATGTAAATGCAATTATTGCTCAAATACCAGAAGATGCCACTGATGATAGATTAATACATTTAAAAGCCAGAGCTCGTGCATTAAGAGGTTATAGCTATTTTAATTTAATTAGAATTTATCAATATACTTATCAAGGACACCAATCAGCACAAGGAGTTCCTTTATATGATGGTAATGATATAAATATTCCAGCTAGAGCTAGTGTTCAAGAAGTATATGATTTAATAATTGACGATATGGAAGCTGCTTACACAAAAGTTACTGGCTATGTGAGAGATGGAAAGGAAAAGTTAAGCAAGGAAGTAATTGCTGGTTTATATGCCAGAGTTTTATTAGAAACTGGCACCGATTACACTAAATGTGCACAATTATCTGCTGAAGCTAAAGCTGGTGGATCCTTAATGAGTTCAGCAGCATGGTTGAATGAAGGCTTTTCTCAAATTTCAAATAGTGAATGGTTATGGGGTTCGGATATTAATAATGAATCATCTACCATTTATGCTTCGTTTTTCTCTCAAGTTGCAAGTTTGAATAATGGATATGCTGGCTTATTAGGAGTGCATAAAACTATAGATAAAAGATTATATGAAGCAATTCCTGCTACAGATCTTAGAAAAACTGCTTTTGAAGATGAAACTGGAGGATTTATTAATTATAAATTTCAAGACTTTACATTTTTTGAAGGAGATTATGTGTACATGAGAGTTGCAGAAATGTATCTTATGGAGGCTGAAGCTATGGCAAGAGGTGGGAATGATTCAGGAGCTGCTTCAGTTTTATATGATTTAGTTAGCACAAGAGACCCTGGTTATACCCTATCAACTAATACAGGTCAAGCACTAATCAACGAAATTTTATTACAAAGAAGAATAGAACTTTGGGGAGAAGGCTTTGCTTGGTTTGACATGAAAAGAAACAATGTTGATCTAGTAAGAGACTATCCAGGATCTAATCATGCAGCATTTGGAAAAGATAATTATGGCGCCACTGATCCTGAATTTCTTTTTCAAATACCTTTAAAAGAATTGCAAAATAATCTTGCAATTAATGACGAAGATCAAAATCCTTTATAATAATTTAATTAGACAATTATGAAAAATAATATAAAATATACTTTTTTATTAACCGTATTATTTGCAATGGCATTTGTAGGTTGTGAAGAAGAAGGTGTATTACCCATTGACATACCTACCGCCATTTCTTTTCATTTAGATAAAGATGCCGTATCGGTTCAACCTGGTGGGTCACAATATGCAATTCAATTACAATCAACAACTAAATCAAATATTGATAGGACTTATAATATCACATTGAATGAAAGTGCTTCTACAGGTTTAACTACTGAATACTCTCTTACTGGTACTTCAGTAACCATACCTGCGGGTTCTCTACTAGGCTCAGTAATGGTGAATTTTAATTATGATGCTATACCATTGGGAGTTACAAGAAAATTAGTTTTTGATCTTAATGAAATAACAGATGGATCTTATACCAATTTGACAAGAACTTCTATGACTTTAAACTATTCGGCTTTTTGTCCATATAATGAAGTAGTGGTAACATTCAGCTTTGATAATTATCCAGAAGAAGCTTATTGGCAATTATATGATAGTGCAGATAATTTATTAGCTGGAGATGGTTATGCAGGTAATGACTGCTATGTTGAATTAGCATCAACAACAGCCCTATTTTGTTTAACTGATGGTGATTACCAATGGTTGATGGGAGATTGTTATGGGGATGGAGGTACCGCATATACCATATCTTCAGGAGGTAAAGTATTATATTCTTCTCCTGGAATTACAGGTACTGGCGAAGTAGTTACTTTTTCATTACCTTAAAAAAATATTAAAAACTCAAAAAAAAAGCATCTCATATGAGATGCTTTTTTTTGCCATACATTTAAATAATAGCGGCATTTTAATAATCTTCATAGCAATGTTTCAACATTTATACTCAAAAAGCTATTTTTAGGTAAGAAAAAATGACCGTTTTTGAATTATAATCATATATCTTAAAAAATTTAACCATTTTTTATTGTTTAATTAACTTTTTATTAAGATTTTTGGAGTGACTAATTCAAATAAATCATAAAATGAAAACAAAGTTTAGTGGAATTCTAACGCTATTCCTAGCGTTAATTGTGCAAATAACGTTTGCTCAAGAAAAAACAATTTCGGGAACTATATCAGATGCATCTGGTTTACCGCTTCCTGGAGCAACAATTTTAATTAAAGGTACAACCTCGGGTACATCATCTGATTTTGATGGTAAATACTCGATTACAGCTAAACAAGGGGCAACTCTTATTTTTAGTTTTGTAGGTTATACCACAAAAGAAATTTCCGTTGGAACTTCTAATACAATTAATGTTCAATTAGCTGAAGATGCTGAAACATTAGATGAAGTGGTAGTAACGGCCTTCGGTACTGGTGACAGAAATGCAAGACAAGTGGTTTATGCCAACCAAACGGTAAAATCTGAAGACTTACTTTCTACTCCAAGTAAAAATGCCTTAGAAGCATTAAGAGGTAAAACAGCAGGTGTAAGGTTATCTACTGGTTCAGGTTCCGTAGGGGCTTCTACAAGAATTGTACTTAGGGGTGAAGGATCGCTTACAGGAAATAACAATGCTTTAATAGTTGTTGATGGTGTAGCGATTGACAACTCTACTACTTCAGGAGGAGCTGGAGCTGCCACAACAGGTTATGCAGATTTTGGAAATAGATTTAACGATATCAATCCAGATGATATAGAATCTTTAACTATACTTAAAGGACCTTCAGCAACCTCTTTATACGGTTCGCGTGGCGCTTCCGGTGTTGTTTTGATTACAACCAAATCTGGTCGTAAAGGCGAAAAGATGAAAATTAGTTATAATGGTTCCACTTCTATGGAAACTGCTTATATTCTTTTACAACGCCAAAGTCAATGGGGTCAAGGATATAGTAATGCCAATCTTGATTCTGGTGAGAACTGGTCTTGGGGACCTAGATTAGATGGCGTTGTGAGGCCATGGACTAGCGCAATTGATTCAGATGGTGATGGTTCGTTAGAGGCATTAACTAGGCCTTATAGTGCAGTACGTAATCAATTAAAAGATTTCTTTAATACTGGTTATACTCAAACACATAGTTTCAACCTATCTGGTGCTACTGATGGGTTTACATACTTTGCATCCTATGGTAATGTAGATCAATCAGGTGTTTTAGATAACACCTATTATAAAAGGAATAACTTTACTTTCAACTCTTCTGCTAAATTGAGCGAGAAGTTACAATCAGATTTTAAAGTTACTTATGCCAATGTTAGACAGAATACGGCTCAAGAAGGATCTCGTGCGTTTGAAGGAAACAACGCATATGCGATGGCAGTACAATCTCCAATTAATATTCCATTTACTGAATTAAGGGATTACAAAAGTCCTTTTCATGATATAGATGGGTATTGGGGTTCTTATTCTTCTGTAAACCCATATTATATTTTAAATGAATACGGGAACGAAGCGGAAATTGATAACTTTCTTGCGAATGCATCCATAAATTATGAAATTATTGATGGTTTATCCTTAAAAGGAACGTTTGGAGGAAATGTTGTTTCTACTCAAACGGATGTATGGACGCCAACTTTTACACCTGCCTTACAATTATTTTGGGGTGATGATGCACAAATTGGAACACGTGGTTCTAAGCATGAGTCTTTAGGAGAATATATTAATTTTACCAATAGAACATTCACTATTGATGCAAGTGTTTTCGCAAATTACACCAAAGATCTTAATGAAGATTTTACAATAACTGCTTCCGCAGGTTATAATTTCTTTCAAAGAGAATCTAAATCATTAACTGGAAGTTCAGTTGGTGGATTGGTTGTTCCTGGTGTATATAACTTATCAAATAGTTCGCAAACACCTACTTCGAACATGCGTAGAACCCAATATAGAATTTATGGTATTTTAGGTAATGCCAGTATTGGTTACAAGAATGCAGCATTTTTAGAAGTTTCTGCCAGAAATGACGTATCGTCTACACTTCCATCAGATAACAATTCCTTTCTGTATGGTGCGGTCGGAGCTTCAGCTATTTTTACGGACCTTTTAAATATTAAAAATGATGTTTTAAACTACGGTAAGATTAGAGGAAGTTATGGTACTTCTGGTAAAGATGCAAATGAATATCTTCTAAATTCATATTTTGTTGGAAACCCTAATATTGCTAATTTAGGAGATTATAATTTATTCTTCCCTAAAAATGGCGTACCAGGATTCACCATTGGAAATACAATTGGAAATCCAGGTTTAAAACCAGAGCTTACAACTACTTATGAGGTTGGTGCTGATCTTGGTTTCTTTAATAATAAAGTAAATATTTCTTATACTTATTATCAGTCAGACCATGAAGATCAAATTGTTACTATTAACCTACCTAGGTCTACAGGGTATACACTAACTACAAGCAATATTGGTAAGATGACGAATAAAGGTCATGAACTTACATTAAGTCTTAAACCACTAAATGGTGTAATTGAAGGTTTGGATTTTGAACTGTTTGGAACCTATTCCAAAAATGAAAATAAAGTTATCAAAATATCTGATGATATAGATGAATTAACCACTGGACAATTTGGATTTGCGGGAGGTACAACAATCTCGTTGGTAGCTAAGGAAGGTCTACCTTTTGGTACTTTTAAAGGTAATGATTATAAATATAATGCTCAAGGACAAGTTATTGTCGATCCAAATACTGGTTATCCTGTATATGCTGATGATGACTATTTAGGTAATTTTCAACCTGATTACTTAATGAGTTTTGGTGCCAATGCCCAATATAAAGGTTTTGGATTTAGAGTCTTATTAGACATGAAACAGGGAGGATACTTTGCTTCTCAAACCTCATATAATTCTCATTTTAATGGAACTGCGGTTAATACTACAAGATTTAACAGAGAACCTTTTATATACCCAAATTCCGTAGTAGATAATGGTGATGGAACTTTTTCTGAAAACACAGGTATAATAACTGAAGAACAATATTGGACTGATTATGATGCTCCAGTTACAGATCACTTGATTGATGCAAGTTATTTGAAATTAAGAGAAGTAGAATTAAGTTATACATTTTCAAAAAAGATATTGAAGGATTTATTTATCACAAATGCTAGAATAGCACTTTTTGGTAAAAACCTAAAATACTGGTTACCAGATGGAAATAAATATGCTGATCCGGAAGTAAATGGTCCTGCCTTAGCAGGAAATGCACAAGGTATTGAGACCACTCAAACACCGTCTTCAAGCAGTTTAGGGCTTAATATACAATTGTCATTTTAATAAAAAAATAATACGATGAAGAACAATTTTAAAATAATACTTATTCTAATTTTAACACTAAGCTTTTCATGTGAAGATAGTTTAGAACAAGTTAATATAGACCCTAACACATTCCCTACAGCTGGAGAAGCACAAATTTTAGCTTCGGCCATTGGCTTCATGGGATATGTTGTCGACACAGATTTAAATTATAGTGACTCATTTCTATTTTCACAATACAACACTTGGGGTATTGGAGTTTCTACTGGAAATGCAGAGCGTTACATCCAAGCAGCTACAGATTTTAATGGCTACTGGCAACGTGCTTATGCCAATGTCCTTGCTGATTTAAGTTATATTAATAAAAATAGCACTTCCGCTGCTTATCGCGGTATCTCTAAAACTTTAATTGCGTACATGTATCAGGGATTGGTAGACCATTTTGGAGATATTCCATTTACAGAAGCCGTATCAGGTGCTATTGAAGATGGTTCTATTTTGGCTCCAAAATACGATTCTGCCAACACTGTAATTTACCCTGCTTTAGTAACCATGTTAGATGACGCATTAAGTCAATTTGATGTTGCATCAGGAGATGACGTTGGAGAAGACGATTTTATTTATGAAGGTGATATCTCTAAATGGGTGAAATTTACTAATTCTTTGAAATTGAGAATTCTTATGAGAACTTCTGAAGTTAATCCTCAAGGAGCCGCAATACAAAGTCTAATTGCTTCTGGTACGTTTATTGAAACTGAAGATGACATCCCTGCTATACCTTTTTCTGGTGCTTCAGGTGATCAAAATCCAATGTTTGCAAGAGCTGAATTTGGTGTAGGTATGTTTTATTTTGCTAGTAATGCCTATTTAAATGTACTGGAATCTCTAGCAGATCCTAGAGCTGAGGTAATCTACACCAAAGCGACTACAGGAACTTT
>DATCZQ010000118.1:0-20768 GCA_036525815.1 Yeosuana sp. | reverse complement strand
GTTAAGAAATCTATCTCTTAACCAAGGATTGTGAACCTTTAAAATTTTATAGTTTATACCGAATCCTTCCGCAAATTTCGTAAAATCCGCAACCGTTGTATCAACTTCCACTTTATAGGTTGGTATTTGAGAATATAAATCTTTCTCTCTAAAATTGAATCCATAAATATCTGGATGCTTTAATATTTCTTTTAGAGCCACAATTCTAAACACATATCGACCTGTTTCTTCTCCTAGTAACAAATCGTAATAATTAGATACATTTTGTTCTTGTAAACGTCTTGAAACTCCAGTATCCCCTGCGTTATAAGCAGCTGCTGCCAATGTCCATGACCCCAATTTTTCTTTGGATTTCAACAAGTACTTACAGGCAACCTCCGTCGATTTTTCCAAATGATAACGTTCATCAACATTATCATTAACTTCTAATCCATTTTCTTTTGCAGTTGCCTGCATAATTTGCCATACTCCTGTCGCTTTAGCACTTGAAACCGCATTGGTCAATCCACTTTCAATGACGGCTAAATATTTAAAATCATCTGGAATCCCATTCTTTTTTAAAATGGGCTCTATGATAGGAAAATACTTTTTCGCTCTCTTGAACATTAATAAGCCGTTTGATTGCCAATACGTGTTCACTAATAATTCTCTATCCATACGTTCAAAAACTTCTGGATCATTTAATGGCATTGGTTCGCCAGCAAAATCCAAATTATTTGGAACCTGCAAGGCATAAACATTATAATCGTTGATTAGTTTTTTTTCAAAATTTTCATCCGTTTGAGCATCCTGTAGCGCATAAATAAATAGCCCACATAAGCTAAATAATCCTATAATTGCTAATATGTTTTTCATTTTTTATTTTTTTATAAAATTATAAAAATAATTGTTTCTATCTCTATACTAAGTCAATATTAGTTTTGGCAAATGTTCGTTAAACCATTTGTATTTATTCAATATCATGATATGTGTTCCATTTTTAACAATTATACATGTTCTAATGTTTTTAATAGGAAACACCGGATCATGATCACCATGAATATGAATAATATCTGGAATAGCTTCCGCCTGATCCCAACAGACCATATTTTCAATCGCCCAATTTAAATAGTTACTATCATTTACCGATAAATATTTTTTATACAATTCCATTCTTTTAGTAATATTATTACCAAACACATATTTAGAAAATAAATCAATATTGCTTAGTAATTGAACTGGTAATAATTTATAGGCCTTAGTAACTTTAGCAAGCATCATTTTTTTAGGTAATTCATTCTTAGATTTAACACTTGAAACAATAATTAATTTCTGAACATTCAAATATTTACTCATTTCTTGGACTAAAACTCCCCCGAAAGAAACACCTAATAAAACACATTTTTTGTGCTCAATTTTGTCTGACATGCGTCTTGCATATTCACTAAGCAATTCATTATCAATAGGTATAAGCCATTCAAGATAATGGATTTGAAACTGAGTCTCAGGCAATTCTATATATTCAAATATTTTTGAACTGGCTGCCATTCCTGGCATAAAATAGACGTGTATGATATCTTGATTCATAAGGTTTTAACCTTAAATTATCCTGTTGTTAAGTATTTTTTTTGTAAATTTGCATCACAAAACTATAGAAAATAGTTCTCACTATTGAAGTTTCTTTAGAAATAAAACTTTTTACCATGATAGATGCAGCAGAATTAATAGACAATGATTTCTTACGTCAATTTGAAATAAAAATTGATGATCATTTAGCCAAAATTGAATATTCTTTGCAAGATCGAAAGATATTTTTAACTAAACTTATTATACCAGAGGGTATTACAGATGAAAATTTCAGAACTGAATTTTTATCTGCGGTTTTTGAACAGATCGATGAACGCAATTTAAGTATTGTGCCTACAAGTCCGGATATTGCTAAATTTGTAAGAAGAAATAGAAAGTATAAAAGAATGCTTCCCGTGGGATTAAGAATTTAAATCGCATAAAACAATATAATAAACTTATTCATTTTATTGCTTGGAATACACTAATGTCAAATCTTCTCTTGCTAAAACTTTTGTAAAATCAGCATTAAATATTTCAATGGCATCTTCATATATAATGTATAAATGATTGTGCATAACGGAGGCAGAATGTTTATTAAATGTAATTGTATTACCTTTTTGAGAATAGTTAGTGGCCAAACTTATTACTCCTTCTGTATCACATTCTACGTTAAAAGCATATTCATTTGTCACTTCATTTAATATATAAATTTGAATTAAAGGATTAAAAGAAGCATCAGTATACACTACACCGGTTGATTCAAATACCATTACTTCATTATTAGCACATCCAATTTCTTGTAAAATATTAATGCTTTTTATACCGTCATTATTAATATCAAATCCCTCTGGAACATTATAAGCAACCAGTTGCCAAACACCTTCAACAGATGTTAATTTGGAATCATCACTTGAACAGGCGAATAACAATAAAGATAAAAAAGTAAAAATAGTAAGAATTCTTTTCATGATTTGGGGTCTGAAGAATAGATTCAAAACTAAATCAATAGGACTAAATAATAACAAAATTTAGACCAAGCGTTAAAAAAATGGTTAACTTATAACTTATGATGTTTTTTGATTTGAAAAAACATCCATAAATTCAAACCTCACAGTGCCATCCTCATCAATTTTTATGAGCTCTATATTGTGAAGTGAATTAACAAGTTCAGGATTCCATGGCGTTTTTACCTTAACGTAATTCTCTGTAAATCCGTGAATGTAGCCTTCCTTATTTTCGCTTTCAAATAATACTGTTCGGCTGGTACTTATCTGACTTTCATAAAATGCTCTGCGCTTTTTAACGGATAACCCACGCAACATTTTACTTCGTTTATTTCTCACTTTCATTGGAACTACCTCTTCCATTTCAGCCGCCTCGGTATTATCTCTTTCAGAATAGGTAAATACATGTAAATAAGAAATATCCAATTCATTTAAAAAATTATAAGTTTCTAAAAAATGTGAATCGGTTTCTCCTGGAAATCCTACAATTACATCCACACCAATACAGGCATGAGGCATCACTTCTTTTATTTTAGCTACCCTATCAACATATAATTCTCGCAAATAACGGCGCTTCATTTTTTTTAAAATAGTGTTGCTTCCTGATTGTAATGGAATATGAAAATGTGGCACAAAAGCTCGTGATTTTGCAACTAAATCAATAGTTTCATTTTTTAAAAGATTAGGTTCAATAGATGAAATTCTTAATCTTTCAATACCCTTAACTTTATCCAATTCAGTAACTAAATCCAAAAAGGTGTGCTCATGTGTTTTATTTCCAAACTCACCTTTGCCATAATCACCAATATTAACGCCGGTTAATACAATTTCTTTAATGTTTTGTTCTGAAATTTCCCGGGCATTTTTTAATACACTTTCTAAGGCATCACTCCTTGAAATACCTCTGGCTAAAGGAATGGTACAATAAGTACATTTATAATCACAACCATCCTGAACTTTTAAAAAAGCACGTGTTCTATCTCCAATTGAATAAGAGCCTACATAAAAATCAGCCTCTTCAATTTCACAGGAATGTACTTCTCCAAAATCGTTTTTTGACAAATCATTCAAATAATCAGTAATCTTAAACTTTTCTGTAGCCCCTAATACTAAATCGACACCGTAGACATCTGCCAGCTCCTGTGGTTTCAATTGTGCATAACATCCAATCGCAGCAACAAATGCATTAGGATTCGATTTTTGAGCCTGTTTAACGATCGTTTTAAAGCGCTTATCAGCGTTTTCAGTGACTGAACAGGTATTAATCACATAGATATCAGCATTTTCTGAAAAATCAACACGATCAAATCCTTCATCATTAAAACTTCTGGCAATTGTAGAGGTTTCAGAAAAATTAAGTTTACAACCAAGCGTATAAAATGCTACCTTTTTTCGTGAATTCATATGGTAATTAAAAACGTGCAAATGTAATAAAAAAAGAGCGTTTTAAAATATAACAGACAAATGTCGCATTCCTAAAGGAAGATTTGCTGTACGTGTTAAGAATTTATCAGATAACAATAACCAGATAATAATATGATGTATCTCACAAAACTTTTTAAAAAAAGGTATTAATTATTTAAAAAATTTAGAATAGATAATAAAACCTTTATTTTTGGATTACTTTAAGGATAAACAATTGAACCAAAAGCAAATTTACTATAACATCTTGAAAAAATATTTCATTTTACTTATTGTCGTCATCAGTTTCCTTTCTTGTAATAATTCTCAAAAAAGACCTAATGATAAACTGGTTTTTCGATATAATGAACATAAAAACATTGGCTCCCTTGACCCTGCCTTTTCAAAAGATATAGCCGATATTTGGGGAACTAATCAATTATTTAACGGCTTGGTTCAAATGGATGACCAATTGAATGTCATTCCATGTATTTCTAAATATTGGAACATTTCTGAAGACGCCCTCACTTATACCTTCACCTTGCGAAATGATGTCTATTTTCATAAAGACGCTTTGTTTGGAAAAGATTCAACCAGATCAGTTCTAGCCAAAGATTTTGAATACAGTTTAAACAGGCTACTAGATAAACAATTAGCCTCTCCAGGAAGCTGGGTATTAAGCAAAGTCAAGAAATATGAAGCTATTAACGATTCTACATTTCAAATTCAACTGAATCAGCCTTTTCCTGCCTTTTTAGGATTATTAACCATGAAGTATTGTAGTGTTGTTCCTAAAGAAATTGTCGCGTATTATGGCAATGATTTTAGATCGCATCCTATAGGCACTGGACCCTTTATATTTAAACGATGGGAAGAAAATATCAAATTGGTTTTTAGAAAAAATAATGATTATTTTGAGAAAGATTTAAAGGGTGACAAATTACCTTATTTAGAAGCAGTCGCTATTACTTTTCTACCTGATAAACAAAGTGAATTTTTACAATTTGCACAAGGTAATATCGATTTTGTTTCTGGTTTAGACGCCTCATACAAAGATGAAATATTAACTGCCAATGGTCAACTGCGTGATATGTATAAAAATCAGGTTAATATGATTCGTGGTCCTTATTTAAACACAGAATATTTGGCTTTTTATATGGATTCAAATGTTACTGAGATACAATCAGAACTCATAAGAAAAGCAGTCAACTACGGTTTTGATCGAGAAAAAATGATGGTTTATTTACGAAACGGCATTGGTATTCCAGCAAATGGTGGTTTTATACCAAAAGGAATGCCTGGATATAATGAACGTATTGGATTTAATTACCAGCCAGAAAAAGCTAAAAATTTGGTGGCTCAATTTAAAATCGAAACGGGTATAGAAAGTCCTGAAATAAGCATTACTACGACAAGTAACTATTTAAGTTTTTGTGAATATATCCAAAAAGAACTTCAAAAAACTGGTTTAACCGTAACTATTGATGTCATTCCTGCGGCCACTTTAAAAGATGCTAAAGCCAATGGTAAATTAGATATTTTCAGGGCTAGCTGGGTTGCGGATTACCCAGATGCTGAAAATTATTTATCACTGTATTACAGTAAAAACTTTGCTCCTAACGGACCCAATTATACCCATTTTAAAAATGAATTGTTTGATACCTGGTTTGAACAATCATTTACAGAAACAAATACTAAAAAAAGAGAATTACTCTATTCCAAAATGGATTCATTAGTCATGCAGAAAGCACCAGTCGTGCCCTTATTTTATGATGAAGTTGTTAGGTTTACAAGAAAAAACGTAGATGGATTGGGAATCAACCCCATCAATTTATTGGATTTAAAACGAGTTAAAAAGAACTAATTAACAGTAAAATAATAAATATCATCCTCACCTTTTCCTTCAGCTCGCTTTGAAGAAAAATAACCCGAAATTCCATCGGATTCAATTACAAAACAAAGATCATCCTCTTTACTGTTAACAGGTTCTGGCAACAATTTAGCTTTATCAAACTGTCCCTTTTTATTCAAAATACTTTTGTAAATATCATAGCCGCCGGTTCCATTTGGCCTATTTGATGTAAAATACAAAGTATTGTCATCACTAATAAAAGGATACATTTCACCACTATATGAATTTACTTGAGACCCCAAGTTTTTTGGTTCACTAAAGGTGTTATTACCAAATATATCCACTTTAAAAATATCTGATGGCCCTTTAGTGGTTTCTTTCCCTCCTCTGACATTAGCAGTAAAATACAGCGTCTTTCCATCTTTACTTATTGAAGGGTGTGCGTAAGAATAACGTGGTTTACAAAATGGCAACACTTTGAAATTGGTCCAACCAATACCACTTATATATTCTGCCTTTTCAATATGGAAATTGGTTTCTTTAAAATCTCCTTTCGGCCTGTTCTTTCGGTTGATATAATTGGTTGTAACATATAATGTTTTTGCATCATTTGAAATACAGGCACTTGTAATATGAGCAATATCTTCTTTTGAATCAATATGTAATGGCTCAATATTTTCAATATTTCCATTTTCAGATTTGATTCCTTTATAAATGGTTAAAATCCCATTTCCTAAATAGGCTTTTATCTTTCCATTTTTATTTAACATATAAGAGGCAAATAAAATATTGTGATCTAATGTAATAGATAAACCAAAGTGAGGTTTATCATCGTTCATAGCAATATTATGAATAGTAAATTGTTCAGATTGTGAGAATGTAAAAAGACTCAAAAAACAACATAAGATGCACAAATATTCTTTCATAACTCTAAATAAATTAAAATAAAGTTACTAAAAGTAATTTACTCTCTCCTAAACTTCTTAGTTTCCTCAAAGACGTGTAATAAAATAGCCGCATCCTGTTCACTAAATTCTATCTGTCGTCTAGCCATAACCACTTTAGCTACTTCAAAGGCTTTTGAAGTTAAATACGTTGTAAAGCCGCTATGACCACCCCAGGAAAAACTAGGCACAAAATTTCTTGGAAATCCACTTCCAAAGATATTAGAACTAACACCCACAACAGTTCCTGTATTAAACATGGTATTAATACCACACTTACTATGATCACCCATCATGAGACCACAAAATTGCAGTCCTGTTCTTGCAAAACTCTCTGTTTTATAATCCCATAACCGTACCTCAGCATAATTATTTTTCAGATTGGAATTATTAGTATCAGCTCCAAGATTGCACCATTCTCCTATAACCGAGTTTCCTAAAAATCCGTCATGCCCTTTGTTTGAAAAGGCAAACAACACAGAATTATTTACTTCTCCTCCTACTTTACTATAAGGACCAATAGTCGTTGGTCCGTAAATTTTTGCTCCTAATTTTATTGCGGCTCCTTCACATAAAGCTAATGGTCCACGAACCAAAGAACCTTCCATAATTTCAGCATTTTTACCTATATAAATAGGCCCATTTGATGCATTTAGGGTGGTGAATTCTAGTGTAGCACCTTCTTCAATGAAGATATTTTCTGGAGCAATCACATTATTGCTAGGTGGAATTCGTTTCGACTTTCTATTTTGAGTAATTAAATTAAAATCTTCTTGAATAGCTTCTCCATTCTTGGAGAAAATATCCCATGTATTAACAATACGCAATATATCGTCATTAAATTCTAAGGCTTCAAAAGTGGAAAAATCAATATCCTCTTGTGCTTCTTTAGTATAAAAAGCAATAATATCTTCATCCTTAAAAATAGCTTGATTTTTCTCTAGATTTTTTATCATTTCAACCAGTTCAAAATTTGGAAGATAGGACGCATTAATCATAATATTCTCTTCCATCTCCACCATTGGATATTTTTCTGATAAATAATCTTCAGTCACAGTTGTGGTTGTAGAATCTAAATAAGTTTCCCATTTTTCGCGAATGGTTAAAATTCCTACTCTAATATCAGCAACAGGCCTGGTATAAGTAAATGGCAATAAATTGTGTCGAAAAGGGCCATCAAAAAGAATATAGTTCATGTGAAATTTGAAGTTTAAGGGTTAAAAACGTTCTGTAGTTATTAACCATTTATGATATATTCAAATGTAAGGCAATTGTAGAAAATAAAAAAGCCTTTCAAATATTGAAAGGCTTTAAAATATATTTAAAAAGAAGCTTATTTACTAAACTTAGCATATTTATTTTTAAACTTATCAATACGACCAGCAGTATCTACCAATTTAGATTTACCTGTATAATAAGGGTGAGAAGTTCTTGAAATCTCCATTTTAACAACAGGATATTCAACACCATCAACCTCTAAAGTTTCAGTTGTAACTGCAGTAGATTTTGTTAAAAACACATCTTCATTTGACATGTCCTTAAATGCTACTAATCTATAATTTTCTGGATGTATACCTTTTTTCATCGCTTTACGCTTTTAATCTTTTCAATTTTGGAAGTGCAAATTTAAGCTATTTTTTCAAATGAACAATATTTTTTATTAATTTTTATTTTATGCCTTTAAGTAACGTTTTCTTATCTTTGTTTACTAACTAAGCATCTAATTTAAACCAAAAAAAATGGAACCAAAAGAACTGACATTAGGAAAATTTGCAATGAATTATGGCATCATATTAGGATTAATAATGATTTTGATTTCAGTTATTACATACGTTACTGGATTGGCTTTAGAAGGCGCTCAATGGCCAAATTGGATTTATTATGCTGCTTTTCCTTTAATTATTTTTTATGCAATAAATCAGTTCAAAAAAGAGAATTTAAACCTTTTATCTTTAAGTCAAGCCTTGAAAATAGGTGTTCTTATTGGTGTTATTAGTGCTATTGTCATTATGATTTATTCCATGATATTTAATTATGTCATTGACCCCGAATTTATGTCTCAGATGATGGAGGTAGCGAAAGATAAAATGTTAGAAAATCCAAAAATGACCGAAGAAATGGTTGATCAAAGCATGAAATTTATTGAAATGTTTTCAAATCCTGCTATTTCCGGAGCCTTTATGATTGCAATGAGTGCTGTTTTTGGATTAATTTATGCACTTATTGGTGGATTAATAATGAAAAGAGAAGAATAATACATGAACATATCTGTAGTCATACCACTACTTAACGAACAAGAATCTTTAAAAGAATTATATGATTGGATTGCAAGAGTTATGCAATCCAATCGTTTTTCATATGAAATCATCTTCATTGATGATGGCAGCACAGATGATTCATGGAAAACTATTAACGAATTATCTTCAAAAGACAAGCAGGTTAAAGGTATTCGCTTTTTGAAAAATTTTGGGAAATCTCAGGCTTTACACGCTGGATTTGAATTAGCCAAAGGCGATGTAGTGATTACCATGGATGCTGATTTACAAGATAATCCAGATGAAATTCCAGAACTTTATAACATGATTGTGAATGAGCGATATGATATGGTTTCTGGTTGGAAAAAGAAACGCTATGATTCTATTATATCCAAAAATTTACCTTCAAAATTATTTAATTGGGCTGCAAGAAAAACCTCAGGAGTCAAACTTCATGATTTTAATTGTGGTTTAAAAGCTTTTAGATTAGAGGTAGTTAAAAATATTGATGTCAATGGTGAAATGCACCGTTATATTCCTGTCTTATCAAAGAATGCGGGATTCACTAAAATAGGTGAAAAAATAGTAAAACATCAAGCCAGAAAATATGGTGAAACAAAATTTGGTATGGACCGGTTTATTAATGGTTTTTTAGATTTAATTACTATCTGGTTTTTATCGCGTTTTGGAAAAAGACCCATGCATTTATTTGGCTCATTAGGGGTGATTATGTTTATTATCGGTTTTGGTTTCGCGTTATATCTGGGCATTGATAAACTTTTTTTAACACCTCAAGGAAGATTAATAACTGAACGTCCCCAATTTTATATCGCGCTTTCAACCATGATTATAGGAACCCAATTTTTTGTAGCTGGTTTTTTAGGAGAAATCATTCTTCGAACTAAACCAGAAAGAAAAAGGTATATGGTTAAAGACTTGTTGAATTTGACTTAATTTGAAGCCAAATTAAACGACTTTTAAATTTAACCTTTATCAAATTGTTTATTTTTGTTTAAAACTTAGCAAGAAATGATTAAAATAGAACCAAACATTTTAAAAAGAATCAATACTTGGTTAACACCAGCATTTGATGCTGAAACACAAGATTTCATAAAAAACAGTATCGCTTTTAACCCTCAGGAAATTCAAGAAAGTTTTTATAAGGATTTAGAATTTGGGACTGGTGGTATGCGCGGTGTCATGGGAATTGGTACCAATAGAATAAATAAGTATACTCTTGGAAGAAGCACACAAGGCTTAAGTGATTACATGCGCGCTTATTTTCCAAATGAAACACCAAAGGTTGCTATTGCTTATGACTGTAGACATAATAGTAAAACTTTAGCTAAAGTGGTGGCAGATGTGTTTTCTGCCAACGGCATTGAAGTCTTTTTGTTTGAAGATTTACGCCCAACTCCGGAATTATCTTTCGCCTTGAAACACTTAAAATGTCACTGTGGCATTGTATTAACCGCATCACACAATCCTCCAGAATATAATGGTTATAAAGTATATTGGCAAGATGGCGGACAATTAGTACCTCCTCAGGATGAAGCTATTGTTAATAAAATAAATGCTACACCTTATTCAAACATAAAGTTCAACGCCAATAATGATTTAATTCATTATATAGGAACAGATGTTGATAGGATTTTTATTGATGCCTCAGTAAAAAACGGAAGTTTTGATACGCCTGTCAAGGCAAAAGATAATTTAACCGTTGTTTTTACATCACTGCACGGTACTTCTATTACCTTGGTACCTGAAACATTAAAAAAAGCTGGTTATAAGAATGTTCATATTGTTAAAGAACAAGAAGTGCCTAATGGTGATTTTCCAACAGTAGCTTCACCAAACCCTGAAGAACCAGCCGCTTTAAAAATGGCTTTAGAACTGGCAAATAAAGTTAATGCAGATATTGTAATTGGTACAGATCCTGATTGCGACAGACTTGGAGTGGCCGTTAGAAATCTTGAAGGTGACTTAGAACTATTAAACGGAAATCAAACCATGTTAATGATGACTGATTTCTTGTTAAAACAATGGAAAAAAGAAGACAAAATAAAAGGAAAGGAATTTATCGCTTCAACCATTGTTTCAACTCCTATGATGAGCGTCTTAGGAAATGCCTATAATGTGGAATGTAAAATTGTTCTTACTGGTTTTAAATGGATTGCCAAATTAATAAAAGACTATCCACAACTACATTTTATTGGAGGTGGCGAAGAAAGTTTCGGCTTTATGGTTGGAGATTTTGTGCGTGATAAAGATGCTGTTACTTCAACTTTATTAGCTTGTGAAGTTGCGGCTCAGGCAAAAGCAAAAGGCAGTTCATTATATAAAGAACTCATTGAACTATATGTGCAACATGGCTATTATAAAGAACGATTGATATCACTGACTAAAAAAGGCATTGAAGGCGCTCAAGAAATTCAACAAATGATGATTGATGCTCGAAACAATCCGTTAACTCAAATTAATGGTTCCAAGGTGGTTAAAATAGAAGATTACGAGCTATCAATTAGTAAAAATATGATTTCTGGAAAAGTGGATTCTATTGATATCCCAAAATCTAATGTATTAATTTATTATACCGAAGATGGCAGTCAAGTAGCCTTAAGACCTAGTGGAACCGAGCCTAAAATAAAATTTTATATCAGTGCTAACACCAAATTAAACAGTGCCTCAGAATTTCAAAAAACAACTAAGCAAATAGAAGCTAAAATTGATGCAATTGTAAAGGACATGAAACTTAATTAATGAATCATTTTTTCAATATTTTAAGGTATGCAAAACCTTATAAAAGATTTGCAGTTGGTCATATTATAAGCAACATGTTGTTTGCCCTTTTTGGCACTTTATCATTTGTGGCTTTAAAACCCATGCTTGATGTTATTTTTAAGCAAACCAAAGCGCCAGTCTTGGCGAAGCCAGAATATGCTGGAATATCAAAAATAGTCAACTTCCTGGAAGATTATTTATCCTACCAAATGAATCAATTTACGGGAGGTGATAATTCTAAAGCCCTTATTTTTGTAGTTTGCTTGATTATTTTGATGTTTTTATTAAAAAATATATTTGGTTATTTAGCTAATTATTTTCTTGTCTTTTTACGTAATGGTGTTATCCGTGATTTAAGAAATGCCGTATACAAAAAAACCATGGAGTTACCTCTCTCCTATTTTTCTGAAACAAGAAAAGGAGATATTATGGCGAGAGTTACCAATGATGTGTCTATGCTTGAATATTCGTTCTTACCTGTTTTAGAACTTGTTGTAAGAGAACCATTAACAATTATATTTACTATAGTTGTCATGTTTTATTTGAGTGCCAAACTGACTTTCTTTGTATTTATTTTTATTCCAGTTACAGGTATTATTATTTCCAGAATAGGAAAAAGTCTTAAAAGAAAATCAGATCGCGTTCAAAAGGAACAAGGTGTTATTTTATCAAATTTAGAAGAAACGTTAACCGGTTTACGAATTATTAAAGGGTTTAGTGGCGAAGACAAATTCTATGAAAAATTCCAGGAATCCACTACACGGTTTTATCATTTTGCCAATAAACTTTTAAACAGACAAAATTTGGCCTCACCCGCCAGTGAATTTTTAGGAATTTGTGTCATAGCGATTCTTTTGTGGTATGGAGGGAATTTGGTACTTAGTGGTGGCGGTGGTGCTTCTGCATTAGATGGGAGTAAATTTCTTGTGTACATGGGATTGGCTTATAACATCTTAACACCTGCAAAAGCAATATCAAGAGGTCTATATAATATTAAACAAGGCAGTGCCGCTGCAGAAAGAATTCAAGAAATTATTGATACAGAAAACCCCTTACTGGACAGAGTAGACGCCATTGAAAAAGACGGATTTAATTCTGAAATAGTATTTGATAATATTTCTTTTAAATATGCAGACGAGTATGTTCTAAAAGACTTTTCATTAACCATTCCTAAAGGAAAAACGGTCGCATTAGTTGGTCAATCTGGAAGTGGCAAATCTACCATCGCCAATTTAATAACCAGATTTTATGATGTCAATGAAGGTCAGATTTTAATCGATGGCCTAGATATAAGAGATTTAACAACTAAATCATTAAGAAAGCAATTAGGCATTGTAACTCAAGACGCTATTCTTTTTAATGAAAGTATTAAAAACAACCTTAAACTTGGAAAAGATAATGCTTCTGATGAAGAAATAATTGATGCTTTAAAAGTAGCCAACGCATGGGAATTTGTTAAAGATTTACCTTTAGGCATTGATACTAACATTGGTGATTCAGGGAACAAACTCTCTGGTGGTCAAAAACAACGAATCAGTATAGCGAGAGCTGTATTAAAAAGTCCACCAATTATGATTTTAGATGAAGCGACTTCAGCATTAGATACTGAAAGTGAACGCTTGGTCCAAATTGCTTTAGAAAATATGATGAAGAACAGAACGTCCATTGTGATTGCTCACAGGCTGTCTACAATACAAAATGCTGATGAAATTGTGGTCCTTCAAAAAGGTAAAATAGTTGAAAAAGGAACCCATGATGAACTTATAATTAAAAAAGGTATTTATAAAAGACTCGTGGATATGCAAAGCTTCGCCTAAATAAACATAAGATATACATATGTAAAAAAGGATAGAGATTTGGGCTTCTATCCTTTTTTTGTTATCGCTAGACTTGGGGTAGGCTAGCAACATAAGTAGATTTTATTAGGATAAAAGTAATACATAAAACTGAACTAGACAAGAAAAAATTGTATTTTATCGTATTTTAATTACACTTTATCGGTTTTATTTTGTTAATATCATTGACTATCAGATACTTATAATTATGAACAAAATTCTTATAAAAACAATAGTTAAAACTATTTTAAACTTTTAGTATCTTCATCAGTCTAAAAGCTAAACCACAACTGTGATTCTAGAGGCTGAGTTAGTAGAAAAACTTAAATCTGATACCAATATTGATAGTGCCTTTAAAGAACTCGTCTCTCTTTATAAGGAACGATTATATTGGCACATACGAAATATTGTGAAATCTCACGATGATGCTGATGATGTTTTACAAAATACCTTTATTAAGGTTTATAAAAATATTGGTAGCTTTAAAGGAGAAAGTAAATTGTTCTCTTGGATGTACAGAATAGCAACCAATGAGGCTATTACGTTTATTAATAAAAATGCTAAGCGTTTACAAATCACCAGTGAAGAAACACAGACCATCGCAATAAATAATTTAGCTTCTGATGTATATTTTGAAGGAGAAGCTATTCAATTAAAGTTACAAAAAGCTCTTGCAACATTGCCACAAAAGCAACAACTGGTTTTTAATATGAAATATTTTGAAGATTTAAAGTTTAAAGAGATGTCTGATATCCTTGAAACAAGTGAAGGGGCACTTAAGGCATCCTATCATATTGCAGTAAAAAAAATACAAGACTATTTAACTAACAATTAAACCTTTAAAAGAAATTAGAGTCCAATATAAGACATGAAAAAAAATAGTTTAAATAATATTGAAAATGGTTTTAAAGTACCAAAAGGTTACTTTGATGAATTTGAAGATAGGCTATTAAGCGAATTACAGCTTAAAGAAACCGCATCTTATACTGGCTTTAAATTACCTGCAGGCTATTTTGAATCATTAGATAATAAAATCCTTAATGCTGTTAAAAATGACAATAAAACAAAAGTTATAAATCTATTCTCTTTTAGAAAATTAGCTTATACTGCGGCAGTTGCTGCCAGCTTAATCCTTATTTATACTGTTTCTTTTAACAAATATGAGAATTTGAATATTAATCATCTAGAAACGGCATCAATTGAAAATTACATATTAACAGAAGGGCTAGAACCAAGTGACATAGCCTCCTTATTTAGTGATGACGATTTATCTGAAATAACTTCAGTAAAAAACAATTTAAGTTCTGAATCTCTGGAAAATTATGTTTTAGAGAATATAGACATAGACCAATTAATGACAAACAATAACTAAAATGAAAACAATAACATCCATTGTCTTTATTATAAGTTTTTCAATTTTATCTTTTGCCCAATCCAATAGAGACAAAATAAAAACATTAAAAATAGCTTATATTACTGAGAAATTAGATTTATCAGAAAAAGAAGCTCAAAAATTTTGGCCTGTTTATAATGCCTTTGAAGAAGAGAACTTTAGACTTAGAAAACAATCTTACGAAGGTAAAAAGAATATTGATTTTGAAACCCTTAAAGAAGAAGAAGCTATTAGTATTTTAAAAGAAATGCGGGCTTTTGACGCAAAAAGAATAACTCTAAAAAATAATTTTATTGATGATCTATCAAAAATTATTTCAGCTAAAAAGTTAATTCTACTTGAAAAGGCCGAAGATGATTTTAAACATAAAATGTTTGAAGAATTTAAAAGCCGGCGTCCTGATAGAGGTCCTAAAGATTAATTAAAAAAAAGAGAAACTAAGGCTTCTCCTTTTTTTATTCTTTAAATAGCAATTTAGAAATCCTGCCACTTCCGGCAGCATATGCCACTGAATCATTCAAGAAACGTAAAGTATAAAAGCCTTCATCACTTACATGTTTCCAATGATAACCACCATCATTTGAAAAATCGATGCCTTTAAAACCAATAGCGACTAGCTCCTTCCCTTCTCTGTTGGGTATATACTGAACACAACTTCTATAACCTGGGTCTTCATTTTGAGCCACTATTTGCCATGTTTTACCACCATCATTGGTTATTATTTTATTTTCTTTATTCTCATCTGGATTGGTATAATCCCCACCAATGGCAAAACCATTTAATGCATCATAAAAATCAATTGAATACAGACCAGTTGTTGGCAAACCTTGAACAATTGGCGTGTTAAAAACCTGCCATGTTTTTCCTTTGTTTGGTGAATATAAGATTCTACTGGATTTTCCTCCGGTAGCTATCCATGTTTGCTCTCCAATAATGGCAATATTACTATTACTGGCAGCAAAAGCAGCTTCGCCTTCATTAACTTTAGGCAAATCACTACAGGACATTTTTTTCCATGTTTTACCTCCATCTCTGGTAATAATAATGCTTAAACAATCTTCTGTTGGATCACCTATTGCAATTCCCTCCTGGTCATTCCAAAAACGCATGGCATCATAGAATGATTTTTGATGGTCTTCTTTATATACCAGTTGCATTTTTCCAGTATCTCCAGTTTTATATAATAAAGCCGGACTTTCTATACTTAACATAAAAAAATCACTGGAAGTATGAGCAACTGCTCTAAACTGCAAATTCAAAGTATCAAATTCTTGTTTTGAAGTTACCCAGCTATCTTTAGCTGGATTATAAAGTCCAAAAACGCCGTTATTAGCGGCAAAAGCTAAACTTTTGTCATTGAGTATTTCAATGGCTCTAACGCTCAGCAAGGTGTCTGAATATAAAGTTTCAATTTCAACAGAAGAAAAATTACGTGGTGTTAAGGCTATCTTTTTCTCACAAGAAAAAAAAGTAAGGATGATAAAAAATGTGAAGCAAAATTGTTTCATTAGAATTTAAATTTCAATAAAAATAGTGAAGTACAACAAAATAACTATCAAACGATTAAACTAATTAACTATTAAATGTAACTTTGCACTCTTATTAAATGAACATGCGATTACACAGAAATTTATGCTTTTCAGTTATTGACGGATTAACCTTAATCTTCAATGAAGGAAACTATGCAGACAAAGTGATTCAACAACTTTTAAAACGAGATAAACGCTGGGGAAGTCGGGACAGAGCTTTTGTAGCAGAAACTACTTATGATATTGTCCGTTGGAAACGTTTATATGCTGAAATAGCAGAAGTTAAAGAGCCTTTCGACAGGGATAATCTTTGGCGTATGTTTGCTGTTTGGGCTACTTTAAAAGGTGTTAAATTACCAGATTGGACTTATTTTGAACATACACCAACCCGCAAAATAAAAGGTAAGTTTGATGAGCTCTCAAAAATTAGAAAATATAAAGAGTCTATTCCAGATTGGATGGATGAACTTGGTGAAAAGGAATTAGGAAAGGCTGTCTGGACCAAAGAAATTTCGGCACTAAATGAGCAAGCGGATGTCATTCTTCGTGTGAACACCTTAAAAACGACCAAAGAAAAATTACAAGAAGAACTCTTTGACCAGAATATTGAAACCGACTTTTTGCCGGATTACCCAAATGCCTTAAAATTAAAAGAACGTGCCAACGTATTTCAAACCGAGCAATTTAAAAATGGCATGTTTGAAGTTCAAGATGCCTCTTCTCAACTGGTTGCTGAATTTTTAAATGTGCAGCCCGGTATGCGCGTTGTAGATGCTTGTGCTGGAGCTGGTGGAAAAACCCTCCATATTGCTTCTCTGATGGAAAACAAAGGACAAATAATTGCCTTAGATATTTATGAAAATAAACTTCATGAATTAAAGCGACGGGCCAAACGAAACGGCGCTTTTAATATTGAAACTCGTGGCATTGATTCAACTAAGGTGATTAAAAAATTATATGATAAAGCAGACAGAGTCTTAATTGATGCTCCTTGCTCTGGTTTAGGAGTATTAAGAAGAAATCCGGATGCTAAATGGAAACTACAACCCGATTTTATTGAAAAAATAAAAGGAACGCAGCAGGAAATTTTACAACAATATTCCAAAATGGTTAAAATTGGCGGACAATTGGTTTATGCCACATGTTCTGTTCTACCAAGTGAAAATCAGAATCAGGTTGATACTTTTTTAACATCAGAATCTGGGAAAAATTTTACTTTTGTAGAGGATAAAAGAGTGCTAGCTCACAAATCTGGCTTTGATGGATTTTATATGGCTCTGTTAGTACGAAATGCCTAATTAAAGAATGAAACCATTTTACTTTCTTTTTCTTTTTTTTACTTCCGTTTGTTTTGCACAAATAACACCGCCAATTGAATTACAATCTTACTACAATGGTGTTGATTTTTCTAAAAATAGTTTGGATTTATTTGATGATTTAGCAGTTCAAACCATTGAAAAACATAGCCCATTTTTAACATATACAGAACGACATAACTACTTGTATGATGCCGATGAAGATCCCTTAAATATATCAAAAGTTATTCTGGTCTACAGCGGAGAGAGTAGAAATGAAAATGAATACGAATCAGGAAGCAATCCATATAACCCCCAAACATTTAATACAGAACATATATATCCAAGGTCACTTTTAGACAATTCTAATGCTGAAGCGGATTTACATATTTTGAGAACATGCGATATAAGCATTAATTCGAGTAGAGGGAATGATCCTTTTGCTGCAGGTTCTGGTTCCTATAGTTCAACTGGAAGTGCTTGGTATCCTGGGGATGATTGGCGCGGTGACGTAGCTCGAATTATTATGTACGCTAATTTAAGGTACAATGAACCTTTTACAGATGTAGGAACACTTAATTTATTTTTACAATGGAATGTAATTGATCAGGTTTCCTTGTTAGAAGACCAACGAAACACTATTATAAGTGGTGCGCAAGGTAATAGAAATCCGTTTATTGATAATCCTTATTTAGCCACCTTGATCTGGGGTGGAAATACGGCAGAAAATAGATGGAATACTTTATCAAACTCTCAATTCTCAAGTTTAGATTATAATATGTTTCCAAATCCAGTTTCAGGAATTTATTTAAATATAAAAACAAATCAGGTATTAAAAGTTGGAGTTTATGATGTTTTAGGAAAACTAATAATGTCATCAAAACTTGATTCAAACAATTCTAAAATTGATGTTTCCCAATTAAAAAAAGGTCTTTATCTAATCAAATTAGATTCAGACAAAGGAAGTATTACAAAAAAATTAATAAAACAATAATTAAGATAGTGATTCTCTGAGTTGCTTTTTTATGTTTAAAACCTCGTGAATAACTCTTAAATTAACTTTAAGTTTTAAATAGGTCTTAAGACTAAAAAAATTAAATTTGCATTTTATAAAACAACACAAACATACATATAATGATTCATTTCTTTGGAAACGTAAACAGTAAAGTCTTTGCTGTTCAAACAACAAAAGAATTATCAACTGAAACTATCTCAAAATTAGAGTGGTTATTTGGCAACCAGCCAAAAATAGAACAAGCATCATTAGATGCTTTTTTTGTTGGTCCGCGCGCCGCCATGATTACCCCATGGAGTACTAACGCTGTTGAGATTACTCAAAATATGGGTGTAGACGGCATTATTAGAATTGAGGAGTTTAATTCAGTTTCTAAAGATTTTAAAGGTTTTGATCCTATGATTTCAGAAAAGTTCAAAGGCTTAAATCAGAACTCATTTACAATAAATATCACACCCGAACCTATTCTTGACATTAAAGATATTGCAGCCTACAATAAACAAGAAGGGCTATCCTTAAGTGATGAAGAAGTGGCGTATTTAGAAGGCATTTCAAAAAAAATTGGAAGACCATTAACAGATTCTGAAGTGTTTGGCTTTTCGCAAGTAAACAGTGAACATTGTCGTCACAAAATATTCAATGGCACTTTTGTGATTGATGGAGAAGAAAAACCAAGGTCATTATTTAAACTTATTAAAAAAACTTCTGAAACCAATCCAAATGAAATTGTTTCAGCCTATAAAGATAATGTAGCTTTTATTAAAGGCCCTGTTATTGAGCAATTTGCACCTAAAACAGCGGACAAGCCAGACTATTATCAAACTCAGGATTTTGAATCTGTTATTTCATTAAAAGCAGAAACTCATAATTTTCCAACTACCGTTGAGCCCTTTAATGGTGCCGCCACAGGTTCTGGTGGCGAAATCAGAGACAGACTTGCTGGAGGAAAAGGATCTTTACCATTAGCAGGAACGGCCGTTTATATGACTTCTTATTCTCGATTAGAAGAGAAGAGACCTTGGGAACAAGCCATGAAAGAACGAAAATGGCTATACCAAACACCAATGGACATTTTAATTAAAGCGTCTAATGGTGCCTCTGATTTTGGAAACAAGTTTGGACAGCCACTTATTTGTGGTTCTATTTTAACCTTTGAGCATGAGGAAGACGCCAGAAAATTAGGGTTCGATAAAGTGATTATGCAGGCTGGTGGTATTGGTTATGGAAAAGCCGACCAAGCAATAAAAGACAAACCCAAACCAGGTGATAAAATTGTGATTCTTGGGGGTGAAAATTACCGCATTGGTATGGGTGGAGCCGCTGTTTCTTCTGCAGATACAGGTGAATTTGCCTCAGGAATTGAATTGAATGCCGTACAACGTTCAAACCCGGAAATGCAAAAACGTGCTGCTAATGCCATAAGAGGCATGGTTGAAAGTGAAGATAATTTTATAGTTTCTATTCACGATCATGGTGCTGGTGGCCATCTCAATTGTTTAAGCGAACTGGTTGAAGACACAGGTGGTATCATTGATTTAGATAAATTACCTATTGGTGACCCCACATTATCTGATAAAGAAATTATTGGCAACGAATCTCAGGAACGTATGGGATTAGTTATTTCTGAAAAACATATTGATATTTTAGAACGCATTGCAGAACGAGAACGCTCTCCTATGTACACAGTTGGAGATGTTACAGGAAATGACCGATTCACTTTTGAATCTAAAACCAAAGGTAATAAACCAATGGATTTAGATATGGAAGACATGTTTGGTAGTTCGCCAAAAACCATCATGACAGATAAAACAATAGACAGACATTATTCTAAAATTGTTTATGAAAAAGATAAATTCTATGATTATTTAGATCAATTGTTACAACTGGAAGCAGTTGGTTGTAAAGATTGGTTGACA
>DATCZQ010000117.1:0-6975 GCA_036525815.1 Yeosuana sp. | reverse complement strand
AAGTAACGGCTTGACCAACATCATCAATATCTTCATGATATACCCCAGTAAGATCCCAATTAGCTAGTTTTGTACTATATTTTAATAATACAGCAGGGTTTGCTCCCCACCATAACTGGGGTCCAAAAGCGGCCTTTAAGCCCTCTAAAGCTCCTTTAGCATCAACCTCAATCCCTGAAATCTCACCATTATAAATGTCTAAATTAGGGCCATAATTTGCCTCTGGATATAGACCAAAGAAATCCCCTTCATAACCCCAATGAAAGTGACCTGTTCTATAAAATCCTCTCAAATCAAATTCTTTAGCATTCCATTCAAATTCAGCGTTGTATATTTTTACCCTGTTTGGATCAGTAATATCTACATTGCCATCGTCTGTGTTTACCGAAATTGGACGTCCCGTATTTTCATAAAAAATTTCATCAATTGGGTTTTCCGCTACATGTCCAAGAATATTAAAATTGACATTGGCTTTCATATTTGGAGCAGGGTTTCCTTCAACGCCAATGAAATAAGATTGCATATGATCAAACCCAAGTTCATTTGGATAAACTAACTCATTTGGATCTGCGTTGTCTGGCGTTGTAATAAGGCTTCCTCCTGTATTAAATGTTGTAAACTCGGCCCTTAAATTACTTATACTTAATTTACCTGCTTGTTCTCCAATTAAGGCCGCTTTATCTCCTCTTGCTTTTAATACCGCATCCATTAATTGAATATTGTCAAAATGATTGTTAACAAATTCTGCAGTAACACCTTCTCCATAAGGGTTTAACTGATGTGCTTCTTTTAAAGCGTAATATGCTGCTCTTGGATATAAATCATAAAGGCCTCTTGGATCTGTTTCTCCCTTGGCACAAATACCAAACCACTCTTCATTCATATTATTTTCACCCACTTTAAAATCGCTTTGGTAACCACCGTTAACCCATGACGCATTGTTATCATGTTTATCTGCATTTGCTCTGTCATCAAAACCAAATTTCCACCAACCATCACTAAACTGAAATGTAAACCCTCCAATAGAGTTATTCTCTTTTCCTAAACCAGCCGCATTTTCATAAATCTCTTTCCAGTTATTTACCAAATAATAAGCCTGAGATTTTTGATCTTCAGCATTTTCAATGGCATTATAGGCGTCTGCTCCAAACTCAGTAAACATGATTGGCATATTCAGTTTGTCTTTAACCACCTTAAACATGTCGGTAAAAGAAGCACCACGATACGAGTTAACGCCATATATGTCTACATCTTTACATTCTTCTGCAATAATATCGATGAACAATACATCTCCATTACATATAGCAACCGGGTGCGATGTATCCATGCCTTTCATTTTTTTTGCAGCTTCGTTCATTAGCTTATACATAGGCCTTCCTCGTTTTTCCCCTATAAATTTCTTTTCATCTTCACTATCCGGAAAATCTTCTGTTTCTGCGCCTTGCCAAAAAAGACCATAGTTATTTTCATTGCCTAGCAAATACATTAACAAACCGGGGGTATTTTGGTAATCTTTAACCAATTGCTCTGTTTCAGATAAAAGCAATTCTTGTGTCTTAGCCTCAGAATAAATAGTAACGGGTGTCCATACACCATTTAAAGTTAATCCATAGCGCCCAAACGTATGATTCAGGATTGTATAAATACCATAATTTTTATAGATATATGTAATCCATTTTGCAGGTACACCGGTATACTGACGAATGGCGTTTACGCCCATATTCTTTAGCAGAGACATTTCTGTGTCTAACGCTGCCTTAATAATATCATCCGACTTCTTAAACAAATTAGCATCCACGACGTTAGTTCCAATAGGGATATAATCCCAGTTCATACCATTTATCATAAAATCCTTTCCATTGACCACTAATTTCATCCCTTTATCATCATTTACAACCTTCACTTTGTCTGCCTGAGCAAACGCAGTAATTGTAAACAAGAAAAGTACTAATCCTAGAAAATTGTTTTTCATAATTCTATTTATTTTTTGTTAATCATTATAAATATTCTCAAAGGCCTTGTAATCAGTTTTTTTATAAAGAATATTTAGACAAAAATGAGAGTCACTTCAACTTTCCTTTTTGTTCGAATTTAAAAATATACATAATATTAATAACTTTACTTAAAACACCTCTACAAAAAACATACAAGATAAAAAATTAACAGTTTTGTTAATAACATGTTCATAATAATAATGGTTTACAAGCGCTCCAATTAGACAAAAAAAAAGTTGGAATACTATAATGTTGTGGTAATGTATAGGAAAAAGACCTCTGTGTTGTGTTCTAACTTATAATAATAAAATATGTATCTTATTATTATTGTGCTCAATACGGTTTTTTAAGTAAAATAGCCGCTATTTCAAAAGCATTTAATTGTTGTGTTTAAATGTGATTCTGAGCACCCATTAAATCTACTTTAAGAGTTTACTAAGATGGCGAGGACCTTAAAAATTAGAATAGAACTTGAAATTAATTAAATAAACTAGTTTGATTAATTTCCATAGACAATTTGGCAAAATTTCCAGGAATAGTTCCTCATATAATAATCCTAACATGAAGACCATCAACCATACGATTAGGAACGTTACAATAAAAAATAAATATTCTCTCAGTCATTACCTAACACATTGATTAAACACTGGTCATATAAATAATAAAAAAAGGGGCAATAAATTACCCCTTTTTTTATTAATTGACTAAACTATTTGTCCTATTCAGGTACTAAGGTAAACCACCAATTAAATTCATTATTTCCATCCGTTGTTGTTAACACCATTTCATCGGCCGAACGACTAAAGATGATATATTTATGATTACCACCGGCATAATAACCAACGAAGCCCAAACCAGTTAAGCTAAGGGTTTCTACGCCTGCGGGAGCCGATAAAGACCATTGTTCGGTATAGTCATCATAAAGATAATTTTCAACGTCAGCGTTGTTTACCGTACCTCCGGAACCTCCTAATTCATCGATAAGTGTAATTCGTCCAAATACGTCGCCATTAGTAACAGCCGTAAATGTTCCATCAATATTAAAAGTATATCGGTCATCATACATACCGAGTCCATCTTTGTCATTTGCACCAGCACTATACCATTCAAAAGGTGTAAAGTCTTTGATTTCTTTATCAGGTGTTTCAACAACAACCGGTCCTAAACCGAAGTGAGGTTTAGCCTCGCCTTTAATTCTCCATACTCTTGAAGAATTAGAGGTAAGCATAGTTAGTAAGTCTGCAGGTGGTTCATAAAGAGATAATACTTCAACCTCAAATGTTTTACTTGAAGACATTCCTCCGGTTCCATAAGCAATAACTGTTATTGGATAGGTATTAAGTCCCAGTACTGTAAAGTCATGAGAAACAGAACCGCCTTTTGCCAGTTTGGTTATATTTTGTATTACAAAATGAATTGCTGTTGCATTATCTGCGTTTGCTGTAAAATTCACCGTTCCACTTCCATCTCCATTTGGATTAGTGGCATCAGCTCCAACAATATCAACAGTTAAATCGATGTTTGTAGGCGCTATAAGTGCTCCCAGTTCCGCTTCATCATCTTGACAAGTAAATACTAAAAGTGCTAAAAAAACACCGAGTATATATTTTAAGTTTTTCATAATTCTATCTTTAAAAATTTTGAATTTAGTTATTTGAAATATCATCAATATATATAGTATAATCCGCTGAACCGTCTCCTACAGTACCATTGTCCATAATCAATACCATGTTGTACCATTCTATAGCGGCATCTATCGTTGGAAAAACAAAAGTTAATTCTTCCCAAGCATTAGCTACTGTTGATGTTGCAGTTATTTCTGCCGTTCCACTAACTGCCGGCCACGGCACCGCATCTTCAAATTTCATTAATAACTTCAATCCCACTCTTGGAGACCATACCTTCGCTGTAATTGTTACTGAACTACCCAAATCAAAAGGAATAGGCACTGTAATTTTAGAGCCTGCCCAAACTTGTCCTGCTCCTTTTACCATTTTAGCAACCATACTTGATGGGTTACCATTAGTATCAGGGTTTGCAATCACAGAAATCTCACCACCATCAAAAGAACTTAATGCGTACTTTGGTTCAAAATCTAAAGTTGGATTTGTAGAGATATCATCAACATATATAGTGAAATCTGCTGAACCATCTCCTACCGTACCATTGTCCATAATCAACACCATATTGTACCAATCTATAGCGGTATCTATGCTAGGAAAAACAAAAGTTAATTCTTCCCAAGCGTTAGCCACTGTTGTTGTGGCAGTTATTTCTGCCGTTCCAGTAACTGCCGGCCATGGCACTGCATCTTCAAATTTCATTAATAACTTCAATCCCACTCTTGGAGACCATACTTTTACGGTTATTGACTCCGTTGCTCCTAAAACAAATGGTGAATCCAAAGTGATTTTGGAGCCTGCCCAAACTTGTCCTGCTCCTTTTACCATTTTAGCAACCATACTTGAAGGATTTCCATTAGTATCAGGATTTGCTATCACAGAAATTTCACCGCCATCAAAAGAACTTAATTGAAATGGTGCCTCAAAATTTAAGGGAAATACTGTTGGTCCTGAACTTGGAGCCACTTGTTTTATGTTATCTACATAAAATGTCCAGTCTGAACCTCCTGTACCAACTGTACCGATATCAAAGAACCAAACCAGTTTTTGATAGGTTTTTGTCACATCAATATCACTGAAATCAATTAATACTTCTTCCCATGCACTATTTCCAATTAAAGTGACTTCTTTCTCAAGAGCAATGGTGTTATCATCTAAATTTTCCAATTTAAACGTTAGCTTTCCTCCGGGACGAGGAGACCATACATCTAATTTAATAATCTTTTTGGTGCTCAAATCAATAGGTGCAGATAAAATAATTACATCTCCTGCCCATGGTTCTGGACCGCCTTTGATTATTTGACCTACTTTAGCAGAAATATTCCCATTTGTATCTGGGTTATCTACTACAGATGCAGAAGCCCCGCCAAATCCAATAAACTTACTCGCATCAAAAACTTCAAAATCGATTGGTAATTCTACGGGTGAAGAAATTATTACTACTTCAGAAAGTTCAGAAGTTTCTGTTCCGCCACTTAAGGCCACTACTTTTATAGTATAATCACCTACGGCAGGATATATAAAGCTTACAGTGCCATCCAACATTAATGGTGTTGGTTCTTCATCTGGATTTGAAGTATCAAAATACACCTCAAAAGATGCTGCAAAATCAGCCGTAGCAGAAACATTTACTTTAAAAGGATTTGAATCATCTATACTAGCGGTTATAGCCAAATTCTCAGGCGGACGGAATGAAACAACTAATTGTTGTGTCACTTCATTTTTTAACCCAGTTAATCCTGTGGCTTCAATAGTAACAGGATATGTTCCTTCTGCATAAATGTGTTCTATACTCTCTCCTTGTGCAACCACAACAGGTTCTGTAATAGCATCATCTCCAAGTGTAACGCTGTATGATACAGCCCCAATAGCATTAGGGACAATGGTTACATGCCCTGAATTATCCGGCGTTATCTGAAACAAAGCAGATACTTCTGAAGGGGCAGCTGCTTTGGTCAAATAATCTAAATCATTTTCATCGTCTGTACAACTAAAAAGCACAAACAAGGCCAAACTGTAACTTAATAAATATTTTAATGTTCTCATAGTTCTTTTTTTAAATTTAGTATCCAGGATTTTGTTGCCATCTATTTCCAGACAATTCTATTTCTTCAATAGGTATCGGGAACAACTCATGTTTTCCAGCTTGAAAATCCGGAATGGTTCCAGCTGCTTTTCCTGTTCTTACCAGATCAAAGAAACGATGTCCTTCTCCTACCAATTCAACACGACGTTCTTTATAAATGTCATTTGTTAAATTAGCTCCTGAAGTTATTACATTTGCAAGGGTAGCTCTATTTCGTACCTCATTTAAATAGCCTCTTGCTCTATCGTCACTGATACTGCCTCTATTTAAAGCTTCAGCAGCCATTAATAATACATCTGCATACCTTATGGCTCTGTAGTTATTAGGGTTTGTAAGCGCTGCATCCGGAATGTTCTTATCTCCCAAGCGTGCAATATATTTTCTGTTAAAATAGCCGGTTTGTTCATAACCAGCGTCTGCATCATAAGAGGCTGTTGGGTTTTCACTAAGCCACTTCTGCATATCCAAAATAGAATAGTCTAAACGGATATCGCCATCTTCAAAAGCATCTACCACATCTTGAGTAGGAACATTAAAACTATATCCAAAATCAAACACAGGCCCTACATAGCCTCTTGGGCCATTAAAACCAACCGCGTAATTCCCTTCAAGACATTCGAAACAACCATAAGAACCTCCATCAACATCAGAGTATTGAATTTCAAAAACGGATTCAATATTATTCTCATAATCGTTTTCCCACATTAATGGGGCCGTAGCAGAAGGTAATAGCTGGTAAGGTCCGTTATTTATGACATTCTCCAAAGCTGTAGCCGCTTTAGAAAATTTTTCGCTATCAGACAATTCGGATAATTCAATTTTAGACCAAGGTTGCTCTGCCCAGTATAAATAAGCTTTACCTAAAAGCGCTTCTGCAGCACCTTTTGTAATTCTTCCTGTTTGACTTTGCGTATATGGAAGGTTTGCTACCGCATAACTTAAATCATCTACAATTTGTTTGTAAATTAAATCTCTTGGTGTTCTGTCTACATTAAATTGATCGCCAAATTTCATTCGTTTATCAAGTACTAATGGCACATCTCCAAACCATTTTACCAATTCAAAATAATAGAAAGCTCTTAAAAATCTTGTCTGAGCCAAAACACTCGTTTTACCAGGGAAATCTTCTATCTTATTCTGAAACTCCATAATATAATTAGTACGATTTACCCCTGTATACATCCAGGTCCAGATATTTCTTAATATAGGATTTACCGGTGTATGAATCATGTCGTCAATTTCTTGTATCCCAGGCGTGTCTGTCGCACTTTCT
>DATCZQ010000116.1:0-4395 GCA_036525815.1 Yeosuana sp. | reverse complement strand
TCTAAGAAATTAGGGCTTTTTTTTTAAACTTAAGACGTTGTGTTGTCTGATATATGTAGTAGTATATCAGGGGTTTAAGTAGTTAAACCGATGGAAAGCTTTCCTTTTTTCTTTACCGAAAATTGGGATGCTTTTTTGTTTTTGGGGTGTTTAATTCAAGCAGTATGACTTTATTTTTTTTGTTGCTAGTTTTCAATTTTAAAATATGTTGTTATTAGTCTTTCACAAGTTTCACAATCCTCTCTATTGCGTTTAATAATGCTTAGCTTATTAAATGCCTCGTTGGGTTTATTATTGAACATGTCATATATGGCATCTTGTAAATAAAGTCGATAATAATCATCGTCAGTTTTTGCCAAGCGCGATGCTTTATTCATGTAAAACCCTTCCATCATGACATCTGTTTGTTCAACAAAGTCCGCATGGGCTTTTAAACGATAAATATCAAATTGGCGCGGGTTTATTTTTTCAGCTTCATTTATATAGAATCGGGTTTTTTCTATTTGATTTTCTAAAAGGTAGAATTTAGACAGGTTAATATAGTCTGAAATAGATTTAACTTTAGGGTCTTCAATCTTTTTTAAAAGTAAATTTTCGTATCCTGTCTTGTTATCTAAGTACTTATAAATGAATAATAAATTTGTATAAGCCTCATTTGAATTATCCATGTGTTTTACTTTGTTCTTGGGGAAGACCTGTATTGCTTTTTGGTAATGTGCAATGGCAGCCTCCGCATCTTCAAGGCAGAAGTTAATAAACCCAAGGCACTTATATGCAGTATATTCATTTAAAGTTTTATGCTTTAAGCAATTGACCAGCCAACGTTCCAATTCTTTAATCTGTTTTTTCTCCTTATCAGAAAAGTCAAAAAGTATTTTTCCTTTTTCATTTTTATCAAATAGAGTAACCTGAGCAAAAAGGTTGAAAAAAAACTTTAGTTTATTAAGTTTTAAAGCCACTTGTTTATCATTTAGTTTTTCACAGTAGATTTCAATGAATGACCAATCTATTAGCTCTTTAAAATTCTTTTGACTTATTTCTTTTTTATATGATGGATCCATGGACATAAATTCCGTAAAATGTTCTATGCCATTAATAATGAATAAATATAAAATAGCGGTTTCTGGGAAGGGTGCATTATTATTTAATCTATTAATGGCAAAAGCTTTAGCCTTTTCATAGTTGTTATTGGAAATTAAAAATGTTGGGTATAAAGTTAGAGATGCTTCTTCATTAGGGTTTAAAGAAAGTGCCTTTTCGGTATCTTCAATATATCCTTGCATGCCTAGTTTGAATTTTACTAAACCTCTGGTACCATAAAATGATGCTGAATCATTCTCAAAAAATTTAACATCAATATGTTCCAAAGCGGCTTTGTAATATTTGTTGCTATTATTTTTATCTTCAATGTTGTCGTAATAATTGCCTATTTCAAACATAAATTTAAAATTCAATGAGTCCTTAGTTAGAGAGTCCTTCAATTTTTCAAGGTATTCATGGCTTCTAGGCTTCTCATCCTTAATATCATTGAATGACGCTGCTAAATCACCTGTGCCTAATTTAAACTCTAAACTTTCTTCAACATCAAGAACCTCTTTTTCACACCCTAAAAAGTCTTTTCTATCCATTTCTATTAAATTTTTATTTAATAGGTAGGTTTGACTTTTTACAGGTATTACAAATAGTAGTAATATTGAAATTAAAATTGTTTTCATTACAAATGAATTTAGATTAAAATATAAAAGTAATCATAATAACTTTTGTAAATGGGTATAATTATACTGATATAATATCTAGTTTTAATTCTCATGGATACCTTTGTTCATTTAAATAATATTCTAATAATAAACTCAAATGCTTTTAGAAATTAGAGCTTTATCAGTATAAAGATGTTGTGTTGTTCACGCTAAACGCGTGATTTAGTTTACCAAGTTGCCTTGGCAACCAATGGATAAGGGTTCCTTTTTTCTGAATAAGAAGATTGGGATGCTTTTTTGTTTAGAAAGGTGCTTTCTACAACTTAATTTTTTAATTAAGTTGGACCTTTATAAAAGGTCGGAAAGATCAATTCAATTTTTTTGCAGATTTTACAATTTGAATAAATCTAATAATAAAAATTAGTTTAAAAGTAATTCCACAAATTATCAAATAGATCGGTTTGATATGTGTTTGATTAATATTTCGAAGGTATAAGCCCGTAAAAAACAAAATTAACCCAACGATTAAAAAAATAACTTCTTTCCCGGGTTTATATTCACCACTTCTAACTTTAGACAATATGTAGATTGACTTCAATGTTACACCAGTTATAATTGAAGCTAGGCCAAGGGTATCCATTTGGGTTGACTTTTTTAGTACTATACCAAATACTAATAAAATAATTCCTATAAATAATAATCCTTTTGATTTCATCAATCTTTATTTTAGACACAAAAATAAAGATATTTTACTAATTGAAAGCTTTCCTTTTTTATTTTCCGAAAATTGGGATGCTTTTTTTTTAAACCTTTTGAAAATCAACAGGTATACCAAATTCATTTGTTGCCATTTAACCTTTCTGTATTATATAAATTATTAATCTTTACCATTTTAGATTGATCGATATCATTTTGTTTTTTTTTAACATAGTTTACATTAGAGCCAATTGTATTATTAATTCAAATAATGAAACTATTATGAAAAAAGAATTTCTACTTTCAATCGTTTTCCTTTTTGCAGTTGTTTACACAACAGCCCAAAAGTCAGTTGCATTACATAGCAACGGAACCACAACTATTTTTGGTGGCGATACACCTTTAGTAGATGCCTATGAAGCTTCAATAACTGGCGACACCCTTTATGTCTCCGGAGGTAATTTTACAATGCCCGGAACCATTGATAAAGGCTTGGTAATTATTGGAGCGGGTTACCATCCTGAATCTACTGCTGCTACTCAAAAAACGTATATAACTAATACCTCTAATATTTTTCTTGGCGATAACGCCAGTAATTTGTATATGGAAGGGATGGAATTATATAGTGGGTTGTCTAAATCTAGTGGAGTTATAACCGATTTTACATTAATTCGATGTAAAATAAATGGAGTCATAGGTTTTTCAGGATCAGGCGATCCAACCAATGCAACCATTGTACAATGTGATATTGGTGGAACTATTCAATTACAAGGTGTAACCTATTCCTTGATTTCTAATTGCATTTTGAGAGGCAGATTAGATTATTCAAACAATAATATTGTTAAAAACAACATTTTTTTATATGTAAATAGTAGTAATGCTCCTACTTATTCATGTAATTCAAATACATTTTACAATAATATATTTACTACTGTTTACGGACCAATTTACTCAGATCAGGGAAGTAATAACAATTTTCAATACAACATATTTACAGGAACTACTCCTACATTTGGTACAACACCAACAGTTTTAAACAATTATATAAGTGTAGATCTTGGTACTGTATATGTAAATGCAAGTGAGGGAGATTACCATTTGTTAGGAGATGCAAGTACTACTTATTTAGGAGATGATGGTGCTGAAGTAGGTCTTTATGGAGGCTTAGTACCTTTTAAAGAAGGAGCAGTACCAATAAATCCACATATTTCTCAAAAATCAATACAAACCACTACAGACAGTAATGGGTTATTAAATATTTCTTTTACAGTAGAAGCTCAACAAAATTAGTTATGAAACAATTATTAAAAATTTGGCTTATATTTTTTACAAATTATCTGTTTATAGGATTTAACTGTATGGCTCAAAACAATATTTCCAGTTATCAGTACTGGTTTGATAATGACTATGGTTCAAATACCTATGCATCGGTTACCCCAACAGAAAACTTAGAATTAAATACAGCCATATCTCTTGAAACAATACCAGATGGGCTGCATGTTTTTAATATTCGTTTTAGAGACACCGATAATCGTTGGAGTATTACCTCAAGTGATTTTTTCTATTATAATGAATTAACTTCCAATATCATAAATAGCTATCAATACTGGTTTGATAATGATTATAGTACACAAACTACTGAAGCAGTTTCTACGAATGAACAATTGTTGTTAAACACTTCAATTTATCTTGAAACCATATCAGATGGACTGCATCTTTTTAGCATTCGTTTTAAAGATGATAAAGGGACCTGGAGCATTCCTCAAAATCAATATTTTTACTATAATAATTTAACACATAGCAATATTGTAGCCTACCAATATTGGTTTGACAATGATATTGATACCAATTCACTGGTTACCACTACTCCAGTGCAACAGATACTATTAACGGAATCGATTCCAGTTGAGGATATTGAAGAAGGGTTACATATTTTTAGTATTAGGTTTAAGGACAATAAGGGTCATTGGAGCATTCCAGTAAATCAGTATTTTTATAAAGC
>DATCZQ010000115.1:0-25202 GCA_036525815.1 Yeosuana sp. | reverse complement strand
GTCAAATTGTATTTTTTGTTTCCACTGTTTTGAAGTCACAGCTTCAAATTCATTAAATAATAATTTACTCATTATCTCTTGTTTTTAAACTGTCTTCATATTCAATGATAAAGATTTCTTCACTGTCGCGCTTCATGTAATATTCTTCGCGTGCAAATTTTTCAAGCCCTTCTTCCGTACTTAATTTTTTTATTGCTTTTTTGTCTTTTTCAATTTCTTTACGATAATACTCTTTTTCGGTTTCCAAAGCATCAATATCTGAATTTAATTCATGATGAATGAGATAGGAATTGGCGTCAAAAAAAAGCATCCAAACAATAAAAACAAATAAAATGAGAATAAACACATTTTTGAAAAGTTTTAAAAATCTCGATTTATATTTAAAAATGGACATTTATAGTTTTTGAGTTATTATAGATCTTACAATATCAATAGCCACTGTATTATGTTTGTTATTGGGTATGATCATATCTGCATATTCTTTCATGGGTTCAATAAACTGATCATGCATTGGTTTAAGTGTCATTTGATAACGTGACAAAACTTCATCAAGATCTCTGCCGCGTTCTGAAATATCGCGCTTTAATCGTCTAATTAAACGCTCATCAGTATCAGCATGCACAAATAATTTGATATCAAACATTTCCCTTAATTCAGGATTTGTAAAAATTAAAATACCTTCAACTATCATAACTTTTCTTGGATGTGTTAAAACGGTATCTCCGGTTCTATTATGTTTAACGAAAGAATATACGGGTTGGTTTACCGGCGTATTTATTTTTAATGCTTTCAAATGCTCTACTAAAAGTTCAAAATCAATAGATCTAGGATGGTCAAAGTTAATTTTTATGCGTTCGTCATAATTTAAATGTGATGTGTCCTTGTAATAGGAATCTTGAGAGATTACCCCAACTTCACCTTCGGGAAGTTCGTTTATTATTTTATTTACAACGGTGGTTTTTCCGCAACCTGTTCCACCCGCAATTCCTATAATGAGCATAAAAACATTTTTTTCTACTTTACAAAGTTAGTTAATTGGAAAGTTAATTAAATCGTTTAAAACTTATTTTTTAATATTTAAAAAGCTCAATTTTGATAAAAATATAATAAAATATTTAATATGAAGTAAAGTGATTTTTATTCAAAAATAACTGAAATATGTAGGTTTCAATAATATAAAAAAATTATATTTGCACTCTGTTTAAAAGAACGTTTTGTTATTATAAAATGATCGTTTTTTTAATCGGGGTGTAGCGTAGCCCGGTTATCGCGCCTGCTTTGGGAGCAGGAGGTCGCAGGTTCGAATCCTGCCACCCCGACTTACTTAATTTAAGCTGATAGTAGAACACTGTTAATATCAAAATTAACAGTGTTTTTTTAGCCAAATACCATTATTCTGCAGTAAAATCAGGAGACCACACTAAGTAAACATCGGTAATTTATTTAATTTGGCTTATGATTAATAAACTCTATATAAAATTAGACTTAAAGGTTTAATTTATTTTCATTTCAATAAAAATAAACTTGATGAATACTTAAGTACATAGTAGGTTTATTAATCCAGCCATTATTGTTTGTCTTGATTATTATTATGAAAATTCCTCACTTAACGTAAGACAATAATCATTGTTATTAAATTTAAGTATCTTTGATTTTATTCGATTTAATGACACCTCAAGATATTCATTACCAAAAATATTTAATAGCCCTTACAAAATCGCCATTCTTAAAGGATTCTTGCATGGAGTCTCTCGAACAACTTTTAAGCCAAATGACGAATGAGCACTGGAAAACAAAAAACTTTAAAAGTAGTATAGAAGTTGGGACTACCTTTTATTTTATAGTTTCTGGTAAGTTAAAAGTGTTCAAGTCCAATGCCGAAACAGGTAGAGAACATACCGTATTTGTTTTGTCTAATGGAGATGTTTTTGATGTACTTTCCTTATTAGATTCTAAACCAAACGATGTTTATTGGGAAGCTTTAGAGAAATTGGAAGTATTAAAAATCCCAATGGAACAAATGAGGCTATGGATTAATAAATATCCTGTGATGCACAAGGCTATTTTGTATTATTTAGGGGAGCGTATGCGACAACTTATGGACGTCGCTACTGATGTTACTTTGCACAGCACCCTGGTACGTTTAGTCAACTTGCTACTTAAAAATATCAATGGAAAAACAAATAAATTACAATTAATAAACAACCTGCCAAATGATGAGATTGCGAGCCTTATTGGTACTACCAGATCGGTTGTTAGCAGGCATATTCAAGAACTAAAACGTTGTGGTGCCATTTCAGTGAGTAGAAAAAAATTAAATGTGAAGAATCTAAAAATACTTCTTTCCATAGCTGAAGAAAAAAACCTTACTTGATTTTTGAAAATCATTGCTATAATTTGTGACTGATTTAATCCATGTGGTACCTAGGTAGCTGTTCTATCATATATAATTACTTATATTGAGACCTAGAAGTAAGTTACATTATCACATTTATTATTCACAACTTACATAGATATCCATCTCTATAATCTATAAAAAAAAGAACCAAGACATAAAGCCTGTGGTTAATGTATTTTCTTATTGGGAGTAATCCCAAATAAAGAGATCCATTTTTTAAATCCTACAGGAGGTTCTGAAAAAATTGTGAGTCCATTAATATTGTAAAAAAGGATAATAATTTTTATAAATCGGGTAAATAGACTTAACCCCATATTATTTAAGTTGACCTATAAAAAAACAGATTTTTTTAAATGACAGAAAAATTAACTAAATCACAGGAACTTCTTAATCGAAGAAAGGAGTCTGTGGCCAATGGTGTGGGTATATTTAACACTGCTACAGTAAAGGAAGCCAAAGCAGCACTTATTATTGATGCTGATGGGCGAGAGCTTATCGATTTTGCTGGAGGCATTGGGGTGGTAAATGCAGGACATTGTCCAGAACCTGTTGTTGCTGCAATTAGGGAGCAGGCAGGAAAGTATCTTCATACAAGTTTTAATGTAGTTACCTATGAACCCTATATTGAATTATGCGAGGAATTGATAAAAATTCTTCCCCACGGAGAAAAAACCAAGGTGATGTTAGTAAGTACTGGTGCAGAAGCTGTGGAGAACGCTATAAAAATTGCAAGACAAGCAACGAAACGACCTGCTGTTATTTGTTATACTGGAGCCTATCATGGTCGTACCATGATGGCTATGACCTTAACTAGCAAAATAAGCTACAAATATGATTGTGGTCCATTTGCTCCAGAAGTTTATAGACTTCCTTTTCCAAACATTTACCGTTATAAAGGTTCTAGGGGAGAAGCTGCTTTTGTCAAGGATGAACTCAAACGTCTCCACGAAAGTGCTCTGAATCTGGTGGATGTGAAAAATGTCGCCGCTATTATTTTGGAACCTATACAAGGGGAAGGCGGGTTTAACCCAATACCACAAAAATATTTAGAAGGGCTTCGTGCATTTTGCGATGAGCATGGAATTATGCTGATTATGGATGAAGTACAAAGTGGTTTCTGTAGGACAGGGCATTGGGCCAGCTGGCAACATTATGGTGTACAGCCAGATATAAGTACCTATGCTAAATCAATGGGGTCGGGTCTTCCTATTGCAGCTGTAGTGGGTCGTGCAGAAGTAATGGACGCTGCCGCTTCAGGTTCTATTGGCGGCACCTATATTGGTAGTCCCGTTTGTTGCGCTGCCGCATTGGCAACTATCAAATACATGAAGGAGATTAATCTTAACCAAAAGGCCAAGATGGTTGGCGCTGATATTAAGAGGCGTTTAAAAAATTTAAAGAAGGTCTGTCCTGAAATTGGTGATGTCAGAGGCATTGGTGCCATGATCGCCATTGAGTTTGTAAGAAATAATGACCCTAGTCAACCGGATGCTGATTTATGTTCAAAGATTGTGCAGGGCTGTTCGGAAAACGGCTTGATTATGTTGAGCGCGGGAACTCATAAAAATATTATTAGAATTCTCTCACCCTTAGTAATAACTAAACAACAATTAGATAAGGGAATGACAATTTTAGAAAACGAAATAAAAAAAGCTACAAAGAAATAATTATGAGACCATTCGCAATTGCAGGAATACAAATGAAAGTGTCAGCCGTCGCTTCCAATGTGGAAATGATGAAGCTGAAAATTGATATTACCATGAATCTTTACCCATGGATAGAGATGATTATGTTTAGTGAATTGTGTGCTTTCGGGCCATTGACGCATACTGCGCAATCCATTCCTAATAATTTTGAAGCAGAAATGCAGGCCAAAGCCAAACAATATGGCATCTGGCTGCTACCTGGTTCTATATTTGAAAAAAGTGAGGGTAAAATTTACAATACGGCTACGGTTATTAATCCAAAAGGAGAAATAGTCACCCGATACCGAAAAATGTTTCCTTTTTATCCTTATGAAACAGGTGTAACACCAGGTCAGGATTACTGCGTATTTGATGTGCCTGATGTAGCCAGATTTGGAGTATCCATTTGTTATGATATGTGGTTTCCTGAAACTATTCGTACTCTAACAACTATGGGAGCGGAAGTTATTATGCACCCTACCATGTCTGGAACTATCGATCGTGATATAGAATTATCTATTGTAAGGGCCATGGCCTCAATTAACCAATGCTATTTCTTTGATGTTAATGGCTTGGATACAGGAGGTTGCGGACGTTCAATTGTTTGCGGACCTGATGGACGGATATTGCATCAGTCGGAAGGGACGGAGGAAATTATTCCACTTGAATTAAACATTGAGAGAGCAAAAAGAAGCCGCGAATTAGGTATTCTTCGCTTGGGACAACCTTTAAAAAGTTTTAGAGATCATCTGAAATCAAGCCATTTTGGTATCTATCAACCCAATTTAGCAACACCATACCTTGATTCTTTAGGGCCATTGATAAAACCTTCACGACTGGATAAAATTACAGAATTAAAAATCAAAGAAAACGCTTTAAAACAACAAAGCTCACCAATCCACTATAAAGGGGATGGTGTCATTTAAAAAAGAAAATATGGGTGGAATACCAATGAGTAAAAAGAACAAAGGAACAGTAATTAAGGATTATGTCAGTTGGTTTGAAATACCGGCGATTGATTTTCAACAAGCGGTACATTTCTATAATCATATATATGGGATTGAAATGACTCAAAATATAACGGATGCTAATGCCATGGCCTTTTTTCCAGTAACGTCAGGAATTGGAGGAGCCGTAATTGCAAGTTCTGGATCTATTCCTTCTGATAAAGGTCCTTTGATCTATTTAAACGGAGGTAAAGATCTCAATAATGTATTAAATAAAATAGAAGAGGTGGGTGGACGAATAGTAATGCCTAAAACCCTCATTAGTATAGATGCTGGCTATTTTGCCATTTTTATCGATTCTCAAGGAAATAAACTAGCCCTGCATTCAAAAAATTAAAACGTGATTAAAACTAAAAAAAATAGTACTCCTTATTATAATATCGGACAGCTCCGAGTTGATTTTTGGAATAAGTTAAAAATTGAAACTTCCGAACTTACTCGCTGTCATAAAGGGTCTGAAAATGAAAAAACGCATAAACTCAATATAAAACAGTTATTAATTGACCTGCAAAGCGTTGAATGCTTTTTCGCATTCCCAGGAAAAGAGCAACTACAAAAACTTGACAATGCCTTTTCAAGTCATGAATATGCCTCACTATCTCATTTGGTAGCTGAAACAACAAGACAATTATTAGGTGATAGTTATAAAAGCAATCCTGAGTTTGTTGATTTAGACGAACACAGCATGGAATCCGCCGAGGAACATGAACAACATAATAATATTAGAAAAAACCATTTCGAGGTATTATTTGTGGACAATATTTCTGAACAGGAGGAATTTAAATTGAAGCATAGGTTAAGAACGCTGCACACTCCAAATGACAAGTTCAGTTATGGAGTTGTATTACAACGTTCTTTTCAGGATGCTATGATTACTTTACTTTTTAATCATAATATTCAAGCAGTGGTTGTTCGTTACGCGCCTCCATTTCATTCTAAACTTATTACACCGCTTATAAAACCTTATATAGAAGAAATTAATAAGCATGATTATTCATCAAAACCAGAAACAGATCTCGGTCCAATCATTGGTGAGTTAGTAAAACAATTACGCCCGGAGTTAGATATCTATTATGTCACCGATTCTTCGCTTGGGCATCTAAAAGATAATACTATTAAAGGTTTCAGACGTATATTTTATCAATCAGAAGATATCCAAGAAATGCACCTTACTATTATGCGTGGTATCGCTGAACGGTACAGCACGCCTTTCTTTACAGCTTTAGTAGAATATAGTCAAAAACCAACCGGCGTCTTTCATGCTATGCCAATATCTCGAGGAAATTCGGTCTTCAAATCGAGATGGATCAATGATTTTGGAGATTTTTACGGGCGTAATATGTTTTTGGCAGAAACATCCGCTACAACCGGTGGCCTTGATTCCTTGTTACAACCAACAGGACCTATTAAAAAAGCCCAAGAGATGGCACGTGATGCCTACGGGTCACTCAATACCTATTTCGTAACTAATGGAACATCCACTGCCAATAAAATTGTTATGCAGGCCTTGGTTAAACCAGGGGATGTGGTACTTATTGATAGAGATTGTCATAAATCGCATCACTATGGATTGGTATTGGCAGGCGCTTATCCCGTATATTTAGATTCCTACCCAATTGAAGAATACTCTATGTATGGAGCAGTTCCTTTGCAACAAATAAAAACCAAGTTGTTACAGTTAAAAGAAGCAGGAAGGCTTGATAAAGTGAAGATGTTATTGTTAACCAATTGTACTTTTGACGGTCTGGTGTATAATGTAGAACGTGTTATGGAAGAAGTCCTTGCTATTAAACCTGATATGGTTTTTTTATGGGACGAAGCATGGTTTGCCTTTGCGGGGTTTGCGTATAATTATAGACAACGTACCGGCATGTTCTCTGCAAATAAGCTTTATGAAAAATATAACAGTACTCATTATAGAAAGCAGTACAACGAGCACATAAAAGGATTGAAAAATGGAGACCAATCCTTATTCCCTGATCCTGATAAAGTAAAAATACGAGTTTATTCCACCCAAAGTACTCACAAGACGCTGAGTAGTTTTAGACAAGGATCTATGATTCACATTTGGGATGAGGATTTTCGTAGAAAAACAGAAAATACCTTCCTTGAAGCGTACATGACCCATACGTCTACGTCTCCAAACTATCAAATGTTGGCATCATTGGATGTTGGCAGGCGGCAAGTGCAGCTTGAAGGATTTGAATTAGTTGAAAAAAGTATTGAAATGGCCATGGTACTTCGCGCCAAGGTAAATGATAATCCTCAATTGAGTAAATATTTTGATGTTTTGACTGTGAAAGATTTTATTCCAAATAAATTTCGTCAAACAGGACTTAAGGAATACTATACCAAAAATGAAGGATGGAACCGTATGGACGAGGCATGGGAGAAGGATGAGTTTGTTTTAGATCCTACCAAAATCACCTTGTATATAGGAAAAACAGGGGTTGATGGTGATACTTTTAAAAACAAATATTTAATGGATAAGTTCAATATCCAGATTAATAAAACATCTCGGAACACGGTTTTATTTATGACGAATATTGGAACTACCAGAGGTAGTATTACGTATCTAATCAATGCGCTATTAAAAATTGCAGATGAATTAGATGATGAGCTTAAAGCCTTGAACGACAAGGAAAGGGAGATAAGGGATAAAAGAATACATTCTTTAACTAAAGAAGTTCCTCCATTACCAGATTTTAGTTATTTCCATCATTCATTTCAAGCTGTGCCGGGAGTTCCCGGAGGTAATTTGAGAGAAGCCTATTTCCTGGCATACGATGAGGAAAACTATGAATATGTACCCTTAAACGAATGTTTGTCTATAATGGACTCAGGAAGAAATCTGGTAGCTTCTACCTTCGTAATACCTTATCCACCCGGTTTTCCAGTATTGGTTCCCGGGCAAGTTGTAAGCGAAGAAATCATCAATTTTATGACCGTTTTAGATGTTAGTGAAATACATGGTTACCGCTCTGATTTAGGTCTTAGAGTATTCAAAGAAAAGGTGCTTAATAGACATAAGATTACTACATCAATGGGCGGTATGTCTATTGGAAAAACGAAAAAACAATTAATTTAATCATTGAAAAATATTTACATGACGACTAAAAAAATAATAGACACAAAAAAAACCGCAAAACCAATTAGTAAAAAAATAACACCGAGAAAAAAACCATCTCCAACTGAAGTATTGAATGGCGTTGCAGACATAAGACGATTCTTTTATAAAAATGAAACGCCTCTTTATTTTATAAGTGCCACTAATTTTAATATGCTTGGTGCAGATGAATGGATAAAAGGCTTTAAATTTATCTGTCATATTGAATGCTTTGATGGTTTACATCCCAATGTATTTTCTCCAAAGGAAGAAATTCCACATGATGAATTCACAAGTATTGAAGACATCAACAACTACCTGCTACAACATCCAGAAGTTCAGGCGTATTTGAACCATAGAAAAAAAGGAAAAACGGCAGGAAAAGCGATGTTTTTGATGTTTGATGAAACGACCGAAAAACTGGCCAAAAAATTAGGACTTGAAATTATGTTTCCTCCTGCTAAGATGCGAACATTGATGGATAATAAGGTGAATACCAATAGAATTGCCGAAAAGGCTGGCGTACCATGTGTGCCTTATGTCCTTTCCCCAGTTGAAGATTATGCTCACTTAAATAAAATTTCTAAAATTCTTGGTACTGATTTAGTGATTCAAACACCGTTTGGCGATTCAGGGCATACCACATTTTTTATTTCCAATGAGAAAGAATTCAAAAAATATGAAGAGGAAATTATCAAAGAAAAAGAAGTTAAAATAATGAAACGCATTAATTGTAAAGGTTCGGCTATTGAAGCCTGCGTTACGAGACACGGTACCATTGTAGCTCCTTTGATGACAGAACTTGTCGGTTTTAAGGAAATGACTCCTTATAAAGGAGGCTGGTGTGGTAATGAAATTTACCCAAATGCTTTTACTCCGGAAATTCGAGAAAAGGCCACAAAATATACCCAGCTTTTCGGTGATCAATTGAGAAAGGAAGGTTACAAGGGCTATTTTGAACTTGATTTTCTTATTGACCAAGATACTGGTGAAATTTACCTGGGTGAATTAAACCCAAGAGTTACCGGGGCAAGCTCCATTACCAACCATGCCGTATTTGCACTGGCTGATGCTCCTCTTTTTGTGTTCCATATTTTGGAATGGATGGACGTGGAATATGATTTAAACATCAAAGAATTAAATGAACGATGGGCAAGACAAGAAAATATAGATGGTTGGAGCCAATTGATAATCAAGCATACACAAGATACGATTGAATATGTTTCGGAAGCTCCTGAATCTGGGATATATAAAATGTTTGATAATGGCCATATACAATTTGACAGAATGGATACCCACAGAAGAGCGGTAGAGACAGAAAACGAAGCATTTTTCCTCCATATCTCCAAAGAAGGGGATTATTTGTATGAAGGGGCCGATATTGGTATTTTAGTATCAAGAGGTCGCATGATGACTGATGATTTTAAACTCAATGCACGGGCAAAAAAATGGATACAGGCTATCCGCGGAAAATATGTCTCTCAAGTCATCGAGGATAAGCGTGAAAAAATCGAGCTTAGTGGAAGTCTAACAAAATAAGATATAATATTAATTAATCTTCTCAACCATAAAAAAACCAAACATATGAGTGTTTGGTTTTTTTTATAATGCTTTACTGGGTTTAATAACTATTCTGATATTAGGTTAAAGGCACCTTTTGTAATAAATTCAGAGTTAGGGTCAAAGGCGTTAGCATTTACGATTTGAATACATCCATTTGAAGTTTTACAATTTAAATTAGCATCTTTTAACATCATAACCTGACCAAGTACTTTTTCTCCTTCACCATTCCCGGTGATAGCGCGAAAACGATTGGCATATCCAAACCCAACTTTTGCTATATCTATTATGTACATTGGTACATTTTTTCTTTTAGTAACTGCAGTATTTTCAATATATTCTAAAGAATTAACTAAACCTTCACCACGAATAAAATAATTTTTATTTTATTTTTCTAAATAAGCACTACCAGCAATACTGTTGTTTTTCTCTAACGCGTCAAACGCATCAAACGCTTCAAAAAGGGAACATTTATGACTCTTAAATGTTCTGGACTTAAAGCGACCTCATATTGTTTTAGATGGCTGTCCCAAGTATATACTTCAACTACTCCAGGAATTCCTGATAGTTGTCGTTTTACAATCCAGTCTTGAATAGTACGAACGTCAGTTAAAGAATACTTGTCTTTATATTTAGGGTCAACATGGATGACATATTGATAAATTTCTCCAAGTCCGGTTGATACAGGACCCATAAAAGGCATTCCAAATCCAGCAGGAATTTTTTCTTAAGCATTTTTTTTTGCTGTAAGTTGTCTTGGTATATAGGTGTCAATATTATCTTCAAACACTACTGTAGTAGCAGAAAAGCCAAATTTTGAAACTTAGCGAATTTCTTTTACACCTGGCAAGTTGGACATTTCTAATTCTACTGTATAGGTTAAAAATTTCTCAGCATTTTCAGTCGCTATATTTCTTGAAGTAGTAATGACCTGAACCTGATTGTTACTAACATCTGGTACTGCCCCTATTGGAATATTTGTTAGTGAGTAAAAAAACCAAAACCAATAATACCTGCAGTGAAATACAAAACAATAAATTTATGGAGGATGCTATACTGGATAATTTTTTCTAACATTTCTGGGGGTATTTAATTATCATACAAATTTAAAATGTATAACTAAGATTTATCCAATCAGTGCCTTAAGATTTGCTTAAAATGGAGAAGTTTACTGAGCGTCAAAAAAAAAGGTTCGGGAACCACCCCGAACCTAACCAACCGTTTAAGAAATTATGTTAATTTAGAAATTAACTCGATCTTAAATTTGATACAAATAAAAGATATTTATTTTGAAATTTAAAATTTGTTTCATTAATTAATTTCTGGGGGATCTAAATCCTGCAGTTCATTTAATTGCTTTAATAAGTCAAAGGTTTTTTTAGCTTCAATTTCATCAACTACACTAATAGCGGCGCCAACGTGTACCATGACATAGTCATTCACATTTGCTTCAGGAACAAGGGTAAGACTCACTTCTTTAATAACGCCGTCAAAAGAGACTTTTCCTGTTCTAAATGTTTCATCTAACTGACCTGTTATTTCTATTAATTTTCCTGGAATTGAAAGACACATGATTACATTGTTTTGAATTAATTTTCCTTTAGCCACTTATACCAAGCTTTCATGCCTTCACCCGTGGTTGCAGAAACCTCAAAAAATTTCAATTTAGGATTCACTTGTAAAGCATAGGACTTTAATTTTTCAATATCAATATTTAGATAAGGTAGCAAATCTATTTTATTTATGATACAAATATCTGAAGTGTAAAACATATCCGGATATTTAATGGGTTTGTCTTCTCCTTCAGTGGTACTGATGATAACCACACGCTTATTTTCACCTAAATTGAACATAGATGGACAAACGAGGTTGCCCACATTTTCAATCATTAAAATAGAGTTATCCTTTATATTTAATTTTTTTACTGCCTCATAAACCATATCACTTTCTAAATGGCAACCTTTTCCTGTATTGATTTGAATAACTGGAATGTCTAATGCATCAATTCTATTGGCGTCATTCAGGGTTTGTTGATCTCCTTCAATTACATAAAATGATTTTTCATTTTTTAAGTCGGTTAAAGTCCTTTCTAAAATGGATGTTTTTCCCGAACCAGGTGAACTTACTAAATTTAAGGCAAATATGTTTTTAGCTTCAAAATAACCTTTATTTCTGGCCGCCATCACATCATTATGCTGCAAAATATCTTTCTCAAGATCTATAACCGTTTTGTGATGATGATTGTCAGAATGAGCATGACTATGTTCATGATCATGGTTGTGAGAATGGTCGTGATCATGGTGATGGTGATTATTTGCATGTTCATGACTATGAGTATGTCCATCATGATGATGATGATGATCATGAGTTTTTACTTCTTTAGGATTTTGAATGGTCACACCATTTTCTTCTGATCCGCAACCGCAAGTTCCACACATAATAGTTTATTTTATTTTCTATTGAATACGATTAACTCATTGTTTCAATGAATTTATGATACCTCTAAATATTTTACTCTGAGCTCTTTACCTCTAATAATGCCTTTAAGGTAACTTTTGCAATTAGGACAAGAATCATAAATTTTTTCAACTTTAAAAATATGATTACAGTCTCCGCATTTGGCTTCTCCTTCTATAATACTAATTTTTTTTTCAGCACCCTCTAAAACAGTGTTTTTAACCGCTGCCGGCCAAATAAATTCTAAAGAATCAAATTCAATTCCTGCCAGGGTGCCTATTTCAAGTTCAATTAAGTCAACTTTATTTTTTTTGGCCTTTTTTATTTCTTTTTCAGCAATATCAACTATACCCAACGCTATTGATAATTCGTGCATTTAGTTCATATTTTTTAAAGTTTAACCTATTGATATTTAGAACAATAATAAATATTTACAAGAATTAATAATATGACAAATGTCATGTTTTTTCTTAGAATGATTTTCTAGCTTTAAATCATTCTTTTAAAAATATAGAATATCTCATTTTTTTTAATCTAATTTTTCATTATGGCTAAAAACAACGAATTAAGAGAAACTTATTATGAGAGCATAATAAAACAGGGCTATAGTAGAAGAGATTTCATGAAGTTTGCAACCTATATTGCTGCCTATATGGGATTGGAAAACTCTATGGTTGGTCAAGTGGCAAAATCTCTTGAAACTACACACAGAGTGCCGGTAATTTGGGAGCATTTCCAAGAGTGTACTTGTTGCAGCGAATCTTTTATTCGTTCTGACCACCCCATTGTGGCAGATATTATTCTAGATAAAATTTCTTTAGATTATACTTTAACCTTAATGGCTGCTTCAGGACATCAAGCAGAAGCGGCTAAACAGGCTACCATGGAAAAATACAAGGGTGAGTATATTCTTTGTGTTGAGGGTTCTGTGCCTATGGGCGATGATGGTAATTATTGCTGTATTGGAGGAAGATCGGCTAAAGATTTATTAATTGAATCTGCAGCAGGAGCAAAAGCAATTATTGCTTGGGGTAGTTGTGCAACCAATGGTTGTGTTCAGGCCGCAAAACCAAATCCTACAAACGCCACACCAATTCACAAAATCATAAAAAATAAACCAATCATTCGAGTTCCGGGTTGCCCACCAATTGGGGAGGTTATGGCTGGAGTCATCGTGCATTTAGTCACTTTTGGTCGATTGCCAGAGTTAGATCGATTAGGAAGACCAAAAGCATTTTATGCAAAACGAGTACATGACAGTTGTTATAGAAGACCGTATTATGATGCCGGATTGTTTGCTGAAACCTTCGATGATAAAAACGCAAAAGATGGGTATTGTTTATATAAATTAGGTTGTAAAGGGCCTATGACTTACAATTCATGCGGAACCATTAAATGGAATAATGGTGTAAGTTATCCAATTCAGTCAGGACATGGCTGTATAGGATGTAGTGAAGAAAACTTCTGGGATAATGGACCATTCTATGAAAGATTAACCAAGGTTCCAGGGCTGCATGAAGAAGGACTGGCGGATGAAATTGGAAAAGTTGGAGCCGGTATTTTAGCAGGAGGCTTAGCGGTCCATGCTATTGCGGCTAACATTTCTAAAAGGAAAGAATTAGCAAGCCGAATTAATCGAGGCATTTCAAACGAAAAAAATATTGACTCTTAAATATTAGAATTATGGCAGATAGAATAGTAGTTGATCCTGTTACCAGAATTGAGGGTCATTTAAGAATAGAAGCAGAAATTAAAGATGGAATCATAGTAGATGCCTACAGCTCCAGTACAATGGTTAGAGGTATTGAAGAAATTGTTAAGGGAAGAGATCCTAGAGATGTCTGGGCTTTTGTGCAGAGAACTTGTGGTGTATGTACCACCGTACATGCGCTCACATCAGTAAGAGCGGTTGAAGATGCTTTAGGTATTGCGATTCCACCAAATGCCGAAATGGTAAGAAATATTATGGAAGGTGCTTTATATATGCATGACCATACCATTCACTTTTATCACTTGCACGCTTTAGATTGGGTTGATGTTGTAAATGCCTTACAAGCTGATCCACAAAAAACATCAGAATTAGCACAAAGTATATCCAATTGGCCAAAAAGCTCACCAGGCTATTTTTCAGATATTAAGAAACGCATCACCAAATTTGTCGAAAGTGGACAATTAGGAATTTTTGCCAATGGTTATTGGGGTCATCCTCAAATGAAATTACCTGCTGAGGTTAATCTAATGGCAGTGGCTCATTATTTGGAAGCACTGGAATGGCAAAAAGAAATTGTTAAAGTCCACACCATATTTGGAGGTAAAAATCCACATCCAAATTATTTAGTTGGTGGAATGGCTTGTGCAATAAACACAGAAAACCCAGGAGGAATCAATGCAGAAAGATTGGCTATGGTTAAATCGCTTCTTGATGAAGGAAAACGCTTTATTGAGCAGGTATATATTCCAGACTTATTGGCTATTGCCTCCTTCTATAAAGACTGGGGCGCCATTGGAAAAGGTTTTGGTAATTATATGTCTTACGGTGATTTCCCAGTTAATGGCTATGCAGATCAATCTAATTTTAAATTCCCACAAGGGGTTATTTTAGATAGAGACTTATCTAAAGTATTAGATGTTAATCACAGAAGTAGTGATGAAATTGAAGAATTTGTAAATAATTCCTGGTATGATAATTATGCCGAGGGAAAAGAAACAGGCAGACACCCATGGGAAGGAGAAACCAATATTAAATATTCGGGTCCAAAACCACCATATGAGCATTTGAATGTTGAAGAAAAGTACAGTTTTGTAAAAACACCAAGATGGAAAGGGATGCCAATGGAAGTGGGTCCTTTAGCTCGGCTTTTAGTAGGTTATGGTAGAGGTAATAAGGAAATACAGGAAGCCGTAAATGCTGCTTTAGCACATTTAAATGTTCCTGTGGATGCTCTTTTCTCTACGTTAGGAAGAACAGCAGCTCGCGGGATTGAAACGCAATTAGTTGCCAATTGGACTATGGAATTTTATGATACCTTAATTAGTAACATAAAAAATGGTGATGAAAGAATGGCTAACACTGAAAATTGGGAACCTTCCACTTGGCCATCAGAAGCAAAAGGCGTGGGTTATATGGAAGCTCCAAGAGGAGCACTTGCGCATTGGATAAAAATTAAAGACGGAAAAACTGAGAACTATCAGCAAGTGGTGCCAACAACCTGGAATGCCTCCCCCAGAGATCCAAAAGGTGCCTTATCCCCCTATGAGTCATGTTTAATCGGAACTCCTGTTGCAGACCCAGAATTACCATTGGAAATTATTAGAACCATACATTCATTTGATCCCTGTTTGGCTTGTGCAGTGCATTTATATGATGAACATGGTAATCACATTTCTAGAGTTCAACATACGGGTAGTTGTGAAATTTAGCTAAACAAAAAGGATCATGAAAAAAATAACAAATTTTAAACGTGTATACGTCTGGGAATTACCAGTCAGGATCTTTCATTGGCTAAATGTTTTAGCTCTTTTTGTATTGGTTGTTACAGGCTTTATTATTGCCAATCCACCAGCTATTTTATCTAGTTCAGAAGCAACAAATTTACATTCTTTTGGCATTGTTAGATTTTTGCATTTTACCGCGGCTTACATATTCTTATTCGTTTTAATATTGAGAGTTTATTGGTCATTTATGGGCAACAGATTCGCCAGTTGGAGAGCGTTTTGGCCGTTTACTAAAAAGAACTGGAATAATTTTTGGCATGTTATGAAAATTGATATCCTGCTAATGAATGAGAAGGTAGAAGATGTGACTAAAATTAGTATTGGACATAACAGCGTAGCCACGCTTTCATATTTAGTCATGTTTGTTTTAGCTTTAGTTCAAATAGCAACAGGTTTTGCCTTATATGGCGATATGGCCTCCTGGTGGTTACCTAAAATGTTTACTTGGGTAATTCCACTTTTTGGTGGCGATTTTTTAGTTAGGAGTATTCATCATACAAGCATGTGGATTTTTATTTTCTTTGCTATGGTTCATGTTTATTTGGTCTTTTATCATGATTGGTTAGAAGGAAGAGGCGAAGTGTCTTCTATATTTGGAGGTTATAAGTTTGTTTCTGATGAGCGGATGAAAAAAGCTCATGCTGAACAAGAAGTAGAAATTAAAGATGAAAAAGGAATTGTAGCTTCTAAATCAAATTGATTTAAATAATTAATCTTAAATTCATTCAAAGACATACAATTTTGGATTTGAATGAATTTATTTTTTACTTTATTATATAAAATGCTAATTCAATAAATTTAAGCCTAAGAAAATAATTATAAATAGCATAACATCTAACCTCTAAAGCAAGAAACATAGACAGATGAAAATTCCAGAAAGAACACCAGTTGCAATAAGCAGTGACTCCTATTTTTTTGAAAAAGACAAATCGAATAGTATTTTAGTAATGGGAGTTGGTAATTATTTAATGGGAGATGAAGGCATTGGAGTGCACATTATTCAGGAAATGGCGAAGCAGGAACTTCCAGAATATGTAGATATTCTTGATGGAGGTACTGGTGGTTTTTTACTATTAAGTTGTTTTCAGGTGTATCCTACGATTATTTTTGTGGATGCTACTATGGATGGTAAACCAGCAGGCACTATTTCTTTAATTCGTCCTAAATTTGCATCTGATTTTCCTTCGGCATTAAGTGTTCATGACGTGGGGTTAAAAGACATGGTGGAGGCGGTGTATCTTATGGATAAAGTACCCGACATCCATTTGTTCACAGTTTCAATAGAAGAAATGAATCCAATGACTATAGAATTAAATTCAAAAGTAGAAGCTATAATCCCTGAATTGATTGATAGAATTTATGAACATGCTAAAAATTTGTATCTTCAAATAAAATAAGTTTACGATTATCAGACACATTTATGCAGAAAACCTATAAAATTCTTATCTCCGGACAAGTTCAAGGTGTAGGTTTTAGGCCATATGTGTATAATTTAGCTAGGGATTTTTCATTAAAAGGATCTGTTTCTAATAATGAAAATGGCGTGATTATTTTGGTACAGGGTTCAGACCAAACCGTAAAAAATTTTTATGACAGATTAATTTATTTTCCACCACCAGTTTCCAAAATTAAGGAGCATTCAATTACAGAGATTGAGTCTATTTCGTTTGATGAGTTTAATATAGTTCCTTCAAAAAAGGAAGGACAACTTAATTTAATACTTACACCGGATTTTGCTATTTGTGACAATTGTAAAGACGATATCAAAGACACTAATAATTGGCGCTTTACTTATCCTTTTACTACCTGCGTTAATTGTGGTCCGCGTTGGGCTATCACTGAAACTTTTCCCTTTGAAAGAGACCATACAAGTATGGATGAATTCCCCATGTGTGAAGCCTGTCAAAAAGAATATAAAAATCCTTCAAACAGGCGATTTCATTCCCAAACAAATACATGCCCTACCTGTGGCATCAATTTGTATTTAATAGACAATTTAGGTCGACATATTCAAGTTCAAAAGACTGATTTATTTATTAAAGTTGCTTCGCTTTTAGAAGAAGGAAATATTATCGCCGTAAAAAATACCAGTGGGTTTTTATTGTGTTGTAATGCAGAAAATGTAAGCGCCGTTCAAAAACTAAGGCATAAAAAGCAACGCCCCAATAAACCATTTGCTGTTTTATATCCTTCCATGCCTCATTTAAAGCGTGAATTAGTTATAAGCACTGAACAGGAAGAAAGTCTGAAATCTGTTGAAAGGCCTATAAATATTATTAATACAAATAGTTATAAAGGTAAAATTAATTTGAAGACTGTCGCGCCAGGATTAAATCAAATTGGGGTTATGTTGCCGTATTCTGGGATATTGCAATTATTGGCCAACCGGTTAAAATTTCCTATCGTAGCAACTAGTGGCAACATTCATGGCTCACCAATTATAAGTGATTTTGAGGAGGCCTTTTTAAAGCTAAACCATGTGGCAGATTATTTTTTAAACCATCATTTAAAAATTGTGCATCCACAGGACGATTCCGTTGTAAAGTTGAGTAAAAAAAATAATTCAGAAGTTATATTCCGCAGATCGAGAGGGTATGCCCCTAATTTATTTAACATTTCTATAAAAGCAGATAAAAAAATCATGGCTTTAGGGGCGCATTTAAAAAGTACGGTCGCTTATGTACCTAATTCCTATGTTTATTTGAGTCAGTATATAGGAAATCTGGATAATTTTGATGTTTATCAGCGTTTTACACATACCGCTTTAAATTTTATAGAGGTATTTGAACAAACACCAGAAGTTCTTTTAGTGGATGCTCATTTGGGTTATCAAAGTACTCTGTACGGTAAGGAATTGTCTGAAGAATTAAATATTCCATTATATAAAATTCAGCATCATAAAGCACATTTTGCCTCCGTATTGGAAGAACATAATTTATTTGATTCAAAGGAACCTGTTTTGGGAGTTATTTGGGATGGCACTGGGTATGGTGATGATGGGCATATTTGGGGTGGAGAATTTTTTGAATACCATGTGAATAAAATAAAACGGGTTTCTCATTTTGACTATTTTGATTGGCTTGCCGGAGATAAAATGTCAAAAGAACCAAGATTATCGATGTTCTCTTTATCTAGTCCACAAATGACAAGTATTCTAAAAAATAAGTTTAAAGCGCATGAATTAAAGATTTATCAAAAGTTGAAATTAAAAAGCCAATTAAAAACATCCTCTGTTGGCAGATTGTTTGATGCGGTTGCTTCTTTATTAGGTGTTTGTGATTTAAATACTTATGAGGGTGAGTCTGCTATTTTATTAGAAAATTATATACTTGATTATGATATAAATGATTGTATTAGTTATGGTTTAATTTTAGATAATGGCCTCATTCCTACTAAAGAATTATTTCATAATCTGTATTTAGATTATAAAGAGGGTAATTCAAAAGAAAACATAATTATTAATTTCTTTTACACTCTAGCCTCGCTAGTTTTTCAATTTGCTAGAAAATACGATTACAAGCATATTGCCTTTAGTGGTGGTGTTTTTCAAAATACAACACTCTTAGATTTGATTAAAGAAATAGGAGAAAAGGAATATAAATTATATCTTAACATAAACTTAGCTCCTAATGATGAAAACATCTCTTTTGGCCAGATTATGTACTATTTAAAATGTAGTAATAAATGAAGTATTTAACGGAATATAGAAATTTAGAGGCAACAAAAAGTTATTTAGACTTGATCCATAAAGCAGCTACTAAACCATGGAAAATCATGGAAATTTGCGGTGGTCAAACCCATGGATTAGTGAAAAATGGAATACTTGAGTTATTACCCGATTATGTTCAGATGATTCATGGACCAGGATGTCCTGTATGCGTAACGCCCTTAAATTTAATTGATAAGGCCATTGAGCTTTTAGAAAATGGCGTAATCGTCTGTTCTTTTGGTGATATGATTAGAGTTCCTGGTAGTAAAAAAAGTTTACTGGAAGCCAAATCAAACGGCGGAGATTTAAGAATTCTATATTCACCAATTGAAGCAGTAAAAATAGCAAAGAATAATCCTGATAAGGAAGTTGTGTTTTTTGCAGTAGGTTTTGAAACGACAGCACCTGCCAATGCACTTTCTGTTTTACACGCTCAAAAAGAAGGACTAAAAAATTATTCTATATTAGTGTCGCATGTATTGGTTCCTCCAGCCATGGAAGCTATTTTGGATGATAAGTTTTGTAATATCAATGCTTTTTTAGGGGCTGGACATGTTTGTGCTATTATGGGTTATAAAGATTATTATCCGCTTGCTGAAAAATATAAAATACCAATCGTAATAACAGGTTTTGAGCCACTTGATTTGGTTCAGGGAATATATCTAGCGGTGAAGCAATTGGAAAAGGGAATTTATGAGGTTGAAAATCAGTATTCCCGAGTTGTTAAAGAGGAAGGGAATATATCAGCCTTAAAAGTGATTCATCAGGTATTTGAAGTAGGTGCGAGAGAATGGCGAGGAATTGGAGAGATTCCCAATAGTGGATATGTTTTAACAAAGGAATTCAAAAGTTTTGATGCCGAAATAAAATTTGGTATCAGTCATATTAAAGTGCCCGAAAACCCTAATTGTATTGCAGGAGATATTTTAAAAGGTATAAAAAAACCACATCAATGTGATCAGTTTGGTAAAAAATGCACACCTTCTAATCCATTAGGTGCGCCAATGGTATCTTCAGAAGGAGCTTGTGCAGCATACTATCATTTTTCAAGTAATTTAATGACAGAATAACAATGGAAAGGGAAGAATTAGGTTTTGAGACGATTCAACTTGGTCACGGAAGTGGAGGATTAATGACGCGTGACTTGTTGGATAAAATTATATTCAAATCATTCAGCAACCCCTATTTGGACCAGAAACATGATGGTTCAATAATTAATATTAATGGCAGAATAGCTATTTCAACAGATAGTTTTGTGGTTTCCCCCATTTTTTTTAAAGGAGGAAATATTGGTGAATTAGCCGTTAATGGTACTGTAAATGATGTGGCCATGTGTGGAGCTATGCCAAAATATTTATCATTGGCATTTATTGTTGAAGAAGGATTAAGAATTGAGGATTTTATAGCCATTGTTAATTCTATAAAAAAAGCGGCTGATGAAAGTGGCGTTCAAATAATAACAGGAGATACTAAAGTGGTAGAAAGAGGTAAAGGCGATAAAATATTTATTAATACCACAGGCTTTGGAGAAGTAAACCTTAAAGCTAAAATTGCTTCTGAGTACATTAAAAATGGGGATAAAATACTTCTCAATGGTTTTGTTGCTCAACATGGTATGGCTATTATGTCACAAAGAGAAGGTTTAGAGTTTGAATCAACTATAGTAAGTGATACTACCAACTTAAATTTTTTAGTGAATGATTTGATTAATGAATTTGGAGATAAAATTCATCTTTTTAGAGACCCTACCAGAGGTGGCGTTGCCAGTGTTTTATCTGAAATTTCTCAAGATATCCATAAAGGAGTAGTTATTTATGAGGATAAGATTCCTTTAGAGAAGCAAGTGGCTGCGGCTTGTGAAATTTTAGGATTAGACCCATTGTATGTTGCTAATGAAGGTGTTTTTATGGTTATTGTGGATGCTTCCGTACAAAATGAGGTTCTGCTATTTATGAAAAAGGATTCTAAAGGTAAAAATGCTGCTTATATTGGAGAAATAACAGAAGAACATCCAGGTAAAGTGGTCATGAAAAGTGCCATTGGTGGTAAGAGAATCGTGAGCCCTTTAATTGGTGAACAGTTACCCCGAATTTGTTAAGAAAATAGCCAATATAAACCTATAATAATAGCAAAAAGACCGCCTGAAAATCTAATCCCTTTAAATAAGGTGTCATTATGCTCATTTTTACTAAATGAAGAAATCCTGCCTATAAGCAATGCAAAAGAGGTCATTGCTAAAACAATTCCACAGCTAAACCCAACTAAATAGGAAATGGAATCTATTTGACTTTTGAAACTGGCAACAGGTATAAAGAGCAAGAAATGTGAAATGCCTGCTAGGCCATGCAAAAAGCCAATAGATAATGAGGCAAAACTACTCTGTTTTAATTGATGATTATGTGTGTGATGATGTGAAGTTTCATGATGATGGGCATGCTCATGTTTATGAATAGCGACAGTATGATTACTATGTACGTGCAAATGTCTGTGTTTTTCTTCTTCTTTAAATATTTTGTAAAAAGACCACGCGCCTATGAGTAAAAGCACCATTCCAACTAATTGTTCGCTGTAAGCAGAAATGGATTCAACGGGAATAAGTTCTCTAAATATTAAAAATAAAATCCCAATAGCTAACATGCCTATTAAATGACCAATACCCCAAAACAAGCCTATTTTCCAGGCTTTTTTTTTCGATTCGATGGCAAATGGAATGACTGCAGCTAAATGATCCGGGCCAGTAATAACATGTAAAATGGACGCAATTAACGCGGCAATAAAAGGAAAAGAATCACTCATGCAAAATTAATAAGTGAATTATTAAATTCTTAATTATTCAATTCTTACATAATTTTCGGCATAAATAAGGTTCCCCTCCTCATCTACTTGAATCTGGGAAAATTTATCTTCGTCTAAAATTAATTTAAATGTAAATTTTCTTTCTTTTTTAATGGCTTCATTCATGGCTTTTGATCCGTAATCAATTACTTCAGTTAAAGTGCTATCACCTATAGTATAATCGCCATATCCAAACCAGTCTAAAGTATCAGAATCTCTAAATCTGCTCCACATTACCTTCGTGTCTGAATACATTTTAATTTGTTTGTTTGCTTCTGATGCGATAATGGTATCTGTTATTATATTATCAGCATAATTATAAAAACTAATCTGTTTCCAGGCCCCTTTGATAGTTAATTCTTTGGTTGGAGTGTTCGTTTCATTTTTATCCATTTTGGATTCAGAATTATTTTTACATGATACAAGAAATGCTAAGCTAAAAAAGAGTAAAATGGTTTTCATAATAATAGAATTTTATGGTTGAATGATATCTAATTTACAAAAAAAAAGTGAATAACTAAATGGATAGTAAGTTTTGATAAATTGAAGGTAAGTATTCCTTTAAAAATTCTACTTTTGTTATAGTATAAATAAATTTTATTATGGGAGATAGTATTGAGAAAGTGAAGTGTTTAATTATTGGTTCAGGACCAGCTGGATATACCGCCGCCATTTATGCTGCTAGAGCAAACATGAGTCCTGTTTTATATCAAGGTATGCAACCAGGAGGGCAACTGACTACAACTAATGAAGTTGAAAATTTTCCTGGATATCCAAATGGAATTACGGGGCCAGAAATGATGATTGAATTACAACAGCAAGCCCAAAGATTTGATGCCGATATTCGCGATGGGTGGGTTACAAAAGTTGATTTTTCAGGAGATGTTCATAAAGTATGGGTAAATGATACTAAAGAGATTCATTGTGAAACGGTGATTATTTCTACAGGGGCTACAGCTAAATATTTAGGCTTAGAATCTGAACAAAAGTATTTAAAATTAGGAGGTGGTGTTTCTGCCTGTGCAGTTTGTGACGGATTTTTCTATAGAAATCAAGAGGTCGTTATTGTTGGTGCTGGTGATTCGGCTTGTGAAGAAGCTCATTATCTTTCTAAACTTTGTAAAAAAGTCACTATGATTGTGAGAAGAGATGAATTCAGAGCTTCAAAAATCATGTCTGAACGTGTTAAAAAAACTCCAAATATTGAAATATTATTTAACACAGAAACCGATGAAGTTTTAGGGGACGGACAAGTAGTTACAGCCGTTAGAGTTTTTAATAATAAAACGAATGAAAAGCATGAAATTCCTGCTACAGGTTTTTTTGTGGCCATTGGTCATAAGCCTAATACGGATATTTTTAAAGACTTTTTAGAATTAGATGAAACGGGTTATATTATTAATAAGCCAGGGACATCTAAAACAAATGTGGATGGTGTTTTTGTTTCTGGTGATGCAGCAGATCATGTTTACAGGCAAGCTGTTACAGCTGCCGGAACAGGTTGTATGGCGGCTTTAGATGCCGAACGCTATTTAGCTGCTAAAGATTCAAATTTTGAGGTATCTACTTCAACTTACAATTAAAATATAGTTTACTTTGGCAAAACCAAAGCATAGAAATGCTTTGGTTTTTATTTTTACAATTTACAGAAAAGTGTTTTCTTTGAAAACAGAAATTATAAACGGGATGTGGCGCAGTCCGGTAGCGTACACGGCTGGGGGCCGTGTGGTCGCAGGTTCAAATCCTGTCATCCCGACGAAATATAAAAATACACTTTATAAATGATTGATTTACAGTTATTTATGAAGTGTTTATTTTTTATAAAACAAAAACAAACCCCAATAATATAAATAATTTTAAATGTTAAACAAATAGATTTATTATGAAATAAGTGAATCTAAATAATCATTCTTACTGGAAGTTATAACATCTGAATTTTTAATATTTCAATATTAAGTTAAATCGTACAAATATTATATGACATTTGTTAGGTTGAAATACAATTTCAGTTTCCTTTATTGATGGAATAAACTTTGATAATCTAAATCAAACCCATTAATTAAAAAACTTTAATTATGATACCTCAATTCAAAAGATTACTCTTAATTACTCTCTTATACATTCCCTTACTAATCTATTCCCAAAACATGTTTTCGGTTGAATATGAATCCCAATGTGATTTAAAGAATAATTAACTACATGATTATTGTCAGAAAACTCTACAAATTAAAAATAAAAGACTATCTTTATTAATGTCATAAAATATTATGATTGTGTTAGTTACACATTATTACGTTCTAATTTAAACTTATTTCTCATGAAAAAAATTATGAAACACAAAATCACAGTTTTATCATTTATATTTTTTATGACATTGTTTTCATTTGGTCAAAGGAAAGTAAATAAAGACAATAGAACTCATGAAAAGTCTAGAGTTGAAAGTCAATTAAAGAAAATAAATCAAGGTGAAAAGGAATATAGGAAAGGTAATCTTTTTAATAAAAGTAGAGATTTATTTCAAAATTCAAGGGTAAATTCCTCTAAATCGATTTCTTCTCCGTCAGTCATAAAACATGAACTTGAATATGAAATATCACAATCTTGGGACGAAATCTCAGGTCAATGGGTCAATGGTTGGAAACCAGAATACATTTATGACACTAACGGGAACTTAACACAACAAAATGGATATGGTTGGTATGAAAGTCAATGGGTACATTATTCAAAAACTGAATACACTTCTGACACTAACGGGAACTTAACACAAGAAATTGAATATAGTTGGAATGGAAGTGAATTTGTAAATGATTTAAAAACTGAATACACTTATGATACTAATGGGATCCTAACACAGGAAATATATTATTACTGGAATGTAAGTGAATGGTCAAGTCATTCAAAAACTGAATACATCACCTATGATACTAACGGGAACCTAACACAATATATT
>DATCZQ010000114.1:0-5083 GCA_036525815.1 Yeosuana sp. | reverse complement strand
CGGATTTCGATTACAGCAATTGACCAACAAAATACCCTAAAATCCTTGATGGCCGTCTATCTTGGTTTTCATTCTTATGGCATTTTGGTATTTTTAAACCGGCGTATCACTATGTCGCCCTAATCAGTAATGTTGTTTTTTATGCTTGGCCTGGGGTTTGGTAGTGTGTAAGTCTGATTCTTGACGGTTCACTATCACTACTTTTTACTGTGAGCGCTTTTGGAGAACTCATTTTAGGATTTTACGGACTTTAGGTGCTTTACAACGAAAAAAAGTAAAGCGAGATAAAAAATGCTTTACTTTTAATGGGCTATTAACTCTTTTATAACCAACCTCATGAGAACAGGATTACGCTTTATTACTTTTTTTTTAGGTCTACAATTTGGTTTTGCTCAGGTTACCAGTGCCGTTGAAAAATATGCTTTGGATAACACCATAGTTTCGCAATCCTCCGGTGTGATCTATTACAATAACAAGATCATCACCCACAATGATAGTGGCGGCGCTAATGCATTATATGAAATGGATCCAACCTCATCCGTAGTTACCAGAACGGTGACGATTTCCAATGCCAGTAATGTGGATTGGGAAGATATTACCCAGGATGATAACTATATTTATATAGGCGACATCGGGAATAACTATGGTAACCGAACGGATTTAAAAATTTACAAGATCAGTAAAGCCGATTATGATGCTTCCAACTCTGTAAGCGCTGAAACCATTAATTTTAGCTATGCCAATCAAACGAATTTTACATGGAATTTGGATACTACGCCCTGGGATGCCCAATCACTGATATCTATAGACGCCAACAATTTATTGATTATTAGCAAGAACTGGGACACATACGTGGCTCAGGCCTACCTTGTGCCTAAAACACCGGGAACATTTGACTTAAGCGCTTTAAGTAGCACACTTTATGATACTAGCTACCCTAACGATTTAATTAACGGAGGTACATACAATCCATTAACCAATAAAGTCGTTTTAATAGGTTATACCTGGAATACGAGCACATTTGATGTATTACAACCTTTTATTTATGAATGTAGTGGCTTTACTGGTAACGATGTGTTTTCCGGAAACAATAACCGGTATGACATCTCCAGTAGTTTCCCCCGAGAACAAACCGAAGCGATTGATTTTATGGATGAAAACACCTATTACGTCACTTCAGAATATTATAGCGAAACCTACATGGGCTTTACAGCCTCTAATGATGGAAAACTCATTGAAGTGACCACTTCCGATTCCGCCTTAGCGTTGAACGATGTAGATGCCGAGGCTATAAGCTTATATCCAAATCCAACGGCGGAAATGGTGCATATCAACATGCCTGAAACCGCTCAGGTGGAGGTGTATAATATGCAGGCGCAGCGCCTGATACACACCAACAGGGGCACTGTTGATTTAACGGCGTTCCGCCCAGGTATGTATCTGTTTAAAATTACAACCGTCGATAAACGGACCCTTATCAAAAAGGTTTTAAAATATTAGTCCGCCATTACCGCACATATTTTAATTTAAAAAACCTTAATTTTGCCGCAAATTACAACCGCTTGGTAAAAATAGATAACATAGAACTACCTGACTTCCCCTTGCTTTTAGCACCTATGGAAGATGTTAGTGATCCTCCTTTTCGTGCGCTATGCAAAGAGCAAGGAGCCGATGTTGTGTATACTGAATTTGTTTCAAGCGAAGGTTTAATTCGTAATGCCGCTAAGAGCGTTATGAAATTAGATATCTATGAAAAAGAGCGTCCTGTTGGAATTCAGATTTTTGGGGCAAATCTGGAGAGCATGCTTCAAACCATTGATATTGTTGAAAAATCAAAACCAGATATCATTGATATTAATTTTGGTTGTCCGGTAAAAAAAGTGGTAAGTAAAGGTGCAGGTGCAGGCATTTTAAAAGACGTGTGTTTAATGGAGCAATTGACAGCAGAAATGGTAAAGCGCACCAATATTCCTATAACCGTCAAAACACGTTTGGGTTGGGATCATGATTCCATTAGAATCGTTGAGGTTGCCGAAAGACTGCAAGATGTTGGTTGTAAAGCAATTTCTATTCATGGCAGAACCAGAGCTCAAATGTATAAAGGAAGCGCAGACTGGAAACCTATTGCTGAGGTTAAAAATAACCCACGAATGCATATTCCTGTTTTTGGAAACGGTGATGTCGATACGCCGGAAAGAGCAAGGGAAATGAGAGATGTTTATGGTCTTGACGGCGCCATGATAGGACGCGCCAGTATTGGCAATCCTTGGTTTTTTAAACAAGTAAAACACTTTTTTAAAACAGGAGAACATTTAGCACCCATTTCTTTAGAAGAAAGAGTAGAAGCTGCACGCAGACATTTACAAATGGCTATTGACTGGAAGGGAGAAACTTTAGGGGTTTTTGAAACTAGAAGGCATTATACCAATTATTTCAGAGGCATACCACATTTTAAAGACTATCGCACAAAAATGGTAACCAGTGATCAATCCGCAGATGTGTTTGCGGCATTTGATGAGGTCTTAGAAAAGTTTTCAGATTATCAATTTACAGAATAAAAGAAAAATATTTTAACAAATTAGTGGGCCTCCACTAAAGATCTAGTGATTCTTACAGAAGCAATTTTTGAGGCTAAAATACCTAACACTGAAATGGTTAGAAATACAACCACGAAGTTTTCAAACTTAATAGTAACCGGGTAAGGCAGGGTAGAAGTTATCATCACTAAGGCGAATGATTTTTGCAGTAAAATAATTATAAAACCCAACAATATTCCAATCATTCCGCCCACAAGAGTCATTAAACTTCCTTGAAAAAAGAAAATACGCTTGATGTCATTAATGGTTGCACCAAGGTTAAATAAGGTGTTTAATGTTTTCTTTTTGTCAAGAATCATCATAATAATCGACCCAATCACATTAAATAAGGCAATAATTAAGACTAAGGTAAAAATTAAATAAACCGCCAGATTTTCAGTATTGAGCATTTTATAAAGGGCATCATTAAGTTGAGACCGGTTTTTTATGATGACATGATCCCCTAATATAGTTTGTATTTTTTCTTTGGCGGTATTTTCATCAGCACCACTTGCAAGTCTGAATTCTATACCCGTGATTTGATTTTCATCATAATTCAGTAAATGCTGCGCTAAATCTAGAGAACCATAAACATAAGTATCATTGATTTTCTCATTAATATCAAACACACCAACGTTGATAGCTCTTATAGAATTAAAGGCATTATTGGTTGAAGTTATTTGTCCTTTTCCGGGTTTTGGAACATAAATGTTTAATACTTTGGAATAATCTAAAACTCCAAGGGAAAGGGTGTTGGAAATGCCCCAGCCAACCACCACCTGATTGGCTTGTTGCGCAAACCATCCGCCTTGAACAATAACAGAATCTATACTGGTAACACTTTGAAATGATTCATCAACACCTTTAAGAGTGACAATGTCATTTTTATCATCAGAAGCAATAATAACCCGCTCTTCTATTATTTTTGAGTAAAGCGCCACTTCTTTTAATGCTTTTAATTTGTTAGTTTGATCTTTCGTTAAAACAAAGGACTTTCCAATAGTGGTTTCCGCTTTTAAGTCGGGGTCAACAATACTTGAAAACTGCAGTGTAAAGTCTTTTAAGCCGGCGAATCCAGACAGGACAATAAATAGTGAGGCAGCACCTAAAATAACTCCTATGCCTGCAATAATGGTAATAAAATTTATGGCATTGTTGCTGCTTTTAGAGCGCAAATATCGTTTTGCTATGTAAAAGGAAATATTCAAAATCTATATTATTATGAAAAAATAGAAAGCAAAAGAATAATCCATCAGACCAATAGTAAAAATAAAGGCTAACAGATGAAGCATCAATTAAGACTTTTTGCGTTTTTCTAAGATACTAGGGTCTTTAATAGGATTGTCTTTGCCTTTTAATGATTGGTCAATTTGCTCCATATACTCCAAAGAGTCATCAATAAAGAATTCCAATTTTGGCATTCGTCGCAACTGATGTTTGGTGCGCTGAGCAATTTCATGCTTGATTAGAGGGGCGTTTGATTTAATGCCCTCTATCAGTTCCTTGCCTTTACCACTAGGAAAAATGCTTAAATACACTTTTGCAAAAGATAAATCAACCGTTACTTTTACTTTTGAAACCGAGATAAGGATCCCATGCATGCCGCCTTGTGTAGCAGCATTTTGTAAAACATCTACTAAATCACGTTGTAATACAGACGCTATTTTTTTTTGTCTTTGACTTTCTTCCATAGTGCAAAAATAGCGGATATTTAAAGATTATCTTACTTTTGATTTGCAAAATTTGTATCTTCCTTTAAACCGAATTAAAATGAATAAAATTGAACACATAGGAATTGCCGTTAAAAACATAGAGTCATCAAACCTTTTGTTTGCTAAACTTTTTGGTGAAGCACATTATAAAACGGAAGCTGTTATAAGTGAAGGTGTTAAAACCTCCTTTTTTAAGGTTGGACCTAATAAGATTGAATTACTGGAAGCAACAAATCCAGAAAGTCCTATTGCTAAATTTATTGAGAAAAAAGGAGAGGGTATTCACCATATTGCTTTTGATGTGGATGATATTGAAAAAGAAGTAAAAAGATTGGTGAATGAAGGGTTTGTAGTTCTTAATGAAACACCCAAAAAAGGAGCTGATAATAAACTAGTTGTCTTTTTGCATCCAAAAACCACCAATGGAGTGCTCATTGAGCTTTGTCAAGAAATCATTTAAACAAATAAATTTCTTGTAGAGTTATAAAATAAGTATTAAATTCGCAGCCAATTTCGGTCCTATAGCTCAGTTGGTTAGAGCACCTGACTCATAATCAGGTGGTCCCTGGTTCGAGCCCAGGTGGGACCACTGATTAAGAGCCTGTTACAAAAAGTAACAGGCTTTTTTTATTCATTAACCCCATATGTATACTGATGTTCTTGCTTTTCAGAGACCTTCCTTCTAAAACAAAAAAAATATTAATTTTTCACTAAAAAAGGTACACTATAAGGTACACTCAAATTTGATTTTGGTACACTTTAGTCTTTTCTAGAATGTATCTTGTTTTTAATGGG
>DATCZQ010000113.1:0-2124 GCA_036525815.1 Yeosuana sp. | reverse complement strand
AATAACAGATACGTCATTATTGAGGGTTATGTTTTTGCTCCTTCAGTTGAAAAACGAGACTATGTTTTTGAATTAGAATCAATAATAAGATCAGTAAAAATTAAATAAAAAAAGCCAACTTTAAGTTGGCTTTTTTATAGGGATTAAAAGTATATTATTCTTTTTTATCTTCTGACTTGTTTTCTTCTTTGCTGGCGTCTTTAAACTCTTTTATACCACTACCCAAACCTCTCATAAGTTCAGGGATTTTCTTACCGCCAAACAAAAGAAGTACGACCAATACAACCAAAACGATTTGCCATGGTCCAATTGCTAAAAACAGATGTGATGCTATCATAATATTTTAATTTGAAATACAAACTTAATAATTAAACTTTAATTTAAGCGTTTAAAAGCAAACTTTAACCTATCCCAATTCAACTTGAGGTTATTTTAATTAATTTTGCTTCATAATGACAGTAAGAAAAAAAGAAAAAAAATTCACAAAAAAACTGCTTCATAAGTACCGATTGGTAATATTGAATGAAGAAACTTTTGAAGAAAGGTTTGCCGTAAAATTGACACGCCTTAACGTTTTTGTGATTGTTGCATTATCTTCAATAGTACTTGTTTTGTGCACCATTTTTTTAATTGCTTTTACATCGTTAAGAGAATTCATTCCCGGCTACTCTTCTACTGCTTTAAAACAAAAAGCCACCGAATTAAACTATAAAACGGATTCCTTACAACAAGTCATAGACATGAACCAACAGTACTATGAATCCATTAAAAGAGTTCTTACAGGTGACGTTAAAATGGTGGAATTCAACAAAGACTCCATAATTGAAGCCGCCAATAAAGATATCCAGATTGTAAATTTGATTCCCACCAAAGAGGATTCTTTGTTAAGAAACCTAGTAGACAAAGAAGATAAATACAATGTTTTTGAATCTACTATTTCAGCTTCTAATCTGGCACTATTCCCCCCTGTTAACGGGACAATTTCTGAGAATTATAATGTTGAAGAAAAACATTTCGCTATAGACATTGTTGTTGTCAAAAACACCCCGGTAAAAGCTACAGCCGATGGCACTATTATTTTTGCAGAATGGACGGCTGATACAGGTTTTGTGGTCATCATAGAGCACAGTAATGATTTGATTTCTGTTTATAAACACAATGCGTCATTGACGAAACAACAAGGAGATTTGGTAAAATCAGGAGAAGTCATTGCCATGGCAGGCAACACAGGAGAGTTAACAACGGGACCACATTTACATTTTGAACTTTGGAGCAGGGGCTATCCTGTAAACCCAGCTAATTTTATCGACTTTTAAAAATGCTATCTATAAAACCCACTTTAGCCAAACCATTTGCCAAACTAATAAAGAAGAAAATTTTAAAATGGGCAAACAAACCCATTGAAACCCAGCAAAAAGTATTTGAACACTTAATTAGTAAAGCCAAGACCACGGAATTTGGTAAAGACCATGATTTTACCAATATAAATACACACACAGATTTTGTTAATCGCGTGCCTATTCGCGATTACGAAGATTTGAAACCCTATATTGAAAAGGTTGTCGCTGGACAAGAAAATATACTCTGGAAGGGTAAACCAATATATTTTGCCAAAACATCGGGGACGACATCAGGCTCAAAATACATTCCGATTACCAAAGAAAGCATGCCAACGCATATTGAAGCGGCGAGGAACGCCATTTTAATGTATATCGCCGAAACAGGCAAAAGTGAGTTTGTAGATGGAAAAATGATATTTCTTCAAGGCAGCCCAATTTTAGATAAAAAAAACGGCATCCAATTAGGGAGACTTTCGGGAATAGTGGCCCATTATGTGCCTAAATATCTACAAAAAAATCGAATGCCATCTTGGGAGACCAATTGTATAGAGGACTGGGAAACTAAAGTCGAAGCTATAGTTGAGGAGACCTTGCCTGAAAAAATGACGGTTATTTCAGGAATCCCATCTTGGGTTCAGATGTATTTTGAAAAAATTCAAAAAAGAACAGGTCAAAAAGTTGGGGAAGTATTCAAAAGTTTTAGCCTTTTCATTTTTGGTGGTGTCAATTTTGAACCCTATAGGGCAAAATTTGAAAACCTTATAGGCCGAAAAGTGGATAGTAT
>DATCZQ010000112.1:0-12355 GCA_036525815.1 Yeosuana sp. | reverse complement strand
GCTTCTTTCACAGCCGGCTATACCGACGGTGCGGTATTTATTGCCAGTCAACAAAATTCGTTTCCGAATATGATGGCTAAAGAATTTGCAAAAGTGGGCGGTGGTGCCTTTACACAACCTTTAATGAGTGATAATTATGGTGGTTTAGCGGTTGGTGGTACACGAATAGCAAATCCTCGATTAGTTTTTGGAGGAGCGGGCCCAGTATCTTTAGAATCTTTAATTGGCCCTGTAACTGTTGGTACTGATATTGCGCTTAATAACCCTACTGGTCCTTTTAATAATTTAGGGGTTCCTGGCGCCAAAAGTTTTCATCTGTTAGCTAATGGTTATGGAAATATTCAAAATTTTCCAGCTGCAGCAAACCCTTACGCCGTTCGATTAACAGGAAGTACTCCTAATGCTTCTATATTGGAATTAGCAATGGCACAAAGCCCTACATTTTTCAGCTTATCAGAAATAGGAGGTAATGACGTTTTAGGATATGCCACCTCTGGCGGAGATGGCACAAACCCAATGACAGATACAGCTACTTTTGATTTTGCTTTTGGTACATTAGTAACGACATTAACTTCTGGAGGAGCGAAAGGGGTAGTGACCAACGTGCCTTACATCACAGATTTACCGCATTTTACAACTGTACCGCATGCGCCATTAGACCCTTCAAACCCTAGTTTTGGGCCATTGATCCCTACATTAAATACACTCTTTGGAGCATTAAATCAAGTGTTTACTGTTTTACAAAGACCAGATCGTTACATGCAATTCTCGGAGACTTCAGCAAGTGCAGTGGTTATTAAAGATGAAACATTAGATGATTTATCTACTCAAATTACTGCCGTGTTAAATGCTAATCCCGACTTTCCTGCTTTTCTTTCACAATTTGGAGTACCAGCTACAGCAGCTCCATCAGTTGCATATTTATTGGGGATAATGTATGGACAAGCAAGAAAAGCTAAGTCAAGTGATCTATTAGTTTTGCCAAGTAGCACTGTTATTGGAACTGTAAACCAAAATTTTTCTGCTTTTTTGCAATCACAAAATTTATCAGCTGCAGTAGCAGATCAATTTGCAGTTGAAGGAGTAACACTTCCTCTTGAAGACAAGTGGGTATTAATACCAAGTGAACAAGCTGAGATTAAAGCAGCCACTGATGCTTATAATGCCACTATTTCAAGTGTTGCGGCATCAAAAGGCTTAGCTTTTGTTGATCTAAAGGCTATATTAACAGAAGCAACAACCACTGGTTATAAAACCGGAGATTTTACTTTATCAACTAACCTTGTGATGGGTGGTTTAGTAAGTCTGGATGGCATTCATCTTACAGCAAGAGGCTATGCTTTAATGGCCAATGAATTTTTAAGAGCTATTGATGCCACGTATGGTTCAAATTTTGAAGCCTCTGGAAATTTTGCTGATGCCGGTAGTTACCCAACTAACTATTCGCCTTTATTACCTTAATTTATATTTAAATCAATATTATAAAACGCCTTCAAACTGAGGGCGTTTTTTTATGCCTAAAAAACATAAAAAACAACTTTTATTTTAAATTAAAACATCTATCTTTGCACGCGAAAACATAACACGTTTTTTACAATTAAATCGCATAATATTAAACATATAAGCAATGGCTAAAGTTACAGGTAAAGTTGCACAGATCGTAGGTCCGGTTATCGATGTTGAATTCGGAGCTGGTTCAGAACTTCCAAAAATTTATGATTCATTAGAAATTAAAAGACCTGATGGCTCTTTATTAATATTAGAGGTGCAATCTCATATTGGTGAAGATTCTGTTCGTACTATCGCAATGGATTCATCAGATGGATTAAGCAGAGGCACAGAGGTCACTGCAACTGGAGCACCTATTCAAATGCCAATTGGCGAAGATGTTTACGGACGCTTATTTAATGTTATTGGAGATGCTATTGATGGTCTTGGAAATTTACCTAAAGCTGGAAAAGCCGGGTTACCTATTCACCGTCAAGCCCCTAAATTTGAAGATTTATCAACGTCGACCGAAGTTTTATTTACTGGTATTAAAGTCATTGATCTTATTGAGCCTTATGCAAAAGGAGGTAAAATTGGTTTATTTGGTGGTGCTGGTGTTGGTAAAACGGTATTAATTCAGGAGTTGATTAACAATATCGCTAAAGGTCACGGTGGTCTTTCAGTATTTGCCGGAGTTGGAGAAAGAACTCGTGAAGGAAATGACCTTTTGAGAGAGATGCTTGAATCTGGTATTATAAAATACGGTAAAGATTTTATGCACTCTATGGAAGAAGGCGGATGGGATTTATCTAAAGTGGATAAAGCCGGAATGAAAGAATCTAAAGCAACGTTTGTTTTCGGACAAATGAACGAACCTCCTGGAGCCCGTGCACGTGTGGCCTTATCAGGTTTAACTATTGCTGAATATTTCCGTGATGGTGCTGGAGAAGGGCAAGGAAAAGACGTGCTTTTCTTCGTTGATAATATTTTCCGTTTTACGCAAGCTGGTTCTGAGGTATCTGCATTATTAGGCCGTATGCCTTCTGCCGTAGGTTACCAACCAACATTAGCCACAGAGATGGGTGCCATGCAAGAGCGTATTACTTCAACAAAAAGAGGTTCTATTACTTCTGTTCAGGCAGTTTATGTACCTGCAGATGACTTAACAGATCCTGCACCTGCAACAACCTTTGCCCACTTAGATGCTACAACCGTATTATCACGTAAAATTGCCGAGTTAGGTATTTATCCTGCGGTAGATCCATTAGATTCTACCTCTCGTATTTTAACTGCTGATATTTTAGGAAATGAGCATTATGCTTGTGCTCAAAGAGTAAAAGAATTATTACAACGCTACAAAGAACTGCAAGATATTATTGCCATTCTTGGTATGGAAGAATTATCAGAAGAAGATAAATTGGCTGTAGGTAGAGCAAGACGTGTACAACGTTTCTTATCTCAACCATTCCATGTTGCGGAACAATTTACAGGTATCCCTGGCGTTTTAGTTGATATTAAAGAAACCATTAAAGGATTTAATATGATCATGGATGGTACTTTAGATCATTTACCAGAAGCAGCCTTTAACCTTAAAGGGACTATTGAGGAAGCTATTGAAGCTGGAGAAAAAATGTTAGCTGAAGCTTAATTCAATTAATAATAAAAAATATGTATTTAGAAATTGTATCACCAGAGGCAACCTTATTCAGCGGAGAAGTAGATTCTGTGACTGTTCCAGGTGTTAATGGAGGCTTTGAAATGCTTAAAGACCATGCGCCTATTGTGTCTTTATTAAAAGAAGGCTTTGTTAAAATTTCTGGAAATATAACATTAAATGAAGAGGTTCAAAATAAATTTATTAAAGGTGAAAAAAACACGACTTTATTAAAAATTTCTTCTGGAACTATTGAAATGAAAGATAATAAAGTTATTGTATTAGCAGACTAAACTTTAGCTCTAAATAAAAAAAACGCGAAGCACATGCTTCGCGTTTTTTTGTTTTATACTCTTTTTAAATCTTAAAAATAAGTCCTTTTACTTGGTTTGACTTTTCAATCCCATTTTATGGCCATAAACGGCATAATATAAAATGATGGCATAACAAGGCAGTAATATCCAGTAGCTCTGAGTAGAAGCTGTTGCCATAGCCTCTGTTTTTTCAACACCACTTATTATCAGTTCTTTACTATTTGAATCAACTATTCTACCATAAAGTGGAGGAATAATGGCGCCCCCAGAAATAGCCATAATTAGTAAAGCGGAGGCTGTCTTGGTGAATTTTCCTAATCCTTGTAAAGTTAAGGGCCACACCGCCGGCCAAACCAGAGCATTAGCAATACCTAAAGCAGCTACAAATAATATAGATGTAATTCCCGAAGTAAATAAAATACACATGGTAAACACAAGACCTAAAACGGCACTAATTCTAAGCGCCTTCCCTTGATTAATATATTTTGGAATTAGGAAAACCCCTAAAGCATAGGTCCCCACCATGGCTAGTAAGGTGAGTGTCGTAAAAAACTTGGCATCTTCTGCTGAAAAACCTAAAGAGATCCCATAAGCAATAATAGTGTCTCCTGCTATCACCTCTGCGCCCACATAAACAAAGAGTGTTAAAACTCCCAACCATAAATGCGGGAATTGAAAAATACTGGTTTTACTGGTGTCTCCTCCTGTTACTTCATCATTCGATTCCGCTTCCACATGAGGTAATGGGGCCTTTCTAATTAAAATACCCAGCAAAAATAAGATGCCTGCCATAACAATATAGGGGATTACAACACTATCTGCCATGGTGTCTAATAATTGTAATTTCTCTTCGCTTGAAACGGTTCCAAGCTTATCCTTAACCTCATCAATGCCAGATAATAAAAGGGCTCCAAAAATTAAAGAACCTAAGGCCCCTGCAACTTTATTAGCTATGCCCATTATAGCAATGCGTTTGGCGCCACTTTCTATAGGCCCCAAAATAGTAATATATGGATTAGCGGCTGTTTGTAAAATAGTCATTCCCATACCCTGAACAAAAATACCGGTTAAAAAGACCCAATACGTTCTTGCTTCAGCGGCAGGAATAAATAGTAAGGCACCAATGGCCATAATAACCAATCCCAGAGACATGCCTTTTCGATAACCAATTTTTGTTAAAATGTATGAGGCTGGCAATGCCATAACTACAAATGAAATATAGGAAGCCGACGCTACTAAATAAGACTGAGCCGTGGTTAATTCATTTATGGTTTTCATAAAAGGAATTAAAGCCCCATTTATCCAGGTTACAAAACCAAAAATAAAAAACAGTCCTGCAATAATTATAATTGGTACTAATGTGTTGTTTTTTGGTTGTGATGATTCTAATGCGTCTTGAGCCATATTCTTAGTTGTTTACAAATCCATATTATTTTACTAATATAACTTTATTTCGTTTATTAATTTAAATCTAAATAAATAAGAATCCAATCTTGATTGTTGGAATGATAGGTAAATAACTCCATAAAACCAATAGCAAAATGGGCCTTGAGAGACCGTATATTTTTTTTGTCTACTTCCGTCACAATAATATCATATTCATCTTTTAAGTTTGCCTTCATCGCGCTATACAATCCTCTAAAAACACCTTTTCCTCTAAAGGCGCTATCAATACAAACCTGGCCCATTACTATATAATTAAGCTTTGGGTCTAAATGGTCGTCAATATGTTGAAACATGGGCTTTAAAACGTCTATATCCTTTTTAAAGTCTTTAACCATAGATAAGGCATAGCCAATGACTTTTTCGTTGCTTTTGGCAATGGTATGCGCACATTTATTATTCATTGTTTTTAAAAGTTCAAACGTGTGCTGTACCGTAACAAAGCCTTCACTCAGCTTGATTTCTTCAGAAATTAAAGTGGGTAGATTTATACTTTGCAATGCTAGAATTTGATGCAATTCTTCATTTGACCTTGCTTTTTTATAAATGATCTCTTCCATTCAAAATAAATTTATAACCCTTTAATAGACTTTAGCTCAACTTTAAGTTCTTGAAACATATTCATAATACTGCTGAGTTTTAATTCTTCCTCTTTATATTCCTGAGTATTAATACAACAGGTAAATTCCCATAATTCTAATACTTTTTCTATAGCTACTTCATATGGATTGTAGAATTTATTATCACTGCTTAACAATAAAGTATTATGTTCCTTGATTTTATTATATACACGCTTGTAAACCAAGCCATCATCTTTGGTGAGCACAATATAGGTTCTACCGTCTTTTACATCATTAAGATCTTCAACAAATTTAGCCACTATAAATGACCCATCCTTTACAGGCAACATAGAGTCTCCCTTTATAGGAAAAGCACGGTGTGTTCCGGTAGGCAAAAAAGGGAGTTTTATCTTTTGTAATTGTTCTATATATTCAGGATCTGCATACCCTTCTAAATAACCTGCTGACGCTTTTGCCGGGACAATCTCTATAAGGTCTTCATTACTTTCATTAACTGTAATGGGAAACAGCACGCGCTTGCTTCCAATATCAATAAATGAGGTGCTCTTTGCCAGTCTCAAATCATTCTTCACCAGAATATCTATAGGGATATTAAAATAATTGGACAGGTCAATGAGTCTGTCTATTGGTGGCTCCGAGCGTCCTTCTTCATAGGACCCCACTATGGAACGCGTCCATTGTAGCTCCTCTGCAAAACGCTCTTGAGAGAACTTTTTAAGCATTCGCAGGTGTTTTATATTAATTTGAATAGGCTTCATATCACTCCCTTTTTTTAACATTAATTACTACAAATATAAGCAACAATAACTACATATTGTAGCTTATTTTTACCATATAGAATTATGTATCTCAATTGTCACTCATATTACAGCTTACGCTATGGCACTATAAAGCCAGAGCGATTGCTTGCCATTGCTTCAGAAAATGGCATCCAAACACTGGCTTTAACAGATATTAATAACACCTCGGCATGTTTAGATTTTGTCCGCCTTTCAAACAACTATAAAATTAAACCAGTCCTTGGTATAGATTTTAGAAACCGTGCCAAACAGCAGTTTATTCTGATAGCAAAAAACAACAATGGCTTTTATAAAATTAATCAATATCTGTCTGCATTTTTGCATGATTCAGACTTAGAAATTCCGGAGCAAGCACCACAACTTGAAGATACATTTGTGGTATATCCTTATATACATAACAAAACCTATACCTTAAAAGCCAATGAGTTTTTAGGTATTAAACCCCAAGATCTTAACCATCTTAAATTTTCAAAATGGAATACTTTTAGAAGCAAACTTGTGGTATTACAAACGGTTTCTTTTGAAAACAAAAAAGGTTTTAATACCCATCGATTACTCCGTGCTATTGACAATAACACCTTGTTGAGCAAACTTCCCAAAACAGAGCAAGGGGACCCAACAGACAGATTATTACCTTATAACGAGTTGTGCAATAGCTATCAGGAATTCCCAGAGCTTTTAGAAAACACCTCATCTCTTTTAGAAGACTGCACGATTAATTTCGACTTTTCTCAAGAAGTACCAAACAACCAGCGGTCATACACCAACAACGAACTATTAGATTTTAAATTATTAAAAAGACTGACTTATCAAGGATTACATTATCGCTATAAAAAACCTGGAGAACGTATTTTTAAGCGTATTGAAAAAGAACTGGAAATCATTAAAGAGAAAGGCTTTGTATCCTACTTTCTCATCAATTGGAAAATCTTAAAATACGCCCGCAGTAAAGGTTATTTTTATGTGGGTCGTGGTAGCGGCGCCAATAGTATCATTGCTTATTTATTACGCATCACGGATGTTGACCCTATAGAGCTCGATTTATATTTTGAGCGCTTTATCAATCTATACCGGAAAAATCCGCCCGATTTTGATCTCGATTTTTCCTGGAGAGACCGGGACGACATTACGCAATTCATCTTTAGCCGTTTTAAAAACACGGCGCTTATTGCGGTTTACAATACCTTTAAATTTAGAGCTTCTGTTAGAGAATTAGGGAAGGTTTTTGGTTTGCCAAAAGCTGAAATGGATGTACTTACCAGAGGAAAATATAACATAAATCAACTGGATGCCTTATCACAACTGGTCATTAAATACAGTACCTACATTCAGGGGTTTCCTAATTATTTAGGGATTCATGCTGGTGGCATTATTATTTCAGAAAAACCCATTCACTATTACACGGCAACCTTTATGCCACCAAAAGGATTTGCTACCACACAGTTTGACATGGTGGTTGCAGAAGATATTGGCCTTTACAAATTTGATATTTTAAGTCAGCGTGGATTAGGGAAAATTAAAGAGGCTGTAAACATTATAAGATACAATCATCCTGAAAAAGCCTCTATAGACATTCATGATATTAAGCGTTTTAAACAAGATGAAAACATTAAAACCCTGTTACGCCACGCCAAAGCTATTGGCTGTTTTTATGTAGAATCTCCCGCTATGCGTATGCTCCTGAAAAAACTGCAGGTAGACACCTATTTAGGCTTGGTTGCTGCCAGTTCTGTGATTCGACCCGGTGTTTCAAAAAGCGGTATGATGCGCGAGTATATTTTGCGGTATCGTTATCCCGAAAGGCGCAAAGAGGCACATCCTGTTTTGCTTAAAATCATGCCCGAAACCTATGGCGTTATGGTATATCAGGAAGACGTGATTAAAGTCGCCCATTATTTTGGCGGTTTAACTTTAGGGGAAGCTGATATGTTGCGACGCGGTATGTCTGGAAAATTCAGGTCACGTGAAGAGTTTTTAAAAGTAAAACAGCAATTCTTTGATAATTGTAAAAAAGAAGGCAAACCTGATGAACTCACCGAGGATATCTGGCGACAAATAGAAAGTTTTGCCGGGTATGCCTTTGCCAAAGGCCATTCGGCATCCTACGCGGTAGAAAGTTATCAAAGTCTGTTTTTAAAAGCCTATTATCCTTTGGAATATATGGTAGCGACTATCAATAATTTTGGAGGATTTTACAGAACCGAACTCTATGTTCATGAAGCCCGAATGCATGGTGGTGTTATTGAAGCACCTTGTGTTAACGAGAGCTTTAATGAAACTTTTATTAAAGGAAAAACTATTTATTTAGGCTTTATGTTTCTACATGCCTTTGAATCAAAAACCGTAAAGCACCTACTTCAGGAACGCAAAAAAAGGGGTCCTTTTAAAAGTCTTGACGATTTTATAGACCGTGTCCCTATTTCCATAGAACAAATAAGTATTCTAATAAAAATAAATGCGTTTCGGTTTACAGAAGTTAATAAACGAGAATTGCTCTGGGAAGCCTATTTAAAAATCAGCAAGACCGTTATTCAAGAACACGTTACTGATTTATTTAAAACGGAACGCCTCAATTATAAAACGCCAGAATTACCCAGTACCACTTTAGAGCATGCTTTTGATGAGATAGAACTTTTAGGATTCTCACTATGCAGCCCTTTTTATTTAATAGAAAATGAGGTCAGAAATCCATTAAGAGCAGTACAATTCCCGGAATTTAAAGATAAGGCAATCACTATTGAAGGCTATTTAGTCACTACAAAAACCACGGTCACCTCAAACGGAAAGTATATGTATTTTGGCACTTTTTTAGACCGTGATGGTGATTTTATAGATACCGTTCATTTTCCACCAGTAGCTGCTAAATTCCCGTTTAGAGGGAACGGTATTTATAGTATTACCGGTAAAGTTTTAGAAGAGTTTGACTGCATTACTATAGAAGTTATTACCATGCATAAATTAGCTGTTATTGAAGACCCAAGGTATAGCGATAACATAAAACACCTTACGGCATGACCTCTGGAGAACGTTCTATAGTCCATATGGATTTAGACACTTTTTTTGTGTCTTGTGAACGCTTGCTGGATAGCAGGCTTATTGGAAAGCCGGTGCTTATTGGTGGCACTAGCGACCGTGGTGTGGTGGCTTCTTGCAGCTATGAAGCCCGTAAGTTTGGTGTGCATTCTGCGATGCCTATGCGTATGGCAAAAATGCTTTGTCCGGAAGCTATTGTGCTTCGAGGAAATTCCGGGATTTATTCAAATTTCTCAAGAGACGTTACCGATGTTATTAAAGAGTATGTGCCGCTTTATGAAAAAACGTCTATTGATGAATTTTATATTGACCTAACGGGAACGGATAAATTTTTTGGGTGTCATAAACTGGCTTCAGAATTGCGACAACGTATTATGAAGGAAACGGGGCTCCCCATTTCATTTGGAATGTCTGTTAATAAAACCGTTTCAAAAATAGCCACTGGTGAAGCCAAACCAAATAACGAAATACGTATTTTAAAAGGTACTGAAAAACCATTTCTGGCCCCTTTATCTGTTCGGAAAATACCTATGGTTGGAGAAGTCACTTATAAATCGCTTTGTGACTTAGGCGTAAAACGTATTCAAACCGTACAGGAAATGCCTATGGAACTTATGCATAAAGTACTTGGCAAAAATGGCTTAGTCATTTGGAAAAAAGCGAATGGTATTGATGATAGTCCCGTGATACAATACCATGAACGTAAATCAATTTCTACAGAGCGCACTTTTGACAAGGATACCACAGATATGGTTAAGTTAAAAAGCATCATTATTGCCATGGCAGAAAATTTAGCCTATCAACTACGCCGGGGTAATAAATTAACTGCTTGTGTGACCTTTAAAATCAGATATTCAGATTTTCAAACCTATACACAACAGCAGCATATTCCTTATAGTGCCATGGATCACACCATCATTCCGGTAGTGCTAGATTTGTTTCATAAACTCTATAATCGCAGACTTTTAGTCCGATTAATTGGTGTTAGGTTTAGTCATTTAGTTGAAGGTGGTTATCAAATTAATTTGTTTGAAGACAATGAAAAACATATTCACTTAAGCCAGGCTATTGACAAAATGCGTGAGCGTTATGGTGATAGAGCTATTGTTATCGCCGCTGGCATGGAGGCCAAAAGCATCAGCAGATGGAACCCTTTTAGCGGAGAGCCACCACCGCTTCTGGCTAATAGACGACAGTAATTAATATTCTAAAATATCAACAGGCCGACAATCTAACGCTTTAAAGTAAAATGAGATCTAAAGACTCTTGGTGACCCATCTTCACCAAAATAGTCAACTTCAAACCAATAGTCATTTGTTGGCATGAGTGCACCATTATAAATACCGTTCCATCCAAAACCACTAGGATATATGACAGCTAGCATCTTTCCGTACCGATCATAAATACTTATCCTTGCACTTGTCTGCTCTCTTAAGCAATCAATATTCCAACTATCCTTATAAGTATCCCCATTTGGCGTAAAAACCTTAGGATAATCTAAAACCCGAAATACACCAAGAGCTATATTACTGCAGCCCGATATTTCACGAGCTCTTAAAACATGTTCATCACAACCAGTGATGCCATTAAAAGAATTCTCTTTTAACCAAGGACCATTATCTAACTGAAACTCATAAGTTCCAGTACCTCCTGCTACATTAGCTACTACCGTTTGATTATCACTAAACGGTTCGGAAATAATTTCAACTTCTATAACAAGCTCACTAATTGGAATAACTTGTATTTCTAAAGCAGTTTCTATAGAACATTGGCCTCCATCAGGTGTGAAGGTATACGTAGTCGTTACTAAATTATTAAAAGCCGGTGACCATATTCCTGTAATTCCTTCTGTTGAAGTAGTAGGGAAATCATCTACAACATCTCCTTCACAAACTGAGTTAAAGAAGTCAAAAGTTGGTACAATAGGATCTGTTACAATAATTTCTAAAGTTGCAGGTCCTGCACAACCTTGACCAGAATCTGGTGTAAATGTATAAACCGTAGTTTGCATATTATTTAAGGCAGGAGACCAGGACCCAGTAAAACCATTGGAGGCCGTTACTGGCAATTCTTCTAAAAATTCACCAGGACAAATCTGATTAACCGTATCAAAAATGGGCGTCAATGTAGGATTGACTATTATTTCCAGAGTAGCCTCAAACGCACATTCGCCATTTGAAGGCGTAAAGGTATAGGTCGTAGTTTTTGAATTATCCAATTCTGGAGCCCAGGTACCACTGATACCATTATTTGATACAGAAGGCAATTCATTTAGTGCATCTCCTTCACATATTGCAGGTACCGGATCAAAAACCGGATCTATAAATGGAAGGACTGTTATAGTTATATCTTCAGATGTAGTTTCACCGCATACATCACTGATTGTAACAGTATAAGTAGTTGTTAATGTTGGTGATAAATCCGGATTCGCAATATTTGGATTGCTAACGCCGGTGGTTGGTGTCCAGCTATATGTATTTCCACTTGGCATAGTAGCATCTACATTAGTAGAATTTCCCAAACAAATTGTTTCGTCTTGAAGCTGAAGATTATCTACAAATGAAATACTATTAAAACAAACCCGTTGTACATTTGATAAACCTCCTGTAGACCCAACAAAACCGAAATACACGGTATCATCTCCTGAAAATATAGTTGATTTAACATCTTGATTTAAGGTTAATCTCAATACACAATCAAAAAACACACTTAAAACTTTAGTTGTTGCGTTCCAAACGATCTTTACTTCATGGCTGTTTCCGTCTTCAATATTTGGGCTTGATATACTTGCCTGAATAGGTCCAGCCAAATTATTGAAAGTGTTATTATGATCAGGGCTTCCATTTTGTATAATCGCAATATGATCATAAACTGGGTCACCATAAAGCTCAACACCATTACCGTTATTCTGATAAGTATCAAACTCAATAACTAAAGATGAAGACACCCCATTATAACCTAATCCTCCTCCAGTTCCACCAATTACAGGCGTAGGGTTTCCTTTAAAAACCAGGGCCATACCGTCGGCACCATTGGCATCCT
>DATCZQ010000111.1:0-3117 GCA_036525815.1 Yeosuana sp. | reverse complement strand
TCTAAGCTATTTTTAAAGAAAATACAGAAAATATATTTATTTTTGCTATCCAAAATTGCTCAAGTGGCGGAATTGGTAGACGCGCTGGATTCAAAATCCAGTACTTTCGGGTGTGTGGGTTCGATTCCCACCTTGAGTACTCTTTAAAACCGTAATTACTTTATTTATAAGGCGTTGCGGTTTTTTTATTTCATATAATGACAACCAAATGACAACGATTTAAAAAAAAGGTTATATTTTGAAGTCTTTTGAATCTTTATCAAGACTATGTCCATATTTAAAACTGCTGACTTCTGTAATTTATAATTTCGGCAATTACTTATAGCCAATGTTGTGCTTTCGTTATTTTCCCTATATTGACTTAACCATTTTTTCACATGTGCCTAATCATTCTTCATCTTTTATCTCTTCACTTAAAATAGTTAATATTTGTTCAATTCTGAACAATAAATCTTGTTGGATGGAATATCTAAGATATTCTAAACCTGTTTTTTCAAAGAGATGGCCAAAAAAAGCATCTTGCTTAAATAGAAATTTAATTGATTCTGCTTCATAAGGATTTCGAATTGTATCAAGTCCAATTCTATTTCTAATTTCTGAATAAGCTAATGGTATCAAAGTAGTTTCTGCAATCTTTTTCATATTATACAAGGCGTTCATACTTGATTCTTGATCTTCAAAATCAGATTTTGCAATAGAGAAAAATTCAGCCATATCTCTTGTTAGTTCATCATTTTTAATCAACTCAGAGTCTCCAGCATTAATTAATGCGTCGTAAGCACCAGTCACTAATTCTTCTCTGAACCAAGTATACGCCCCGAATGTTAAAAATTTCTTTATAGTATCATTTGGTGCTATTGGTCTTTTTCCTTCAAACATTTCAATAAGAGCAATGCATCGATTGATAGATACTTTTTGTTGCTTCATCGTTTCTTGAAGACGATTCTTTGACTCTAAAAAATCAAATTTTAAAGAAAGTAATATCGTATTCTCTTGCCTTAATCTTTTACGTTCTTCATTCCAATTATTAATCTGTAAAGCAATTAAAATTCCAATAACAACAAGAACAATTTCACCAATGGCATATTTAAGGTATTTTCCTGTTTTGTTTTCTATAATTAGGTTTTGACGGATGTTGCGAAAGAGTTTAATCATCTATTTCTTTTTGTCAATTCATTATTAATCATTAATAGTACATCTTCAGTTTCTTTTTTGGTTTCCTTTTTTATCTTTGTAGAACTCTTTCTCATAACTCCCCTAAAAGTCCACATGTTTAAAAACTCCTGGTCATTAAGCCATGCATTATAGTCCGTAGGGATATAAACATCATGGTCATAATCAAATCTAAAATACTTCTGAACCAATGGAGTCACTACTGCAGGCCATAATTGGTCTTCAATCCTTTTAGTTTCCTGCATCAAAGTTGGATACTTAACTTCATAGAGGTTTGTTAATTTCTTTCTTAATGAATCGTTCTTGATTTCCAGTCCTGAGGATTTCAAGGTTTCAAATGCAAAAGATGATAGCACCACATCAGGCGCAATTTCGCCTTCAGAAAAATAACGAGGTAATGAGTCGTTATAGTCTCTTTTGTTGTCCATATGATCAGTAACATAGTCAATACACCAAGCTCCTCGAATTTGCTTTTTTATATCCGAATCCAGATTTATAATGTTGGTTTCCAGATTCGATTTTATTTCTGAAAGCATTTTAGTTTCCTTTAAATGTTCCTTTTGTTGCTCATTCCAATTATTGATTTGCAAGGCAATAAGAATCCCAATCACCACAAGCACAATTTCACCAACAGCATATCTTAAATACTTTATTGGCTTGTTATCATCTGCTAATGTTTTACGGATTTTTCTAAAGAATGGAATCATAAGGTTGGTTGGTTTACTTCAACAAGTTATAAATATACTAATTACTTGATTTCTCAATCATATCAAATAATATTTCTTTTGGAGATGAGGTTTTGTACAAGTCTTTTAATTGCTTTTCTAACCTATTGCCTTTTACATAGAGTTTGTATAAGTGGTCTGAACTTTTAATCTTTTCTTTTAAATCATTGATTATTTTTAGTTCAATCTCTAAGGCTAAAATATTTAATAATCTTCTATGTTGTTCTACGTTTAAATGAGGAACACCTTGAGCACTTAAAATACCTTTATAATAATTTGAGAAAAACATATTTCAAAATTATTGAATATGATGTTTAGTCCTTGCCTATGATTGTAGTATTTATAAATCGAATTAAATTGTTAACGATCATCAAAATAAATCATAATCAAAATTACATGAAACCGCTTCCAAATTTATAAGATAACCCTGTTGAGTTCCGGAAGAAGAATTTGTTTCAACAGTAACTTCAAGGCATTCCAACATGGAATTATTTTTTAAATCATTTAATCTATCATATTCATTTTTTTCAATCAAGTAGTTCATACCACAATCAAAATCCCAGTCTTGACATTCACAATTCTCTGATAAAAATATACGATATAAATAACAAGGTGTCTTTGTTGGTTCGTCTCTCGAGCAACCTAATGCAAATAATAACAATAAACTAAATAATACATTTTTCATGACTAATTTGTTTTTAATTCTAATTAAATTTAACTCTAATCTACCTTGTAGGCATTGACCAAAACGCAAATTCTTTAAACTATTTTATTTAATAATCACAAAAAAATCAATTCTTGAATATGTTATCTTGTAATTAATAAAGCTTAATAAATGTATACCCCCCCTCTCATTTTCTTGCGTGAGTAAAATCATTGCTAAGATGCGATGTAACATTTGAAAGGTTTGTAGGGATCTGACCCTATCCCGTCTAAATCATACTGTAATCTCAAATAGTTGTTGTTGTTGAATATAATCATAAGCATTACTATCTGACTTTCCAACACATTCATTCTATCTCAGTCATACGGTATTCCATAACATTTCCCCTTAGATTATTTATAGTATTGTATGTGAGGGGGTTGGCTTTCAAAACCTAACATTTGTCATAAAACAGCTTTAATCATTATTCTATATTTGAGAATATATAGTGTAGATATAGTTAATAACTATATCCAATTGTTGCCATCCATTTATGAAAAACTTAATCAATAATAA
>DATCZQ010000110.1:0-7583 GCA_036525815.1 Yeosuana sp. | reverse complement strand
GAAATAGATTCCATGAATGTGTCTGTTGCTGCCGGAATACTTATTTTTGAAGCCAAAAGACAACGAAATTTTAATTAAAACGTCATTACGAAGGAAGTATGACTGAAGTAATCTAACTAATTTAACTAATATTAAAAAGATTGCCACGGCTTTTACAAAGTCTCGCAATGACCTTAAGATATGACAGCTACCACCCTTTTCTATATCATAATCGCTATTATTATTATCAATTTTGTTGTTGATAAAATTTTAAATGCACTTAATGCCCGGCATTATAAAGATGCCTTACCAAATGAGCTAATAGATGTCTATGATGAGTCTGAATACAAAAAATCTCAGGACTATAAAACAACCAATTATAAATTTGAAATTATAACCTCCACATTTTCTGTTATTTTAACATTGGGGTTTCTTTTTCTGGACGGATTTGAATTTGTTGATACCATTGCGCGCAATTATAGTCAGAATCCTATCATCATTGCTTTAATTTTCTTTGGCATTATAATTTTATGTAGCGATATTTTAACCACACCATTCTCATACTATAGCACCTTTGTAATTGAAGAGCGCTTCGGTTTTAATAAAACCACTAAAAAAACCTTTATTCTTGATAAATTAAAAGGGTGGATCATGATGATTGTTTTAGGTGGTGGCATATTAGCCCTTATCATTTGGTTTTATCAAATAAGTGGCTCACAATTTTGGCTTTATGCCTGGGCCTTAGTCGCAGTTGTCAGCATATTTATGAATATGTTTTATGCAAGATTAATTGTCCCACTCTTTAATAAACAAACACCTTTAGAAACAGGAAGTTTAAGAGAAAAGATTTCTGACTATGCCAAAACAGTTGGTTTTAAATTAGACAAAATTTTTGTGCTTAATGGTTCAAAAAGAAGCACAAAAGCAAATGCTTATTTTTCTGGTTTTGGAAGAGAAAAACGTGTGACGCTATACGACACTTTAATTAATGATTTAGATGAAGAAGAAATTGTGGCTGTACTGGCTCATGAAGTTGGACATTATAAGAAAAAGCACATTATTTTCAACTTAGTAACCTCTATCTTATTGACTGGATTCACACTTTATATTTTATCTTTATTCATTAATAATCCTTTACTTTCTAATGCCATAGGGGTTGAAATACCAAGTTTTCATATTGGGTTGATAGCCTTTGGTTTGCTGTACACTCCTATTTCTGAAATAACGGGTTTAATTATGAATTATTTTTCCAGAGTTTTTGAATATCAGGCGGACAATTATGCAAAAAACACCTATAAAGCGGAACCATTAATCACCTCGCTAAAAAAACTATCAAAAAATAGTTTAAGCAATTTAACACCTCATAAAGCCTATGTTTTTATGCATTATTCGCACCCTACGTTATTAGAACGTATTAAGAATTTAAAAAAATAGTTGTTTTCTAAAAAAAATGACAGAAGCCTAATAAACTTTTTAAAATAAAAAAGGGCCGGTATTTTAAGCCGACCCGTTTTTATCATAGTCAATTATAGCTAAAAAAACTTCGGTTATTTTAGACTAAAATCAATATGTGCATTTTCCCATCCTCCACCTGGATTAACATTCCACCACATTTGCAACATACGTGAATCCCCTCCGGCACCGTCCAAAGTAACAGAAGCGTTGCCGTGAACTACCCAAGCATTATTGCTGGGATCCTCAGAGAGGAAAGTGAAACAATACTCCTCTCCAGTGTATTCATCCACATAACAAAATTCTTCTATCGTACCTGTGAATTTTGTATTCATATTCCCTGTTCCAAAGTAATACTCTAATGTACCAAAGTTAAAGTAGGCTGCATTAGCCTGGTTAGTCGTTAACTTGACTGAAACAGTCCCATCTGGATTTTGGCGCCAGAAATCACCTTTTCCATAACTACCATCAAAAAATGCAATCTCACCACCGGATATGAAGCAGAAGAATCCATATTCGGGATGATCAATGCATTCAAACGTTAAATTTTGTGAGATTCCTATACCATAACCATAGTCTGTTGGTTCAATGAAGTAGGCGTTTTTGCCTAGATTATTCGCCGCCATAACCTTTGCTACGCGTTGATACTTTTGAATGTCTCCTTGTTTTGCTGATGATTTATGACTTTTGCTAACTGACGAAGACAAATTTGCTGAATCTATTTCAGGAGTACTAATAGCTTCATCCTGACTACACGACATACATACAAAAATTAATAACATCAATACATAAATTGTTTTTTTCATAATTGGTTGATTTTAAAATGATTAAAAATATATTTTGTTACCAATCATAAGAAGGGAAAATATTATAATAAAATTGCGCATGTAAAAGTGGAGGTTGAGTAATATTATAGTTTAATTATTACATACAGAGAAGTTTATACTTAACTCTTTACCTTAAAAGAATTATATATCACAATGTAGGACTTTATTTTCAAACTATACTAGCTAATTATTTATTCCCGTCAAAAAGCCATAATTCAACGTTCATTACATAATTTCATCAAGGTTTATTGAATTTTTACACTCCAAATTACAATTCTCGCTGGCTTTTTGATTTCAAAAATTGTACAAAAAGGATGGCGTTAACGATTGAAACGGCATCCTTTTTTAAAAAGTAGATAGAGTGAAAAGCGTTGCAGAACAGCTTAAAAATAAAATCACAGGAATAAAAATAAAAGTGTATCTTTGCCGACTGAAACTCAAAAACATAAATTGGTTTCTAAATTCCTCAGGGTGAGGATGTGTTACTGGAAGGTTAAGGTTAAGTATGTCGATTCGCTTCTTATGTAACACCACATAATAAAATCGAATACTTACATAAGAATGAACACATTCCAACAATTAGGTCTTAATGAAGACCTATTACATGCTATTACAGATTTAGGATTTGAAACACCCAGCGATGTTCAAATCAAAACCATCCCTATTTTATTAGAAAAAGATACTGATCTGGTAGCTTTAGCGCAAACAGGAACCGGTAAAACGGCCGCTTTTGGCTTCCCAATGCTTGAAAAAATTAATATTGATAGCAGAACAACCCAAGGGCTTATTTTATCACCAACTCGCGAACTTTGTTTACAAATTACCAATGAAATAAAACTTTATGGTAAATATTGTAAAGGACTTAATGTGGTTGCTATTTATGGTGGAGCCAGTATTACTGATCAAGCCAGAGATGTCAAAAAAGGAGCTCAAATAATTGTGGCTACTCCAGGTAGAATGAAGGATATGATTAATCGAAAACTGGTTGATATTTCTAAAATTGAATTTGCTGTTTTAGATGAAGCTGATGAAATGCTGAACATGGGCTTTTATGAAGATATTACTGATATCTTATCTTATACACCAAAAGAAAAAAACACCTGGTTATTTTCTGCAACTATGCCTCAAGAGGTTTCTAATATTGCAAAAAAATTCATGCGTAACCCCGTAGAAATTACTGTGGGCAATAAAAACGAAAGTACAAACCAAGTGTCTCATGAATATTTTCTTATTAATTCAAGAGACCGGTATTCTGCCTTAAAACGATTATCTGATGCCAATCCTGATATCTTTTCAGTTGTTTTTTGCAGAACCAAGCGCGATACACAAAAAGTAGCTGAGCAACTTATTGAAGATGGCTACAGTGCGGCAGCCTTACATGGTGATTTAAGTCAGAATCAACGTGACTTGGTTATGAAATCTTTTAGAAACAAACAAATTCAAATGCTGGTTGCTACAGATGTAGCCGCACGTGGCATTGATGTAGATGATATCACGCATGTAATAAACTACCAGTTACCTGATGAAATTGAAACATATACACATAGAAGCGGACGTACCGGACGTGCAGGTAAAACGGGTATTTCCATGGTACTTGTATCAAAAAGTGAAGTACGCAAAATAAAAAGTATTGAACGCATCATTAAAAAAGAGTTCATAAAAAAGGAAATTCCTGATGGTATGGAAATTTGCGAAGTACAATTAATGTCACTCGCCAATAAAATTCATAACACAGAAATCAATCATGAAATTGATAAATATTTAGCTAGTATCAATGAATTATTTGCAGATTCAAGCAAAGAAGATTTAATTAAAAAATTCTTTTCTGTTGAATTTACACGTTTCTTTAATTACTATCAAAAATCAAAAAATTTAAATGTTGAAGGTTCATCATCTGATGAGCGTGAATTTTCAAAATCATCAGACTCCGTGCGTTATTTTATTAATGTAGGTAGTAAAGATGGTTATGACTGGATGAGTTTAAAAGACTTTTTAAAAGACATATTAGAATTAGGCAGAGATGATGTTTTTAAAGTGGAAGTTAAGGACAGTTTTTCCTTTTTTAATACTGAAAAAGAGCTGAAAGAAAAGGTCTTAGCCTTTTTTACAGACTTTAAACATAATGATCGTTTTGTAAATGTTGAAGTTTCTGAAAACCGTGGAGGTGACAGAAGCAGAAGCAGAAGTCGTGGTCCAAGACGTGATGACAGAAAAGGCGGAGAAAGCAGAGGAAGTGATAGACGGAGTGGTTCAAGAAGTGAAAAACGAAGTTTTGGATCTGATTCTGGAAACAGAAGTGAAAGAAGACGTTCAGATAGTGGCTCTAAACCAAGACGTTCTGGCAGTTCAGATTCTAAATCTTCGGCATCAGGTTTTGACAGACCAAGACGCTCCAGAAGATAATTTATAAATCAAACCTCTTTGTTATAAACAAAGAGGTTTGTTAATTTTAAGTCAAAATATTACACAGGTATAAAATTTGACATTTAGTTTACTATTTTTATACCTAATTAAAAATTGAATGAAAAAGTATTTATTTCTATTTACCTTTTTACTAACAACGCTATTTTGTTTTTCTCAAGAAATCACTACAAGTGTTAAAGGGGTTGTAATAAATAGTGCTGATGACACGCCTCTTGAAAGTGTAAATATTGTGAACCTAAATGAGGTTATTGGAACGGCCACTAATAGTAAAGGGGAATTTGAAATAAAGGCTAAACCTAATGATACCTTACATTTTTCATATTTAGGTTTTAAATCCATCAAAGTGAGAGTAACCAATGACTGGATCAAGTTTGGAAGCTCTAAAATAGAACTAACGGAAGTGGCTTTAGCTCTGGAGGAAATTGTAATCAATCAATTAAAACTAACAGGTTATTTAGAGGTTGATATAAAGCAAGTCCCCATAAACAATAACTACCGTTATAGTATTTCAGGGTTACCAGGCACAGGTTATGAGGCCAGTTCTCCAACAGCCATAACAAGAGTATTAGGTTCTATATTTAATCCTGCCGATTTTTTGAATAGAATGTTTGGTAAGAAACCAAATGAAATGCGAAAACTCAAAAAAATGAAACAGGATGATGAAATCAGGAATCTTCTTGCATCGCGATTTGACAGAGAAATGCTTACTGCTTTGTTACAAGTTGATCGTGTAGATTTAGATGAAATTGTGAGCCAATGCAACTACTCTAAAGGTTTTATTCAAACAGCTAATGATTTGCAAATATTAGATGCTATAAGTGAATGTTATGAAGAATATAAACTTTTGAGCAGAGGTAGAACTAATAGATTATAACTCAATGTATGCTCATTAGGCTTTTTCCAATAAGGCTTTAAGACTGTTTAAGCCTTCTTCAAAATCTTTGCCAGCCGCTTTATCCATATTGTAAAATAGCATAAATATATTTGCTGGAAATTTATTTTCTCCTGAAAAACCCCAAGTCACTTTGGTTTGCATTTTACCTAAATCTTCAACTTTTGTAATGGCACAAGATTTCGATTTCCAAGGTCTAATAAAACGTAATTCAGCCTCTATCCTATCATTATGAACAATTTCAATTATTTCCTGTTCACCAGAACCAACATCACTGTTGCCTTCCCATTTAGCAATAAAACCAACCTCACCATCAATTCCAAAATATTCTTGTTTGATGTTAGGGTCTTTCTTTTTCCAAGGAGACCAATGATCCTGGTTTTTAATATACTTTAAATACTCAAAAACACCACTATGAGGTCTATCAATTATGATACTTCTATTCACCTCATATCTCTTAGGCGCCAGAAAAGCAAGCATAATAATAATTGCCACAATGAATAAAGTGAGGAGGAAGAAAATCATAAACGCTATTAATTAGTTGGTCGGTTGATGGTCTAAAATTATAAAAAATATTTAAGTTACAAAATAGAAAAATAATCTTACTAAAATCATTATTTTAGTTACAGTACATTTTTAACTATAAGCATATTTATGATATACCACCCTGAAAATATTTAATATTATAATGAAACATATTGTAGTCCTTACCGGAGCTGGCATGAGTGCAGAAAGCGGCCTCAAAACCTTTAGAGAAGCTGACGGCCTATGGGAGGGTCATGACGTAACAGCAGTTGCTTCACCTCAAGGTTTTATTTCAAATCCCACATTAGTTTTAGATTTTTACAACCAAAGACGCAGGCAACTCTTAAGTGTTAAGCCCAACTCCGGTCATTTTGATTTGGCCCAATTAGAGAAATATTATAAAGTGAGCATTATCACTCAAAATATTGACGATTTACACGAACGCGCGGGAAGCACCAATGTGATTCATTTGCATGGTGAAGTCTTAAAAGTGAGAAGTACGTTTGATGAAAACGATATTCAAACCTGGAAAAAGGATTTACTATTAGGAGATACCTGTAAAAAAGGCTATCAGCTTAGACCTCATATTGTTTGGTTTGGTGAAGCAGTGCCTATGATTGAAAAAGCTATTAACGTTTGCAGTACGGCTGATATTCTCGTGATTATTGGAACTTCTATGAAAGTGTATCCTGCAGCAAGTTTGATTCATTATGTACCTGAAAATACCCAAACCTATTTTATTGATCCAAAACCTGCCTTAGAAACAAAAAAGAATTTAAATGTAATTGCAGAAACAGCCACTCAAGGGGTAAAAAAGCTTTTTGAAATATTAAAATTTCAATAAATCAGCATTGTATTTTCATTATTCATTATAATGCATGATTTTTTAAACAAATAACTTGAATTTAATATACTATTGTATTTAATCATCTACTTTTGAAAAGCTAGCCGTTCTAGTACTTTTACTCATTTTATTTTATACTTTATTTATGTGGTTACGAATTAGTTGTGACTTAACTTTTGATATAGAAGTCACGACACCTTTTATATTAATGTTACGCCCTAGAAGTGGTTTACAACAATGGGTAGCATCCGATGAATTCAAAATAACTCCAAATATCCCTGTGATTGAATTTACAGACAATTATGGAAACCTTTGTCAGCGTTTGGTTGCCCCTCCCGGTCATTTTTCAATACACACAAAAGCTGATATTAAAACTTCCGAACTTGTAGATGTAGGTTTTGGAGCGGCATTCATAGAAATCCAGAATTTACCAGATTCTGTGCTTAGTTATTTATTACCAAGCAGATATTGTGAATCTGATAGGTTTAGTGAAATGGCTATGTCTATTACTGCTCATCAAAGCCCTGGCTACAATCAAGTAGCAGCTATTGAAACTTGGTTGCGTAATACTATAAGTTATATTCCAGGAAGTACCAATTATCCTATTTCGGCCATTGAGGTTAACTTCAAGCAATCTGGG
>DATCZQ010000109.1:0-4699 GCA_036525815.1 Yeosuana sp. | reverse complement strand
ATTAAACTGTCCATTTATCAAAATAACTTTTTCTTAAGGGATTTTAACCCTAATGAAGAATTAGGCGCTGTACAGAATTATTATTCCAACGCAAGCGGCACCATTAATACTACTGATAATTTTGCCATTACATCAAGTGGTGTTATCAATTTTGATTCTCAAAAAGGAGCTCTTATCTATGAAAACAACAGTTTTATTCCAAGTAGTAATGCCATTGTTTTAAAAACAGTAGCCGCTGATGGAACAGAAACAACTGAAAGAAAAGTTCCAGCATTAAGATATGTTTTAAATTCTGCCTTTTGGAAATCATTAATCATTGACAAACAGGATAATCCTGTGTTGAGTAATGCGAATAATTTTTACAATTATTTTAGAGGTTTATATTTTAAAACCGAAGCAGTGAATAATGATGGCAACATGATTCTATTAGATATTGCAGGTTCCGGTTCAAATATTACCATTTATTATTCTTTTGACTCATCGGTTGAAGGTGAAGATAGATTAAAGGGCATTTATGTACTTAATTTCTCTGGAAATAAATTAAATACATTCATAAACAACTACAATTTAGTGTCTTTAGAAAATGGCGACAAAACTAACGGAGACGAAAAACTCTATCTTAAAGGGTCTGAAGGCTCAATGGCTGTTGTTGATCTTTTTAGTGGAAATGTAGATTGTGAAGGTGTTGTAGAAACTGCAATTGAATGTTTTAAAAAAGAATATAGAGCTGTTGATGAAAATGGAGACTACATTTTAAAAAATGGCTCCTTTGTTCTTAAAAAATTAATTAATGAAGCTCAATTAATTATTTATGAAGACGAAACAATGACTGTGCCTTCTGCTGATTATCATAAATATGATAGAATTTATGCTTATGATGTAAAAAACAACATTCCTTTGGTAGATTACAGTTATGACCCTTCTTCAAACGCATCAGACGCATTTAATTCTAAGTTAATACATTTAGGACAACGTGTAACTGATGAAAATGGTGTTTCAAGGTATAAAATTCGTGTAACAGAACACCTTAATAATATTTTACTTAAAGACTCAACGAATACTAAAATTGGCTTAGTATTATCAACCAACGTCAATTATATATCATCTTCCGGCATTTTAAATAGTAAAGATAATGTTACAGGAGTGCCAGCGGCTTCAATTATTGCACCAAGAGGAACCATACTACATGGCAGTAATGATAATGTTCCTGATGATAAAAGAATATCTTTAGAAATTTATATTACAGAAAGCACTCAAAATTAAATAGGCATTATCTGTAAGACTTTTAATATGATCAAGATGGTTTCATTTCATACTTAGATGTGATTTCATCGTATAAAATATTGACTTTATATAATAAATGTCGGTATTTGATATTTATTTTTCATATTTGCCTCGAATTATAATAATAACCCAAATCAAATTAATTTGTTATGTGTGGAATCGTTGGATATATAGGACCAAGAGAAGCTTACCCAATCATTATTGAAGGATTAAAAAGACTAGAATATAGAGGCTATGATAGTGCTGGTATTGCATTATTTGATGGTACTGAATTGAAAGTATGCAAAACTAAAGGTAAAGTTGTCGATTTAGAAAACAAATTACCAACAGATATTACCAATACAGGACATATCGGGATTGGCCACACCAGATGGGCAACCCATGGCGTGCCTAATGACGTTAATTCACATCCACATTATTCTAATTCTGGAAATTTAGTAATTATTCATAATGGCATTATTGAAAATTATGACTCTTTAAAAAAAGAATTGATAAACCGCGGATTTACTTTTAAATCAGATACTGATACCGAAGTTTTGGTCAACCTGATAGAAGATGTAAAGAATAAAGAAAATGTTAAATTAGGAAAGGCTGTTCAAATAGCTTTAAATCAAGTTGTTGGAGCCTATGCCATTGCTGTTTTTGATAAAACCCAGCCAAAAGAAATTGTTATTGCGAGATTAGGTAGCCCTTTGGCTGTTGGTGTTGGTAAAGATGAGTTTTTCATTGCAAGTGATGCCTCTCCTTTTTTAGAATATACTAAAAATGCTATTTATCTGGAGGATGAGGAAATGGCCATCATCCGTTTAAATAGAGACATCAAGATAAGAAAGATAAAGGATGATTCTCTAGTTGATCCATATGTTCAAACCCTAAAATTAAATTTAGAACAAATTGAAAAAGGTGGTTATGATCATTTCATGCTAAAAGAAATATATGAACAACCTAAAGCAATAACCGATACATACCGTGGAAGATTAAATATTCCAGAAGCTATTATAAAAATGTCTGGTGTTGAGGATAATATGAAAAAATTCTTGAATGCCGACCGAATAATTATTGTTGCCTGTGGCACCTCATGGCATGCTGGATTAGTAGCTGAATATATTTTTGAAGATTTAGCGAGAATCCCTGTTGAAGTGGAGTATGCCTCTGAATTTAGATACAGAAATCCAATTATTACAGAGAAAGACGTTATCATAGCCATCTCACAATCAGGAGAAACTGCTGACACTTTAGCCGCCATCAAATTGGCAAAATCTAAAGGGGCCTTTGTTTTTGGTGTCTGTAATGTAGTAGGTTCATCAATCGCCAGAGAAACTGATGCCGGAGCCTATACCCATGCCGGACCAGAAATAGGTGTGGCTTCAACAAAAGCCTTTACTACTCAAATTACCGTTTTAACGTTAATTGCATTGCGTTTAGCAAGGGCTAAAGGCACCATCTCGAGTTCTGAATTCCGTCACCATTTGCTTGAACTGGAAATGATTCCTAAGAAAGTAGAAAAGGTTTTAGAATCTAATGATCATATAAAATATATCGCTGAGATCTATAAGGATGTTCATAATTTCTTGTATTTAGGAAGAGGCTATAATTTTCCGGTGGCTCTGGAAGGCGCTTTAAAATTAAAAGAGATTTCATACATTCATGCTGAAGGGTACCCCGCAGCAGAAATGAAACATGGTCCCATTGCTTTGATTGACGAAAATATGCCTATCGTTGTTATTGCAACAAAAAAAGGTCATTACGAAAAAGTGGTGAGCAATATCCAAGAAATAAAATCCAGAAAAGGTAAAATTATTGGGATTGTCACTGAAGGAGACACCGATGTTAGGGAACTAGCCGACCACGTGATTGAAGTACCTGAAACACTTGAGTCTTTATCTCCATTATTAACAACTATTCCTTTACAGCTATTATCTTACCATATTGCTGTATTACTGGGTAAAAATGTTGATCAGCCTAGAAATTTGGCAAAATCTGTAACGGTAGAATAATTCTGTAAGATTTTTTTACATAATTAAACCTTATCCTAATAGCTCTCATTATCTTTTCAATAATTAGAGCTATTTTTATTGTTAATAACTTAATGAAACTTCTTGTTTTTTAAGGATTTGTATTATGCGAGCATAATTTTTTTTATATTTATATAATAATAAGGGCTTTTCTTTATAATATTGAACTAATTAAACTAATCTAATTTTAATAAATGAAAACAATTCTACCAATTTTATTGTTGTTTATTAGTGGTATTTCATACTCACAAACAACTATTTCCGGAACCGTTGTAGATGATAGTGGTCAGCCCATACCAGGAGCCAATATTTTAGTTGTTGGCACTACTACAGGAACTGTGACAGATTTTGATGGTGCTTTCACTCTCAAAGCAAATTTAAATCCACCTTTTACCTTACAAGCAAGTAGTGTAGGTTTTGAATCAGTTTCTGAACAGATCACCACAAACAATCAAACTGTTAATTTTATTCTTAAAGAAGGTACTTCGTTAGATGAAGTGGTTATTTCTGCTTCAAGAACACCTGAACGTATTTTTGAATCACCTGTAACCGTAGAACGTTTAGGAGTTAAGGAAATAAAAAACACTACAGCCGTTGACTTTTATGATGGTTTAGAAAACCTAAAAGGAGTAGATGTAAACACCAACAGTTTAACCTTTAAATCTGTAAACACCAGAGGGTTTGCTACTTTTGCTAACAACAGGTTTATGCAACTGGTTGATGGTATGGATAACTCAACGCCTGCTTTAAACTTCCCTATTGGAAACTTAGTAGGTATGATTGAAACAGATGTACAAAGTGTTGAATTATTACCTGGAGCTTCTTCGGCTTTATATGGAGCGAATGCCTTTAACGGTATTCTCTTTATGCGTAGTAAAAACCCATTTGACCATGCTGGCATCAGTGCTTATTTAAAAAGGGGAATTACTTCTCAAGAAGCTGCTGGAGATAATCCATATACTGACTTTGGAATACGTATGGCTTATAAATTCAGTAAGAAATTCGCGGCCAAAATCAATTTTGGTTATTTAAAAGGTACGGATTGGGCAGCTAATAATGAAACTGATAGAAATTCAAATGGCGGAACTCGTGAAACCAATTTAAATTATAACGGCGTTAATGTTTATGGTGATGTGGTTTCCACGAATATTAAAGGTATAGCAGTAACTCTTGAAGGTTTGGGGATTTTGCCAGCGGGAGCCAATGCATTAGTTCCTTCTGTAGCCGTGAGTAGGACAGGTTATGCTGAATCAGATTTAACGAATTATAATGCTGAAAGTGTCAAAGCAGACTGGGGTTTATACTACAGACCATTCGAAGATGACTTTGAAATATCTTATGTTGGAAAAGTGGGTACTGGATCCACTATTTATCAAGGAAGTAACCGATATAATATTAAT
>DATCZQ010000108.1:0-2043 GCA_036525815.1 Yeosuana sp. | reverse complement strand
TACGTAAAGAATTATTTAATGAGATACCAAAAGAAACTATATTCTTTGTATCATCAATGACAGACATATCTGTTGTTAAATATTTAAAACAAAAAGGTGCAAAGATAATAGGTTGGAATGCTTATTCAGATGCAATCATTGAAAAGACTGGTCAAGGTAATAAGGTTGTTATACCTAAAGAACTAGGTGTACCTGAAGATACAGTTCTATTAACTGGTGGGACTTGTGCAGCTATGAGAGCCATTAGTGTTGGACATACATTAGGATTTAGAAACTTTAAGTTGTATGGTTTTGATTGTTCTGTACCTGAACCAAAGAATAAAGATGAGCTTGATAGTGCAGGAAGAAAGAAATATCTACATGTAACTACAAATGATAAAAAGTTTTGGACTACTGGTGAGCTGTTAGCTATGGCACAAGACTGTGAAAAATTATTTCAAAGACAAGATGTTGATATGCACATGGAAATGTATGGAGAAGGTAGTCTTGTTTCTGAGCTATGGAAAACTGGTGGAAGAAAGGAACATCCTGAATATGAAAATACTCTCTTCAATAACGATTAAAGATTTTATAGAAGATAGAGATTGTAAAACAATCTATAAATCAGTAATGGATTTAAAAGATTCCTGGTCAAATTATTCTGATAGATTTTCTTTGGGTTCAGGAAAAGAAAGCACAGATACTGAAGATACTTACAAAGATAAATGTTTAACTTACAATCCAGTTATCTTTGAAAAGTTTCCATCATTATTATTTAAAATAAAACAAATGTTAAACAATATGTATGTAGAAGATTTAACATTTGAAGACACATATTCATCTCCTGCATTTGAAATAATTCAGGAAGATGGTACGTATTATAATTTAAATCATAAAGCTGATTGTTACTTTGTGTTACCTGTACATGTAGGTAATTCAAGTTCAGCTTTGTTTTATTATAATAAACCTAACACTAAAAAATATTATATACCTATGTATGAGGGTAATTTTTATTTTTATACCAGTCCTCTTCATAAGTATTATGAAAAGATTAGTGAAAACAATGACTTAATTTGTCTTGAAGGTAAATGTAAGATGAACAAAAATAATAAATTAACTCTTTTCTTTTAGATAAAATTAAGTTATAATACATATAAATGGGAGAAATATTATGTTATTACCAATGATTGCACCTATATTAGGTAAAGTAATTGATAGAATAATTCCTGATAAAGCTGCTCAAGCAAAGGCTCAATCAGAATTAAACAAAGCACTAGTTACGCACTCAGCAGACATAGAAAAAGCTGCTGCATCTGTAGTGGTTGCTGAAGCTAAGGGTGAAGGTTGGTTACAACGTAATTGGAGACCATTGACTATGGTATCTTTCTTGTTACTTTTATTTATGTATTGGTTTGGAATACATCCTGAGAATTTATCAGACGCAGTTATTATGAAACTGTTTGATTTATTACAGATTGGTATTGGTGGCTACATCATAAGTAGAGGTGCTGAGAAAGGAATTAAAACATGGAAGGAGAAATAATATGACTGCATGGACAAAACCTATTATCGCAGAAATTTCTGTAGGTTTAGAAATCAACTCATATGCTTGTGCTGAAAAGTAATAGCATTTATTTTTTGGTGTGAGCCATATGCTTTCTAAGGTATGGCTTTCATCTAGTTTAACTACAACATTATTGCCTATTAAGGGATAATAAACTAAAAGGAGAAATACTATGATGTTATTGGACAACATGTTCTATAATCATTTTGATTTAATGAGACCAAGAGTAATGGTCGTATCTGATAAAATGTATCAGGAAGCTCAACAAAAGAAACTACAAGCTAGATTAGATTATCTTGTAGAACAAAAAGAGCATTATGAAAAAGAAATAAAAGAAGTGAAAGACGAAATGTCTGAACTAAAGATTGAAAATAAATCTGATAAATAAATAAAAAACCCCTAGCTAACTTAATAACTAGGGGTATTTTTTTGTCCAATTTTCACAGTTGGCTATTTCATATCATCTTAATCCACGTATACACTAGTCCTAGTGCAGCACC
>DATCZQ010000107.1:0-5372 GCA_036525815.1 Yeosuana sp. | reverse complement strand
AATCTCTTTAGATTTTAGACCTGAATTTGGTGGGAATGGTTATTACAAAAACAATTATGGTTCTGATATTGCATTGGGATTAAGATATCAGTTTTAAAAGATAGTTAAACTTAAATAATTAGTCTAGTTCACATTAAAAGTAGAACCTTCAACCAACATTGGTTGGAGGTTTTTTAATTCTAAAATATATTTTAGTAATTATAAATTAAAAATAAAATTGTTGAATTCAGTTTTCATTTTAGAGAGACTTTGCTTAATTAATTTATTATTGACACAGGAATATCCCATTACAAGTCCATTTTCAGCAGGTGTAGAAACATAGTATTTACTTAATGGGTTCGTAATTAATCCCTTTTGTCTTAAATAGTCTGAAACCATTTGATCATTAATATTGGGGTCTTTAAACTTACCTAAAATGTTTAATCCAGTACTACTTGAATCCAGAACAATTTCATCGCCGAAATTAGAAATAAAATTTTCAGTGAATAGTTCCTTTCGTTCTTGAGCAACAGCAACAACATTTCTTATGTGTTTATTTAAATAGTCTTTTTCAATGAACATGCTCATTACCTTTTGTAATTCGGCAGAAACAAATCTATTGGATTGTTCAATAATATTAAGAATGGTATTTTGAAAGTAGTTGGGCACAATCATATAGCCTAACCTAATTGAGGGATGCAAAAGCTTATTAAAAGTTCCTAAATAAATAACTCTGTCTTGTTTGTCTAAACTATAAATGGAGTCAATGGGCTTGTTCCAGTTACTAAATTCATGTTCATAATCATCTTCAATTATTAATACCCCGTTCGCAGAGGCCCATTCCAATAATTGTACTCTTTTAGACATACTTAATTTGTTTCCCAAAAAATTCTGATTTGAAGGAATGGTATATATAAATTTAGCTAAGTTGTTTTTTAGGTTTCCAATAGGTGTTTCATTATTATTTAAATCTACCTGAGTAATTTTAGCTTGTAAACTCTTAAATAATCTATAGGCATGTGGATACGTTATATGCTCCATTAAAACCTTATCTTTCTTGTCAATCAAAGCGTTACCTATAAGATAAAGTGAATGCAATGATCCTGTTGTGATGATTATTTGACTGGCATGACAAGTTATATTTCTGTAAATTTTTAAATAATTGGCTATATTCTCTCGAAGGCTTTGCAACCCAATAGATTTTGAATAAGAGAGTTCAGATGATTTAATGCCACCCCAATAAGAATTGGATAAATTTTTCCATTGAGAAATTGGAAAAATATCTAAAGGAGGTAAACCTGGTTTAAAAGCAATTACACTATTTGATTGCGTATTATTTATTAAATGAATGTTTTTTTGAAAGGCAATCCCTTTTTTTGATAATTTGGGATATTTCGCTCGTTCTATTGGGATATGTAAATTCTTATGCTTCTTTTTGTCTGTGATTGAATTGATGAAATATCCAGAGCCCTTAACGGAAGTAACATATTTTTCTAAAACCAACAAATCATAAGCTTTCAAAACAGTACTTCTTGAAATTTTTAAATCTTTTGCCAGAACTCTTGAAGGAGGTAGCTTTATTTTGGAATCCAAAGTTTCAGATAAAATGGCATTTTTTAAGGCCTCATATAAATTTAAATAAATAGTATCATTTAAGGATTCAAGCTTAAATCCATTATTTATTAAGATATGATTGATGTTAAAATGCAAATTGGTATGTTTAAAAAATACAAATTGGTATGTGCAATATAAGTTATTTATAAGTTAGATTTAAACGATTTCTTTTTTTTGATAATTTTTAGGTAACATATGAATAAATCAAAACGTATTGGATTTTGGAGTGGGATTGTGGCTTTGTTAATTTTAATGATCTTTCCTGTCCCTGATGGTATGCAGCCTGAAGCTTTAAAAGCCCTTGGTGTTGCTCTTTTAATGGCTATTTGGTGGGTTTCTGAATGTATACCAATTTATGCAACGGCTTTTGTGCCCATTGCTCTGTTTCCGTTATTAGGAATTCTTGATGCTAGTACAACAACTGAGAATTACGGTCACAACTACGTATTAATGTTATTAGGAGGATTTTTTTTAGCGAAATCAATTGAACTGAGTGGCCTGCATAAAAGAGTAGCCCTTTATATAATTAGTAAATTAGGTACTAGCAGACGCCGTATTATTTTAAGTTTTATGATCGCTACAGCATTCCTTTCTTTATGGATTGCCAATGTGGCGGTAGTTTTACTCATGTTACCTATTGCGCTTGCCATAGTTGATAAAGAAGAAGAAAATAAAGAACGAAACCCTAAATTTGGATTAGCACTCATGCTTGCTATTGCCTATGCTGCCAGTGTTGGTGGAACAGGAAGTTTAATAGGCACGCCACCAAACATGGTGTTTGCAGGTGTTTTTGCAAAGACCTTTCCAGATCTTCCGGAAATTGACTTTTTGGAATGGATGAAACTAGGAACACCTATTGTAATCATTTTGCTTCCTATTATTTGGATATATATTATTAAATATTTCAAAATTAGTGGAAATTTTGCAGGTAGCAAGGAGGTTATTAATGAAGAAATAATAGCTATTGGTAAACTGTCAAAAATGGAAAAACGCGTGTTTATTGTTTTTCTATTTACTGCTATTGGTTGGATTTTTAGACGTGATATAGATTTAGATGGATTGATTATTCCTGGCTGGTCTTCACTTTTAGGAATTGCAGACTATGTGCATGATTCAACAGTAGCCATAGTCTCAGCTGTATCATTATTTGCTATTCCTTCTGGAAATAAGGTGTCATCAAAAAAACCAACCATGCTTCTTGATTGGAAGTCGGCATCAAAAGTACCTTGGGGTGTCGTGATGATAGTGGGTGGTGGATATGCTATTGCCGATTCTTTTAATCATACTGGTTTGGCCACTTTTTTAGGTTCAAAATTAAGTTTTATTAGTAATTATCCGGTTATAATTATTCTTGTGATAGTCATATTACTTATGATTTTTATTACCGAAATAAACAGCAATACAGCTACTGCAAATATTTTCTTGCCAGTACTTGCAGCTATGGCAGTTGCTGGCCAAATAAACCCCTTACTTCTTATGATTCCAGCAACATTTGCATGCTCTTTTTCCTTTATGTTGCCTTCGGGAACGGGAACAAATGCGGTGATATTTGGCAGTAATAGAGTGACTATTCCTGAAATGGCAAAGTGTGGTTTAGGTTTAAATTTTCTTTGTGTTATTTTATTAACTATGTTAATGTATATGTATGTTTTACCTGTATTATCTTTATAATTTTTAACTGTAAAAGGCAAAAAATAATTAAATATGAAAGCCATAAAAACCTTAGTAATTTCAATTATTCTTACCATACTTTACCCAGCTGAAAGTGCCGCTCAAAATGACCTACCTGTATTAACTAATTTAAATGAAATAGATAATTCAATTACAGGTATTAACAATTATTGGCTTGAAATGGGTTCAGATACTTTTGGAAAACCTATTTTGATTCCTGTTGTGGTAATACAGGGCTATACCTCTGGACCAACGCTGGGTTTAACGGCTGCAATTCATGGAAATGAATTAAATGGAATTGCAATTATTCATGAGTTGGTTGAAACAATTGACGTTAAATTATTAAAAGGGCGAATTGTGGCCATACCAGGTCTTAATGCCGTTTCGGTTGAACTGGATCAACGAAGATTTAGTGATGATGAAGATTTGAATAGAAATTTTCCTGGTAAAGAAACTGGAAACAGAAGCGAACAATACGCTTATAAAATAAGTGAACGTGTTTTACCGGTATTTGATTTTCAAATAGATATGCATACGGCAAGTTTTGGCAGAACCAATACCATGTATGCCAGGGCTGATGTTTCGAATGATACCATTGTTGCCTTAGCAAAATTGCAAGGGGCAGATATTATTTTAAACAGCAAAGGAACACCTTCCTTCGGAAATACATCAACATCCTCAAGAACCATGAGGGCTGAAACTGGTTTAAAAGGTAATCTAGGTATTACTGTAGAATATGGTAATCCACAGGTGTATCAAAAAGACATAATAAGCAGAGGTTTGCAGGGTATTTATAATTCATTGGTATATCTTAATATGTATACTGGGACTATAGAAAAATCAAAACTTTCAATAACGTATTGTAAAAAATCGTATTGGATTTATATGGAGGAAGGCGGATTTTTAGAGGTTTTAGTAGAGCTCAATCAGTTCCTTAAAAAGGGAGATAAAATGGCCGTTGTAAAAAATGCTTTTGGACAAGTATTAAAAGAATATTTTGCTCCTGAAGAAGGCATTGTCATTGGTAAAAGCACAAACCCTGCTAATATGTCTGGCGGAAGAATCATTCATCTGGGTATTTTGGATAATTAATAGAGATACAGTTAATTATAATTGGTATGTGCTTTTTATAATAATTGGTATGCCCAACTAATCTTAGTTTTCATTTAGATTTATATTATTTAACAAAATTTTATGAAATTAGCTTTACGCAATTATTTGTTTTATTCAGTCGTAGCGGTTTGTTTATTCGCCTTATTTGGTTGTAAAAGTCATGAATATGTCACTTTTAAAACACCTGTTGATACAACTGATAAGGCAATCTTGGCACAAACAAAGCAAACTTTTGAGTTGAAAGATATAGGTGTATATGTAAGTAATGAATTTGATGGTGCACGTTTAAATGATTTTAATAAGTTAAATGACAGCACAGCTCAAGTATCTATTTATCCTGAAAATGAACCCATAAATAATAGTGCCTATTATGCCTTTAAGGCATGGTCAAAGGAATCAAAGCCTTTTTATTTTTCATTTAATTATCCTCAAGGTTACATGCACAGATATATTCCTAAATTGAAAATAAATAACAAATGGTCCATAATAGATTCTTCACAAGTATTTAAAAATGATTCCATAGTAACGGTTAAGGTTCAATTGGATTCAAATCCTGTTATTATAGCGGCTCAAGAAATACAGACTTCTAGCGATGTAAATAACTGGGTAACAAATCTAATAAAGGGTAAAGAATCTATAGTTAGTTATACTTTTTTTGGAAAATCTCGTTTAGGAAAAAATCTAAAGGTTTTAAACATAAGTAAAGGCGCTGTCAAAAATAAGGATGTTATTGTTTTATTAACAAGACAACATCCGCCTGAAGTTACAGGCTATTATGCCTTTCAAAATTTTGTGAAAACCATTTTAGAAAACTCAGAACTATCTAATGAATTTTTAAGTAAATACCATGTTATTGCCTTTCCCTTAATGAATCCAGATGGTGTGGATTCAGGGCATTGGAGGCATAATATGGGAGGTGTAGATTTGAATCGGGACTGGTCTGTTTATAACCAACCAGAAATTAAGCAAACAGTGAGTTATATAAATAAAGCCTT
>DATCZQ010000106.1:0-20190 GCA_036525815.1 Yeosuana sp. | reverse complement strand
TCAATAATGACTTTTGATGATTTAATTAATTTTGAAATTTTATCATATAATACGATCGGAATCCCTTTGTCAATAACTTGTTTAATATGTTTGTGTTGCGTAGTATCATCAGAAAGCGATAATAGAATACCATCAACATTTTTATTCATGAGTAATTTTAAATGATTTTTTTCTTGTTCAAAAGATTCGTTGGTTTGAAGCACAATGACTAAATAGCCTCTTTTTTCAGCAGCTTTGATACATCCAGAAATGATATTTGAAAAAAAATGATGGACAATTTCAGGAACGATTAAACCAATAAGTTTTGATTCTTTGTTTCGTAACCCTTGAGCCAAAGAATTAGGCTGATAGTTTAAACTAGTGGCCAGATCTACAACTCTTTTTTTTGTGTTTTCATTAATGTCGGGATAATCCTTTAATGCTTTAGACACTGTTGCTGTCGATAATCCTAAAATTGCGGCTAATTTTTTTAATGTGGTTTTGGGCATCTTTTGGTTAAATAAATAAAACTTCGGTAGATTTCAGTTTGTATAAAAATACGTTACAATATCTTAAAAAAGGATGATGCAAGAATATTTTTTATTAAAAATTGCACAAATTTTATTTTTATAAAAAGAGATAGTTCATTTATTAAATTATTAATGGTTATATTGTGTTATTACTAATTTCACAGCATTATTTTTCCTTTAATCATAACCATAGGGGGCTGATTTTCGTAATTTAATAAACTCCGAAAACGATTTCGGTAAAAAAAAGCGGTTTTTTTTCATCTTTTTTTTTTTTTCTGTTTAAAAAATGACAAATTCGCTTCTTTAGTTAACTTTATTTTAACACTATCTTTAAATGTCAAATAATTAATAAACTAATTTTATCAACTAACTCAAAATGAAAAACAAATTACTTAAGAAGCTTCTGCTTCCTTTAGCTTTGCTATTGGGGAGCTTTATTTACGCGCAGTCGGTTACGGGAACAGTAACTGATGCATCAGGACCACTACCAGGGGTAAATGTGCTGGTTAAAGGCACGACAATCGGAACGGTGACAGATTTTGATGGAAACTACACCATTACTGCTGACAGCGGAACGACACTGGTATTCTCTTTTATTGGATACTTAACTCAGGAAATAGTTGTATCTGGTTCGACCCTTAATGTGACTCTGTCAGAAGACGCTGCTCAACTTGATGAAGTTGTAGTTGTAGGATATGGTTCAATCAAGGCCAAGGATGCAACGGGAGCTGTAGCTTCTGTTAAGTCAGACGATTTTAACCAAGGAGTTATTTCTTCTCCAGAACAATTAATCCAAGGAAAAACGGCAGGTGTACAAATTACACAAACAAGTGGTGAACCTGGAGCTGGTGTAAATATTAGAATTAGAGGGACGTCTTCTGTTCGTAGTGGTAACAATCCATTATATGTTGTAGATGGAGTGCCTTTAAGTGGAGGGAACTCTTCGGCAGGAACTGGAGGTGCAGATATAGGTGGGGCTTCAGCAAAAAACCCATTAAATTTCTTAAACCCTAGCGATATCGCCAGTATGGATATTTTAAAAGACGCCTCTGCCACAGCTATTTATGGTTCTCGTGGTGCTAATGGGGTTATTTTGATTACAACCAAAAGCGGTAAATCAGGACGTCCAATTTTAGAATTTTCTACAGCAACTTCTTTTAGTTCTGTTTCAAACAGAATTGAGTTATTAGATAGAGAAGGGTATTTGGCAGCTCAAACAAAATTAGGGGCTGATATTTCTGCTATAGATTTTGGTACAAGTACAGACTGGCAAGATGTAATATTTAGAAATGCAGTTTCTAAAAATGTTAATGTTTCTTATGGAGCAGGTAATGAAAATGGAAACTTTAGGTTGTCATTTGGTCATGATGATCAAGAAGGGGTTGTAAATAACAGTGGTTTAAAAAGAACCTCGGCAAGATTTAATGCATCTCAAACATTTTTTGATAAATTAAAATTATCAACTCAAGTTACGGTATCTGATGTGCAAGATGAACGTGCACCTATTTCAGATAATGCAAATGCAAGAGGCGATTTGTTATCATCAGCATATTACTCAAATCCAACTTTAGCGCCTTATGACAGTAATGGTCTTCCAACGGCTACTGGTTCGCAAGAACAGTTAAATCCAGCTGCTTTATTAGCCTACATTACTGATAATACCTCTACATTTAGAGCATTAGCTAACCTGTCTGCTGAATATAGTTTTAATGATGATTTGTCTCTTAAAACAGTGGTAGGGATTGATAAATCAGTTTCTACAAGAGCTGGGGCATATTCAGGGTTATTAGTAATGAATGGTGTTGAAAATTTTGGTAGAGCTCAAATAGATGGTTTAGATTTAACATCTAGATTAATGGAGGTTTATTTTAACTATAATAAAGACATTAACGAAGATAATACCATTAACGCTTTACTTGGATATTCTTTCCAGGATTTTAATACAAAAAGCAGTTTCACTATTGGTGGAGATTTTAGAACGAATGACACAAAATTAATGATTAATAATATTGCTTCGGCAGGTGTATTTGGAGCTAATTCTAGTGACTATACAGATGAATTACAATCATATTTTGGAAGAGTTAATTATTCTTATAAAAGTAAATATTTATTAACAGCTACCTTAAGAGCAGATGGTTCAACTAGATTTGGTGCCGATAAAAAATATGGTTATTTTCCTTCTTTTGCGGCAGCTTGGAGATTATCAAATGAAGATTTCATTCCAGAGGTTTTTTCTGATCTTAAATTACGTATAGGTTATGGTCTAACAGGTAACCAAGAAATACCAAATAACCTTTATGTTCAAAGAACGCGTTTTGGAAATCCATCAATTGATAATGGAGGGACTTTAATCCCAGGTTCAGATGGAAACGTAACATTTAATAACCCTGGGTTAAAATGGGAGCAAACTTCACAGATCAATTTTGGTTTAGACTTTGGATTTTTAAATAACAGACTTACTGGATCTTTAGATTATTATAGAAAAAGTACTTCAGATTTATTAATTCAAGTAACAAGTGCACAGCCAGCGGTAACGGATTTTGTTTGGAAAAATTTACCGGCTGATGTGATTAACCAAGGGGTGGAACTTTCGCTTAATTTTAGTGCCATTGATCAAGAGAATTTAACTTGGGACACGACTTTTAATATTTCTTATAACAAAAATGAAGTTACTAACTATAACGAAGCACCACTTAACACTGGGCAAATTGATGGTCCTGGTTTAACAGGGGCGTTTGCACAACAAATTGCTAATGGGCAACCTCTTTATGCTTATTATGTGAGAGAATTTGGAGGTTTTGACTCTAATGGAATTGCAACTTACGTTGGCGGTGATGTTCAAAAGTTTACAGGAGATAGCCCTTTTCCAGACGTAACCTTAGGTTGGGCAAATAAATTTAATTATAAAAACTTTGATTTAAGCGTGTTTTTTGCGGGTCAATTTGGTCATAGCATTTATAACAATAACGCCAACGCCCTATTTGCAGTAGCTAATTTGTCTCAAGGTAGAAATGTTAGCGTAGAGACAGGTAATTTGGTTGGAATTGAAAATCCTTTTAATGCAGCTGATGTTTCGACTAGATTTTTAGAAGATGGTTCATTTTTAAGACTTCAAGATGTAACTTTAGGGTATAATTTTGATTTGGCAAATTCAAAAGTATTTAAAAACATCAGAGCATACGTTAATGCACAAAATTTATTTGTGATTACCGGTTACAGTGGTCAAGACCCTGAGGTTTCAACAAACAAACAGATTAATGGTGTTCCATCTATTGGTATTGATTACACTGCCTATCCAAGAGCAAGAACAATATCATTGGGATTAAATGTATCATTTTAAAAAAAAATAAATTATGAAAAATATTAAATTTAACAGTTTTTTTAAATTTGTATTTGGAGGTTCAATTTTATTAATTGGCATTTCATGTACAGACTTAGAGCCTACCTATGATGATTCTACCCCTGTTGAGAGTGAATCTGGTGCATTTGGGGGAGTCAATCCAACTTCCTTTTTAGAATCAGCTTACAATGATATAAATGGTATGGGTGATCAGGCTAATACCTATGCACTTCTTGAAGTTTCTTCTGATGAACTTGTTGTGTTAACTAGAGGAGCAGACTGGGGAGATAATGGTATTTGGAGAACTATGCATCAACACACCTGGGATCCAGGCCATGGTCATATTTTAAATTCTTGGAATAATAGAAACAGAGCTATATACAGATGTACTCAAATCATTTCTCCTGAGTCAAATGCAAGTGCTGTTGAATTAGCTCAGGCTAAAACATTAAGAGCATTTAATATGTGGTTTGTGATGGACTTTTTTGGTCAAGTACCATTTAGAGGTGTTAATGAAGGTGTGGGGGTAGATCCAAAGGTTTATAGCAGAGCTGAGGCCTTTGATTTTATTGTAAAAGACCTAACCGAAGCCTTGCCAGATTTACCTGCAGGTAATCCAGGTGATATTTATACGGCAAATCAAGCATTTGCAAATTTTATGTTAGCAAAAATGTATTTAAACAAAGCTGTTTATACTGGTAGTGCTGATGCTTCAGATTATACTAAAGTGGTTGATTATGTCGATGCAATAACTGCTGATGGTTATGATTTAGATCCGGCTTATTTTGATATATTCAATCAGGATCATTTTGGATCTAATACTGAAATTATTTTTGCTTTAAACACTTGGACTGGAAACCGCGTATTTAACATACTTCATTCAACGCAAGGTGGCTGGAATGGTTTTGCTACTTTAGCTGAAGTTTATGATTCTTTTGATGCGAATGACATAAGACGCGGACAACCAAGTACTTCAGGTATGGGTACAGGTATGTTAATAGGTCAACAATACGGAACAGATGGCAGTATACTAAAAGATCGTGGTGGAAACCCTTTAATATTCACTAAAGATTTCCCAACTGGTATTAGTGGTAATAATGAAAAAACAGGTGTAAGACCTCATAAATATGCAAGAAGAAATGCTGCTGGTGCGGCAGATCCTGGTAATGGAAATGTAATGGCTAGATATTCGGATGCCATACTTATGAAAGCTGAAGCTATCATGCGCGGAGGTACTGGAGATGTTACTGCAGAGAGTATCATTGATGGTTTAAGAACATTACGAGGTACTACTGCAAGTGGGTCTTATACTATGGATGAATTACTTCTTGAAAGAAGAAGAGAATTATACATAGAAGGGTGGAGAAGAAATGATCAAATTAGATTTGGTACATTTAACAAAACTTGGGATATGAAAGAAAATACGGAAGAATTTAGAGTATTATTTCCAATTCCTGCTGTTGCTGTGGCAACAAATCCAAATTTAGTTCAAAACCCAGGCTACTAGGTTTTAGTTTAATAGTTTATAACAAAGAGGGTCTTTTTTATACCCTCTTTGTTCATTTAATGAGAATACTTTGGTATATTTCATCTATGAGAAACATAGGTAATATTATATTTTTGTCGACACTTATTTATTGTAATTCCTGCGATAAAATTGACGATAAATTATTTACTTCACTTAATTCAAATGATACTAAGATTATTTTTCAAAACACTTTAAAAAGTACAGCAAACCTTAATATTTTGAATTATCTGTATTATTATAATGGAGCTGGCGTTTCTGCTTCCGATTTCAATAATGATGGCTTATGTGATTTATATTTTGCGGCTAATCAGACCAACGATAAGTTATATTTAAATAAAGGGAATTTTATTTTTGAAGATGTAACTGAATTAGCAGGAATTAACAATGCTTCTAACTGGACTAGTGGGTCAACAGTGGTCGATATAAACAATGACGGATTATTAGATATTTATATTTGCAAACTAGGATCATATAATGGGATTGAGGGGAATAATCTATTGTACGTTAATCAAGGATTAAAAAATGGCGTTCCGGTTTTTGTAGAATCTGCTCATGTTTATGGCCTGGATATTAAAAGCTTTTCAACCCAAGCCGTTTTTTTTGATTACGATTTAGATGATGATCTAGATATGTTTCTTTTAAATCATTCCACACATCCTAATACTAATTATTCAAATGGAAAAAACAGAATGCAAAAAGATAGCTTGTCTGGCGATATGTTGTTTGAGAACATTGAAGGATACTATGTAGATGTAAGTTTGAAATCTGGAATTTTTCAAGGTAAAATAGGCTATGGCTTAGGGGTTTCTGTAAGTGATATAAATAATGATGGCTATCCAGATATTTATGTTGGAAATGACTTTTTTGAAAATGATTACCTCTACATCAATCAACAAGATAAAACATTTAAAGAGGTTATTTCAAACGATAAAACCATACTTGGGCATACCTCCCATTATTCTATGGGTAATTCCATAAACGATTTAAATAATGATGGGCTCATGGATATTGTATCTCTTGATATGTTGCCGGAAAATCTTGAAACTTATAAAACATCAGGGTTAGAGTACCCATATCAAATCTATGAGTATTATTTAAAAAATGGCTATGCACCACAATTTATGCAAAACACGCTACATTTAAATAGGGGCAATGGCTTATTTAGTGAGTCTGCTTTCCTGAGTGGTATTGCAGCTACAGAATGGTCATGGAATCCAATTGTTGCAGATTTTGATAACGATGGTTATAAAGATCTATATGTTACCAATGGTATTCCGGGAGCTACTAATGATATGGATTTTATCAATTTCATATCGAATGAGAACATACAAAAGCAATTAGGAAAAGATATGTCTGAGAAAAACTTAGCACTTGCTAATCAGATCCCAGCAAAAAAAGTAACAAATTATGTTTTTAAGAATCATGGTGATAACGCATTTGAAGATGTAACAAAATTATGGTCACCTACATCACCTTCATATAGTAATGGAGGTGTATGTGCAGACTTAGATAACGACGGCGATTTGGACTTAGCTATTAACAATATAAATGAGCCTCCATTTATTTTAAGGAACAATTCAGAAAAAAACAAAAAAAATAATTATTTAAACATTCGTTTTCAAGGATCCAAAAACAATCTTTTTGGCATTGGCGCTAAGGTTATCGCATATGTGGGTAATCAAACCATAACATCAGAAAATTATTTAACAAAGGGCTATTTATCGTCTGTGGAGCCAATACTGAATTTGGGCTTTGGAACTCATAAAAGTATAGATTCCTTAACGGTAGTTTGGCCAAATAAATCATTCCAAACTTTTGAGAACATTGAGGTCAATCAAGAATTAAAAATGGATATCAAAAATGCCAGGGGGAACTATTATTCAAAAAGTAATTCAGAAAAAAAGCAATTTTTGACTAATGTTAATGCATTATTTAATTTTAAGCATAACGACCCAGTTTCAATAGAATTTAACAGAGATCCTTTAATTCCTTTTGCAAGTACCAATTGCGGACCTCAAATATCAACAGCAGATATCAATAATGATGGTCTTGATGATATTTTTGTATGTGGCGCAAAAATGCAACCCGGTCAATTACTAATTCAAAATAGTAAGCATGAATTTTTATCAGTTCAGAATGAGCTTTTAAAAGAAGATGAAAAGAGTGAAGACACATACAGTGTTTTTTTTGACGCCAATGGTGATGAATTTGTAGATCTTCTTGTGGTAAGTGGTGGTAATGAATTTAAAACAGGAACCCCATTACAACCTCGATTATACATAAATCAAAGAGGAATATTTGTAAAAGATACGAGTCAATTTAATACTGTAAGTTTAAATGCTTCAAAGGTCACTGCAGTTGATACAGATAACGATGGCGATTTGGATATATCAATATCCTCCAATCTGATTCCTTGGGAATTTGGAAAAACTCCGAGCCAATATATTTTTGAAAATAATGGTAAAGGCGCATTTAAAGAATACCACACTTTTTATGGAAACGATTATAAAAACATTGGGAATGTTCAAGATGTTATTTGGGTAGATATTAATGGAGACTCTTTAAAAGATGTGATTGTTTGCGGCTATTGGATGCCTATTTCAGTATTTATAAATACTGGCAAAGGACTTATTCTAAGTGCCAATAATAATTTTGAGAATTCAAATGGCTGGTGGAATTGTATAAAGGCAGCCGATTTTGATAATGACGGAGATGTAGATATTATTGCAGGTAATTGGGGATTAAACACAAGATTAAAAGCATCACATAAAGAACCACTTACCCTATATAGTAATGATTTTGATGATAATGGAACGATCGATCCTGTGATAACCTATTTTTATCAAGGTAAAGAAACGCCTTTTGCTTCAAAAGATGAATTAGCAAAACAATTGCCATTTTTAAACAAAAAATATTTATCCTATAAAGATTTTGCAAAAGCTAATTTTTCAGAATTGTTACCAAAAAACAAAATACGTGCTGCTACAAAAAAGCAAGTGTTCGAATTGGCCAGTTGCTATTTTGAAAACCTTGGTGATAATACATTTAAGAAGAGGGAGCTGCCTATGTTAACTCAGCTATCGTCAATTAATGATATGGAAGTTACAGATTTTAATAACGACGGATTTCTAGATGTGTTTTTAGTTGGAAATAACTATGAAATAAGCACCCATTTAGGTAAATTAGACGCGTCACATGGAGCTGTTTTGTTAAATGATAAAAGTGGGTTTTTTACCTATCAGTCAAACCAAAAATTCGATGTTCCCGGCCCTGCAAGGCATATTCAAAAAGTTAAAGTAAACAATGTGAACTATTATTTTGTATCCATTAATAATGGTTCTCCAATATTTTTAAAACATTTACAATGAGCATTTTACAAAAAATAGCTATCTTGGTTTTGTTGGCATTTGGTTGCTATAGTTGCAAAAATGATGGAGATGGAAATGCAGTTAGTTTGGCTAATCCAGATGTCCTGTTCACACTAACCGATCCCGAACAAACAGGAATAGACTTTACAAATACTGTTATAAATCAAAAAGACTATAACATTTTTAAATACCGAAATTTTTATAATGGTGGCGGTGTGGCCATTGGAGATATTAATAACGACGGATTACCAGATATATATTTAACCGCAAACATGGGTGAAAATAAATTATATCTAAATAAGGGAAATTTTCAATTCGAAGACATTTCAAAATCGGCAGGTGTAACAGGTAATAAGCCATGGTCTACCGGTGTTACTATGGTAGACTTAAATCAAGATGGATTTCTGGATATTTACGTTAGTCATGCTGGAAATGTAAATGGTAATAATCAAGACAATGTGCTTTATATTAATAACGGGGATCTAACCTTTACAGATAAAGCAGAGTCATACAACCTGGCAAAGACAGGGTTTTCTGTGCAAGCAGCATTTTTTGATTATGATAAAGATGGCGATTTAGACGCCTATATTCTTAATAACAGCAATATTCCAGTAAACAGTTTAGGTTATGCCGGACAGCGTGATAAGCGTGCTGAGAACTGGGATAATATACCAGAAATATTTAGAGGTATGGGAGACATGCTCATGAGAAACGATGGTGACAAATTTACCAATGTCAGTGATGAAGCCGGAATTTACGGAAGTCTAATAGGGTTTGGTTTGGGTGTTGTTATAAGTGATGTGAATAATGATTTATATCCAGATATCTATGTAACAAATGATTTTTATGAGCGTGATTATCTTTATATAAATAATGGTGATGGCACCTTTAAGGAGGATGTGAAAAATTGGATGCAGCATGTTAATTTGTCCGCGATGGGAGTAGATATGGCCGATATTAATAATGATGGGAATGTTGATGTTTTTGCCACGGATATGTTACCCGAAGGTGACAAACGTGTTAAAACAGTTATGGAATTTGAAGGTTATAATGTTTTTAAATTAAAACAGACAAAGGATTTTTATCAGCAATACATTCAAAATTCATTACAACTTAATAATGGCAATAACTCGTTTTCTGAGATAGCTTATTTTAGTGGTGTGGCTGCCACAGACTGGAGTTGGGCTGGCCTTATTTTTGATATGGACAACGATGGGCATCGAGATATTTTTGTTACCAATGGCATCAATCATGATTTAACCGATCTTGATTTTATGGATTTCTTTGCCAACGACATTATTCAAAATATGGCGTTAACGGGTCATAAAGAGGCTATAGATTCGATTATCAATAAAATGCCTGTAAAGCCTCAGGCTAATTATGCGTTTAGAAATAATAATGATTTAACCTTTACCAATGCATGCAAAACATGGGGTTTTGATGCTTTAACTATGTCTAACGGTGCTGCTTATGGTGATTTGGACAATGATGGCGATTTAGATTTGGTTGTAAACAATGTAAACATGAAAACTTATGTTTACAAAAACAACAGTGAATCTAAAACATCAAATAATTATATAAAAATAAAACTTAACGGCGAGAAAAATAATGCTTTTGCTATTGGTAGTAAAGTAAAAATTTATTTTAATAAAAATCTTTTAGTCCAAGAACTTGAGCCTACAAGAGGATTTCAATCTTCTATGGATTATGTTATGACTTTAGGTATTGGTACTTCAGAGAACATAGATTCTATGCAAATTATTTGGCCTAATGGAAAAACACAAAGTTTAAAAAATGTTAAATCAAATCAAACCTTAACCTTTAATCAGGTAGATGCCACTCAACTCATATCAACAAAGAAAAACCAGGGCGCAAAAACACTGTTAACCGAGCTTCCCAGTGTCAATTTTTTAAATCATAAAGAAAACAATTACTCAGATTTTGATTATGAAGGGCTCATATCTAAAATGTTGTCTCAAGAAGGTCCAGCCTTGGCTGTAGGTGATATAAATAATGATGGTAACGAGGATTTTTATTTAGGTGGAGGTAAAGATCAAGCAGGGGTTTTGTATGTTAATAAAGATCATGGAACTATTTCCATTCAAAATCAAGAAAGCTTTAATTCAGATGCTAAATTTGAAGACACCGCTGCCGCCTTTTTTGATGCTGATGGAGACAATGATTTGGATTTAATGGTAGGTTCTGGAGGTAATGAAGTAGGACAGGAAAAAAATTATAAAACGCGGTTATATTTAAATAATGGCAAAGGAAATTTTGTCCTTTCTGGCCAAAATATAACTTCAAATCAAAAAAGTATTTCGGTAATAGCTCCAAACGATTTTGATGATGATGGCGATATTGATGTTTTTATTGGCTCCAGAAGTGTGGTTGGTACTTATGGGTTGAACCCTAATCATTTGTTACTAGAAAATAATGGTGATGGCACCTTTAGTGATGCTACGGAACGCCTATGTTACGATCTTAAAGATGCAGGTATGGTAACAGATGCTATTTGGGTAGATGTCGATGGTGATACTAAGGATGACCTTGTTGTAGTTTCAGAATGGGATACTCCTAAAATTTTCAAAAATTATGGTAGAAGATTAGCAAAAATGGCGTCTAATTTAGATGATTATTTTGGCATGTGGAATGCGCTTCAAGCCCAAGATTTGGATAATGATGGTGATATGGATTTTGTTTTCGGAAATGAAGGTACCAATACATTATACAAAGCATCAAAGGAAAATCCATTGAAAATGTATATTAACGATTTTGACGATAATGGTACTATAGAACAAATTACGACCAGTTATTACAATGGTAAAGATTACCCAATTCACATGAAAAAGGAATTAACAGCGCAAATGGTTAAGCTTAAAAAGCAAAACTTAAAGGCGACAGAATATGCAAACAAGTCTATTCATGATTTATTTTTAAAGGAAGTCGTGGATAAATCCATAGTTAAAAAGATCAATATTTCGGAGTCTGTAATTGCTGTTAATAATGGCAATGGGTCTTTTACAATAAAAGAGCTTCCAGACAGGGTGCAGTTTTCTTGTGTTTGTGGTATTATTTGTAATGATGTTAATAACGATGGTAACCTCGATTTAATTATGGCAGGTAACAACTTCGATTTTAAACCACAATATTCCAGATTAGATGCTAATTATGGCAGTGTTTTGTTAAATGATGGCAGTTTAAATTTTGAATGGCAGGATTACCAAACATCAGGATTTTTTGTTAAAAATGAGGTCAAGCATATAAAAACATTTAAAGATAAGCAAGGGAAACAATACGTAGTTGTTGCTATTAATAATGAAAAGCCTAAGATATTCTCAATCAATGAATAAAATTGTTACGTACACATTTTTATTAACGCTTTTGTTAAGCTGTAAGGATGACGAGCTCCTATTTAGCACGCCCAAACCAAAAGATACGGGTTTAACATTTGTAAATACTCTTACCGAAACCAATGAATTAAATATTTTGGATTATCTATATTTTTATAATGGTGGTGGTATTGCAATTGGCGACATAAATAACGATGATTTGCCCGACATTTTTCTTTCAGGAAATCAAGTAAAAAACAAATTGTATTTAAACAAAGGCAATTTAAAATTTGAAGATATTACAAAAACAGCTCAAGTTGCTGGTAATAGTTCTTGGAATACAGGAGCTGTTATGGGGGACGTTAATGGTGATGGCTTTTTGGATATTTATGTGTGTGCAGTGGTTGGCATTAATGGTTTTAATGGTTTTAATGAATTATACATTAATAATGGCAATAATACATTTACAGAAAGTGCATCACAATACGGTTTAGATTTTGATACTTTTAGTTCTTCAGCTGCTTTTTTAGATTTTGATTTAGATGGCGATTTAGATATGTATATTTTAAATCATGCCATACACACTCAAGAGTCCTTTGGTAAAGCAAGTTTAAGAAATAAGCGAAATTACCAGACGGGCGATAAATTATTAAGAAATGATGGAGACCGTTTTGTTGATGTAAGCGAACAGGCGGGTATTTTTGGAGGCGTAAATGGGTATGGCTTAGGTGTTTCAATTTCAGACTTTAACCAAGATGGTTTTCCAGATATTTTTGTTGGAAATGATTTTCATGAAGATGACTACTATTATTTAAATAATGGAGACGGAACCTTCACAGAAAGTTTAAAAACATATTTTGGCCATACCTCAAGATTTTCCATGGGAAATGATGTAGCCGATATTAATCATGATGGTTGGCCAGACATTATGTCTTTGGATATGTTACCTGAAGACGAAGTAGTTTTAAAATCTTCTGAAGGAGACGATAATATTCAAATACAAGAGCTGCGCATTAAACAGTTTGGATACAATTACCAGTTTTCCCGAAATATGTTGTTTGTAAATCAGCAAAATGCACCGTATTTAGAAACAGCACTTTTAAGTGGTGTAGCTGCTACAGATTGGAGTTGGAGTGTACTTTTTGCAGACTATAATCAAGATGGCGAGCAAGATATATTTATTTCGAATGGTATTCCTAAAAGACCAAATAATCTCGATTTTATAAAATTTATTTCTAGCGACCAGATTCAAACTAAAATTGATAACACGAAACTTGTCGATCAAGAAGCACTTAACTTAATGCCTTCGGGAAATGTTCATAATTATATTTATAAAGGCGATGGAAAATTACATTTTGAAGATAAATCTGGCGAATGGATTTCAAACGAAAACACTATTTCTGGTGCGACCGCCATGGCTGATTTAGACAATGATGGTGATATCGACTTGGTAACCAATAATATCAATGCCTCACCAACACTTTATCAAAATATAACAAACCAAAGGGCTAATTTTTTAAAAATAAAATTTAACTATAAAACACCTAATAGTATTGGAATTGGGTCTAAAGTTATTGCCTATAGTGAAGGTGAAATACAGTATAAGGAACTTTATACGGTTCGAGGTTTTCAGGCTTCTTCAGAACCCATAATCCATTTTGGTTTTGGGAGTAAAACTACTGTAGATTCTATAAAAGTTATATGGCCTGATAGAACATTTCAAACATTAAAAAAGGTAAAAACCAATCAAACCTTAGTGATTGGGGTCAATAACACAAAGCCCTACCATTACAACTCTTTACAAAAAAAATCTAATTTGCTGTTTAATCTGGTTGATACTAATTTGGGCATTGACTTTACTCACCAAGAAGATCCTTATATAGACTTCAATCGCCAAAAACTAATTCCGTATCAAGTTTCGGATAGAGGACCGGCCATGGCTATTGGAGATCTAAATAACGACCAAAAGGACGATATTTTCTTTGGAGGATCAACACGTATATCTTCAACAATATATATACAAGACGATGATGGGTTTAAACAAACCAACATGCCTTCAATCACTAAAGACTCTCTTCAAGAAGTAGTGTCTGCTGTTATTGAAGATTTTAATGAAGATGGTAAAAACGACTTATTTCTTGGAACTGGAGGCGCTGATTTTTATGGAAAAATGAAACCATTATTGGATTCTTATTTTGTTCAAAATGATTCTAGTTTTGTGTCTGTGCCACTTCCGGAATATTATGAAAACGCCTCTGTTATAAAAGCTTTTGATTTTGATAACGATGGGGATTTAGATCTATTTGTTGGTAGTAATACCGTGTCTTATGATTTTGGAAACATTCCAAATTCGTATCTGTTAAGAAATGATTCAGGCCGTTTTTCAATCATAAAAAATGATGCGCTTCAAAAAGCAGGTATGATTACAGATGCTATTTGGAATGATTTTGACAATGATGGTACTGCAGATTTAATTGTGGTAGGTGAGTGGATGTCACCTAAATTCTTCAAGAACACAAAAGGCGAATTAAAAGAAGTAAATGTGTTTAAAGATGATTTAAATGGGCTATGGCAAAGTATTATACCTTTTGATATTGATGGTGATGGCGATGACGATTATTTATTAGGAAATTGGGGGACCAATTCAAAATTTAAGGCATCAGATAATGCTCCTATGAAAATGTTCTATGCCGATTTTGATAATAACGGACGTACAGAAACGATAATATGCACAGAAAGAAACGGGTCTTACTACCCCTTAATGGATTTTGACATGTTATCTGGTCAAATAGTAGGTCTTAAAAGGAAATTTGTTACTTACAAGGATTTTGCAGGAAAACCAATAGGATCTATCCTGGAAAAAGAGGCATTGAAAAAGGCAATTATTTTGCAGGTGAATGAATTGCATTCAGGATATCTAAAAAATGAAGCAGGAACATTTTCGTTTGTTCCTTTTAAAAATGAACTACAAGTTTCCCCGATAACCAGTTTTGTGAGTTTTGATTTTGATTTTGATGGTAAATCGGATATTCTTGCCGGTGGGAATTATTATGGAGTAACCCCATTTCAAGGTCGGTTTGATTCATTTCCGGGAGCTTTAATAAAATCAGAATCAAAAATCATTTTGGGAAATCAATTAGGACTAAATCTCAGTGGAAAATCCATCAGGCATTTAGAAATTTTAAATATAAGTGGAAAATCATACCTTATGGTTGTTCTCAATAATGAGAAAACACAGGTTTACGAAATAATAAAACAATAAAATAATTTTTTATCATGAAATTTAATAAGATAGGGTTGAATCTAATAGCCATAGTAATGGTTTTGACTTCTTGTAGTAAAAAGCATGAAAATATTGTGGTCACTCCCAACGATTTCAATAATACCGTTAATAAAGTGATTGATGTTATGGTGCATGATATTTTCTCGCCACCTGTAGCAAGTCGCGTTTTTGCATATCCAAATTTAGCAGCTTATGAAATTATTGCTCAAAACAACCCTGATTATAATTCTTTAAGTAAACAAATTGTGCATCTGGATAAAATACCAATAGCCGATTCCTCAAAAGACATTAATTATCAATTGGCAGCGTTTATGGCTCATCTACATATGAGTAAGCGTTTGATTTTTTCTGAAGACATGCTTACAGTCTATGAGGATAGCTTATCCCAAGTTTGGAAAAATATAAATCCTAAACAATTTGAAGATTCAAAAAACTATGCCTTAGAGGTTTCTAACTATATTGCTGAATGGATGAGTTCTGACAATTATAATCAAACGCGTACTATGCCAAAATATCGTGTTGATTCTTATGAAGAAGGCAGGTGGCAACCTACACCTCCTTCATATATGGATGGTTTAGAACCGCATTGGAATAAAATAAGACCGTTTGTTTTAGATTCTGCAAATCAGTTTAAACCTATCCCACCACCAGTGTTTTCAATGGATAAAGATTCAGATTTTTACAAAGAATTAAAAGAGGTTTATGACATAAGCAAGAAAATTGATATTGAGGGCGATGAGTCTGAAGAAGTTGCTATGGCAAGATTTTGGGATTGTAATCCTTATGTGTCGGTAACCAGAGGTCATCTCATGTTTGCAACCAAAAAAATCACACCGGGAGCACATTGGATTTTAATTGCTCAAATCGCTTGCAAAAATAGTAATGCTGATTTTGACAAAACGGTTTATACTTACGCTAAAACCTCAATTGCAATAGCTGACGCTTTTATTAGTTGTTGGGATGAAAAATATAGAAGTAATTTGGTTAGACCTGAAACTTTAATTAATAAATATATAGATGAGGAGTGGAAACCCACATTACAAACGCCACCTTTCCCTGAATATACCAGCGGACATTCTGTGGTGTCTGGAGCCGCATCGACGGCACTCACAAGCATTTTTGGAGATGATTTTAGCTTTTTAGACGATAGTGAACTCCGTTATGGTTTGCCTATTAGAACATACAGTTCGTTTAAACAAGCAGCTCAAGAAGCGGCAATAAGTAGGATGTATGGTGGTATTCATTATAGATCGGCAGTTGAGGTTGGGATTGGCCAAGGTATTAAAATAGGAGATTTAGTTAATGAAAAATTGAACTTTAAAAATTAAAGGTGGTTTCTAAATTTATAAAAGTGACGGTTATTTTACTTGTATTTATTACAGGTATATGGTATTTTTTTATAAAAGATTATAATTATAAAGTAACTTTTAAAACAGATAAGGCTCCGGGTATTGTTTACAATCATGTGCTGAATTGGAATAATGATGAGTCCTTCAATAAAGTAGTTGTTCAAACATTAAACAAAACACCGTTTACTAAAATTCAACAACAATTGGGATTAGGAGATACTATTTTGCGAATTGACTGGGAATTTGAAAGGTATGATACTAATACCACCTTGGTAACTGCAAAAATTAAAGATGAGAACCATAGTTTCATTCAAAATATTGAGGTGCTTTACTCGAAAAATAATTTTGTAAAGAGAAGCATCAAAGCTGTTCAAAGTGTTAAAAATGTTGTGATTGAAGATTCTGAAAAGTTCAAAGTTTCGCCGGTTGAAGAAGCAGAAATACCAGCGAGTCATTGTGTTTGTTCATCTATAGGATCCACCATACATGAAAAGGCTTTGCAGATGATTAATTATTCTGATCTGCCGCTTACGTATATAAGAAACAACCATCTTAAAATTATAGGACATCCTTTTCTCGAAGTTACTTTTTGGAATTTCAAGGAAGATTTTATAAAGTTTGATTTTTGCTTTCCAATAGAAAGAGAAAACAATTATCCCGATTTTAATGATATCATAATTAGGGATATACCATCAAAAAGGGCACTTAAAGTAAAGTTTAATGGTAATTTCTCAATCTCAGACCGTGCTTGGTTTACTATTATAGATTATGCTAATTCTAATAACATCGCACTGAATTTTAATCCCATAGAAATTTTTAAGAATGACCCTCATGACGGCGGAAATGAATTAACTTGGGAAGCGGATGTTTATTTACCAATAGTGCCTTAATAAAAGACTTAAACAAAAAAAGTTAATTATCATGTAATTAAAATATAGTGAACTATTCAAAAATTAAAATCCGAAAAATATAGACTATGAAGTTATCTAAACCAACCTTATCTTTTTGGCAAATATTTAATATGAATGTTGGATTTCTAGGAATCCAATTTAGTTTTGGATTGCAACAAACGGCTGTAAATCCAATTTTTTCTTTTTTAGGGGCTCATCATGAAGATTTACCGTTATTAAATTTGGCGGGACCAGTAACTGGTTTAATTATTCAGCCTATTATTGGAGCTGTTTCAGATAAAACATGGTCGCCACGTTGGGGTAGAAGAAAACCTTTTTTTATGATAGGCGCCATCATTGGAAGTTTATGTTTGTTTGCCTTTCCTTTTAGCCCAGCATTGTGGTTTGCAGTAGGACTTTTATGGATTTTAGATGTAGGGAATAACATGGCTATGGAACCATATCGGGCTTTTGTTGGTGATAAATTACCAAATCAGCAATTGAGTTTTGGGTATCAAATGCAAAGTCTTTTTGTGGGTGCCGGAATTGTTTTAGCGAATGCGTCTATATTTTTATTTCAAGATTGGTTCGGTGGCGGTGTTGCTGAATCTTCAGATAAGATACCTACATGGCTATATTATTCGTTTTTTATTGGGGCAATATTATCTGTTTCAACCATTTTATGGTCCGTATTAAAAACACCTGAAATTCCGCCTACAGATAAAGAATTGGAAGATATAAATAAGCACAATGCTCTACCATTTGTAGAGAGAATTAAAACACCTTTTTTTGAAATTGTAGATGCCATTAAAGAAATGCCCAATTTTATGTGGAAGTTATCCGGGGTTTATTTGTTTCAATGGTATGCATTATTTGTTTATTGGCAATTTATAGCACCCTTATTTGAAGAGACCATGAATTTTGATAAATCGCAGGCTTTGAGTCAGGCGGCAAAAATGAATACCACTTACAATGTTTCTACTATAGTTGTTGCACTGGCTTTAGTGCCGTTAGCTTTGAAATTTGGAGGCAAAAAGGTTTATGTGTTTAGTTTGTTTTTAACAGGTATTGCCATGTTATCAATACCTCATATTCAAGATCCTTTTTTAGTCATTTTGCCTATGATTTTATTTGGTGTTGGTTGGGCTGCCATGATGGGGATTCCCTATTCTATGGTATCTAAAATTGTTCCGCAGGAAAGAAGAGGCGTGTATATGGGGATATTAAATATGATGATAGTGATTCCCATGGGAATTCAAACCATAACTTTTGGCCCGATTGTAAAAAATCTTTTAGGGAATAGTGCGGTAAATGCTATTTTATTAGGAGGGGTATTTTTTATTATTTCCGGGGTTTTAGCGCTGCGTTTGAAGGAACCGAAATCGGATAATGGAGATCATTCGGTGATGCCGGCTGGCGGTGGTCATTAATTTATTAAAAACAGGAATATGAAGAATCTGGGAATTAAAATATCCATCTTTTTAAACTATTTTGTGTTTGCTATTTTACTCAATAGTGTAGGAATAGTGATAGCCAAATCAATCAATGTTTATCATGTGAGTGAATCTCAAGCGTCGCTTCTTGAGGCCTTTAAAGATTTACCAATTGCTATTGTGTCCTTTCTTATAGCCTCATTTTTGCCAAGATTTGGTTATAAAAAGGCCATGTTAAGTGGTTTGGCGCTTGTGTTCTTTGGGTGTTTAATAATGATCTTTGGAAATTCGTTCGTTTATACCAAGATATTGTTCTTATCCATTGGGATCAGTTTTGCTTTGATAAAATTATCAGTGTATTCTCTAATTGGCGTTGTAACCTCATCAAAAAAAGAGCATTCTTCCTTGATGAGTTCTATTGAAGGATTTTTTATGGTGGGTATTGCTTCTGCATATTTTTTGTTTCCAGCATTCTATTCTGATACAGACGAAAATGCCTGGTTAAATGTATATTATTTGCTTTCTGGCTTAATTGTAATTTCATTCATTTTCTTACTTTTTTCTAAAATTGAATATGAAGTAGAAGCTATTGGGTCAAGCCTAAAGGAAGATTTAACGCGATCTTTAAAACTCATCATTGTACCATTAGTTTTAGTGTTTTTAGCTTCAGCCTTCTTTTTTGTAATGATAGAACAAGGTATTATGACCTGGCTGCCAAGATTCAATGAAAAGATATTTAAATTCAGTGTAACATTAAGTGTTCAAATGGCCAGTATATTGGCTTTGTCATTGGCCTTAGGTAGATTTTTGGCTGGATATTTATCAAAATTCATGTCATGGGTTACGCTTGTTGTCATCTGTATTGTCATTTCTGGAGGTATTTTATTAAGCGTATTGCCTCAATTAAAAGTTGAAATGGATTCTTTAGTTGAAATAAAAAGTTTGGTGGATGTGCCCTTGTTGGGCTATATTTTGCCTTTAATCGGGTTGTTTATTGCGCCTATTTATCCATTGTTGAATTCAACGGTTCTAAGCTCATTACCAAAAAACTTGCATTCACCAATGTCAGGTTTAATTATCATATTTTCTGCCTTAGGAGGAACTATAGGTTCCAGAATTGTAGGTGAATTATTTGAAAGTATTGGAGGCGCCAAAGCTTTT
>DATCZQ010000105.1:0-6815 GCA_036525815.1 Yeosuana sp. | reverse complement strand
TCTTTTGTTTATGCCTGTTAATAAGAATTTCTAAGGCATACTCTTCTCCCTTTATATATCTGCTAACTAATGTAGCATCTGGTATAATTTCGTGTTGCATAATCATTACTTTTAATGCATAGAAGAGATCTTCTTTGCTTGGGGTTAATTATTTAAAAGTAATTTTCTGCTATAGGCTAGAAGTATTTTATGATTAATATCATGTCAAATATAATCACAAACAATCTTAAAAAACAATAATTTGTGGCTTTTTTTCAACTTATAAACAGTTAAAAATGCAATTTTTACGATGAAATACATAAAAACCAATGAATCGAGTATGATAAAACAGTTACATAATGATCACTTTTAAAGGCTATAAATAATAAATTTAGAAGGATAAAAATACTTATAGTATCTTTGCAAAATTATTCTTTAAAAGCTATGATTACTAATCTTTCAGACGTCAATCCGAAACATAATATCATTATTAAAGGGGCGAAATTACACAATTTAAAAAATATTGATGTGGTAATCCCCAGAAATAAACTTGTTGTAATTACCGGTTTATCTGGTTCTGGAAAGTCTAGTTTAGCTTTTGATACCTTATATGCTGAAGGACAAAGACGCTATGTAGAAAGTTTGTCAAGTTATGCGCGTCAGTTTTTGGGCAGGCTAAATAAACCAAAAGTTGATTATATAAAAGGCATTGCCCCTGCTATTGCCATTGAACAAAAAGTGAATTCGACCAATCCGCGTTCAACTGTTGGCACCACCACTGAAATTTATGATTACCTTAAATTATTGTTTGCCAGAATTGGTAAAACATACTCTCCTGTAACAGGCAATGAAGTAAAAAAAGAGTCCGTTTCAGATGTTTTGAATTACATCAAGAAGTTTTCTGAAGGTGAAAGACTATTGCTCCTCGCTCCTATTCATTTGGAAAGTGGCAGAGAAATGCAGGATAAACTAAAGGTTTTACAGCAACAAGGATATGCCAGAATTAAAGTTAATAAGGATGTTTTAAGAATTGATGAAGTAAAAAACTTAAGTACCAATGACATTTTTTTAGTAGTCGATAGAATTATTATCAAAGATGAAGAAGATTTTGAAAATAGATTAGCTGACGCCGTTCAGACTGCTTTTTTTGAAGGAAAAGGGGAATGTATCATTGAAACACTAAGCGATAGTTCTTTAAAACCTTTTAGTAACAAATTTGAACTGGACGGTATTACTTTTTTAGAACCAAACATTCATTTATTTAGTTTTAACAATCCTTATGGTGCTTGTTCAAAATGTGAAGGTTATGGTGACATTATTGGGATTGATGATGATCTAGTGATTCCAAATACAGGCTTATCTGTTTATGAGAATGCCATTTTTCCTTGGCGCGGAGAAAGTATGAGCTGGTACAGAGATCAATTGGTCAATAATTCACATAAATTCAATTTTCCCATTCACAAACCTTATTTTGAATTAACAGCAGAACAAAAACAGCTCATTTGGGAAGGTAACCAATATTTCGAAGGTCTTAATTCCTTTTTTGCAGAGCTCGAAGCAAAGGCCTATAAAATTCAAAACAGAGTCATGCTCTCCCGTTACCGTGGTAAAACAAAATGCAAGACCTGTAATGGTAAACGTTTAAGAATTGAAGCTAATTATGTTAAGATTTGTGGCGCAACAATCACTGATCTGGTAGAAATGCCTTTAAATAAGTTAACCGGCTTTTTTAAGAATTTAGAATTAAATGATTATGATGCTAAAATTGCAGATAGGCTATTAAAAGAAATTAATAATAGACTATTGTTCCTTTCAAATGTGGGTCTGGACTATTTAACCTTAAACAGAAAATCAAACACACTTTCAGGTGGAGAAAGTCAACGCATCAATCTGGCCACCTCATTAGGAAGTAGTTTGGTTGGATCCATGTATATTTTAGATGAACCGAGTATTGGCTTGCATCCTAAGGATACTGAACGATTGATCTCCGTCTTAAAATCTTTGAGAGAATTAGGAAACACCGTTATAGTAGTGGAACATGATGAAGACATTATGAAAGCGGCTGATAATATCATTGATATTGGTCCAGAAGCAGGAACCTTTGGCGGTCATGTGGTCGCTCATGGAACCTACACAGATATCCTAGCATCAAATTCCTTAACAGCAGGCTACTTAAATGGAACTTTAGAAATTGAAATCCCAAAAACAAGAAGAACTTCCAAATATCATATCGATATTGTGGGGGCACGAGAAAATAACCTAAAAAATATTGATGTCAAATTTCCACTTGGCATGTTAACAGTGGTTACCGGCGTTTCAGGTAGTGGAAAAAGTACACTAGTAAAAAAAATACTTCATCCTGCACTGCAGAAAAAGTTAACAGATTTTGGTGATAAACCCGGGCAATTTAATAAGCTTGAAGGTAATTTTAGTAATGTAAATCATATAGAATTTGTCGACCAAAATCCCATAGGAAGATCTTCACGTTCTAATCCTGTGACCTATATTAAAGCCTATGATGATATCAGAGCCTTATATGCTAATCAAAAATTAAGTACTATTAGAGCCTATCAAGCGAAGCACTTTTCTTTTAATGTAGATGGCGGCCGCTGTGAGACTTGCAAAGGCGAAGGTGAAGTAACCATTGAAATGCAGTTTATGGCAGACGTGCATTTGGAATGTGAAACGTGTAAAGGCAAAAGATTCAAAAAAGAAGTGCTTGAAGTGACTTTTGCAGATAAAAACATTGATGACATTTTAAATATGACCATTGATGATGCTATTTCTTTTTTTGACACCAATAAGCAGACTAAGATTAAAAACAAACTACAACCTTTACAAGATGTTGGCTTAGGTTATGTGACCTTAGGCCAAAGCTCTTCTACCCTTTCCGGTGGCGAAGCACAACGTATCAAGCTAGCTTCTTTTTTAGGTAAAGGTGCTAATAAAGAAAAGGCGCTTTTTATTTTTGATGAACCTACTACCGGTCTGCATTTTCATGATATTTTAAAACTTTTAAAATCATTTAATGCACTTATTGATAACGGCCATTCTATCATCGTGGTTGAGCACAATTTGGAACTTATAAAATGTGCCGATTACATTATTGATCTAGGTCCTGAAGGCGGAGAAACTGGTGGCCAAATAGTGGCTATTGGAACTCCTGAAGAAATAATAAATACGCCGTCTTCTGTAACTGGTAAATATTTGAAAGAAAAACTTTAAGTTTATAGAAAAATTGCTTGGTAATCCGCAACTAGTTTCGATGTCCTATTTTTTTACTCTCAGTAACAAAATCTATAATCAATAAAACATAAATGCAGCGGCAAACATTACGCCTATAGCTATTGGTAATACAAATATCATATAAACAAAAGTGACTAAACCTGTTTTAAAGAAACTCGCAAAATAGCTTTGTTTATAAAAATGCTTTATGGCTAAAAACAAATAGAAAAAAGTAGAAACTACAATTCCCCAAATTAATCCATCTGGAATTTGCCAAATAAATTTAGCAGCCAATATGATAGTAAAAACAGTAAATAAAAAGGAATAATAATAGAAACTAAAAACCAGATGATGTGCAAATGAGCCTCTCCTCCAGAAAAACAGTTTTAAAATCATAGCAAAAATTGGCAGCAATATAAAAAGCGCAATAGGAACACTATCATAAAAAGTTTGTAATATAGTTCCTCCTTTTTTATTAGTCTGAAATTTAAGTACTTGAGTATACAAACGTCGAGTAAGCCAATTTGCATCCTCTTTCATTCCCATTGCTTTTAGCTGTTCTTCAATTGGAGCTTTAGCTTTAATTAATGAATCTACTTTTTTAGAATCATAATTAAAAGTCATTTTAGGAATATCCGCTTTTTTCGAATCTACTCTAATAATTGAATCTAAATTTTTTAATTCTTTATCTTTAATCCCCGTTAAATATTTTGAATCCTTCAAAGGTTTTGTAATATTGGCTATTGTTGCAGAATCTATTGCTTGCGATTTAATAGTGTCTGCGATTTTTTCGTTTTCAAACTCTTTCTCCAAGACTTTATCTAAAGATTCCACTTGATCACGCACATTAAATGAAAACAGAAAAAAGAATACCACCGAAATGAACAAATACATTTGGGCAGGGTGCAAGTAAAGAAGCCGTTTCCCTTCCAAAAATTGCTTGGCTAAATACCCAGGTTTAATCATTAAAGGAATAAAACTTTTGAAAAAACGGGCATCAAAAGAAAAATAGTTACTTATAGTATTATAAAATAAAACCCCTAAAGTGAGTTCATCATTTGATTTTTGGCCACAATACGGACAAAACTCAAAATTGTCGTTAAATTCCTTTTCACAATTTTTACAAGTCACCATATTTTTTTCCATAAAATAATCTCTTTAGTTCTAAAAAAATAAAAAAGCAATTAAACTAGTTAAATATTTACTCCAAACAAATAGCCCACAGCCGCTGTAATTCCCATGGCTATAGTGCCCCAAAACACAATTCTAAGAACTGCTTTAATTACATTGGAGCCTCCTGTTTTAGCAGCAAGTGCTCCTAAAATAATTAAAAACAATATAGCTGATGCATACAGGAAATATTCCATGTTTTTTAAAGGAAAAAAAACAGTGACTAAAAAAGGAAGTAAACCTCCAAGCGTAAAGGAAGCCCCCGATGCCAATGCTGCCTGAATTGGTTTGGCTTGGCTGATCTCATTGATACCCAATTCATCTCTCACATGCGCGCCTAAAGCATCATGAGCTGTAAATTCTTTAGCTACCATTAAAGCCGTCTCTTTTTTTAAGCCACGCTGTTCATAAATTTCTGCCAGTCTCAACAGCTCTATTTCTGGCATTTCTTTTAGCTCTACTATTTCTCTTTCAATATCAGACTTTTCTATATCTGTTTGAGAACTTACAGAAACATATTCGCCGGCGGCCATTGACAGCGCACCCGCAACAAGCCCCGCTAAAGTGGCTAATACAACAGGATCTCTAACATCACTAGCAGCAGCAACACCAATGGCGATACTGGCTGTTGACAAAATACCATCATTAGCACCAAGTACGGCGGCTCTCAACCAGTTACTCCTATGTATATAATGATTATCTAAATAATTATCTGCATGACTGATATGGTCTTCCATTCCTTTTGAATAATTTAATAATTTTTCAAATATCCCTAAAAGCTTATTAAGCTATTTCTGTTTAAATATTTAAAAAAATAGAATTGTGGCTTCGTCCTACTAATTTAACCATTTTTTATGTAATAAAATAGCGTCCTGTTTAATTACTGAAAACAGCCTTTTTACGTTCAAAATATTTTGTGGCACGCTGTTTGTAATTAACCTATTGTCTCACAATTAAAACTGACAATTATGAAAAGAACAATATTTTTAGCAAGTTTAATTCTTATGGGAATTACTGCTACAGCAGCGACAGACAAATCAATTAACAACAGTGAAAATGCAACAACTTTTATTAATGGTTATGGTAATTCTTTCATATTTGTAGAAGGTGGCATTGAATTTTCTGTATTTCCTGATGGTCAGTTTGATTTTAACATTTTGAACAACAGGTCTAACCTAAATGTATCCATAGGGTCTCCTAATCTGAATGTTAGTTTTAATTCTGGTTATGATTATAATACCTATGTTCAATATGATGAATATGGAGCCGTTATCCAAATAGAGAACGTCCCAATTTATTATGATTATTACGGACGTATTTCACAAGCAGGCAATGTAAATATTAACTATAATAATTATGGTTATATTTCAAGAGTTGGTGGTCTATATGTTCATTACAACAGACACAACGTCTTTTCTCATTGTTCAGGATATATAAATACTTATAACAGGTTTTATGTATACAGACCTTGGCATAATTATTACAGCGTTCCATCTTATAACTATTGTGTAGTTTATAACAGACCTTACAGACAATATTATAATCCAGTTCGATATTCTTATAATAGACCATTTTATAACAACTACAGGCCAACGACATCAGTTGCAACAAGACGAGGAAAAAAAATCGAAAGAAATAGAAGTTATGCAACAGCCAATAGAAGTTATAATGAAAACCGACGCGATAATTCTAAATTAAGATCAAATTCTAATAATAAAAGAGAATTTACACATTTAGAAAATAAACACAACACGAGTAGAAATGACAACAGAGTGAATAATAATGTTATCAAAAGAGACAATAATAATTCGAAAAAAGATTATTCTCACTTAAATGACAATAGAAGGTCAAATCAAACCGTTAATAGAAATAACAGTGATAATAAAACGAGATCTCATGAGGTAGTTAGACAACGAAATAATTCAGTAAAACAACAACCAAAAACCTCAAATACTCGTACATATAATAAAACAATAACTAGAAATACACCGCAAGTTGCAGAGCGTTCTAATCAAAATAGAACTTCAAAAGCACAAAGCCAAAGTAATTCTAGAAACGGTAATAATAAAGCGTCTGACGCAAAAAGAAGACGTTAATAAATTTGGTTGGTTAGTTGGAAAGCCCTGCGATATGTTTGCCTCAAAGCAGCTTCGCAGGGTTTTCTGTTTTATTTAATGCCAACACGTTTTAATAGAGTATCTAAAATCTTAGAAACATCATCAGAGAGTTTAAACATGTAAACTACGAATCCATAGAATGCTGCAAATAATGTTGTTTTTAATGCAATATTTATAATGGCATGAAATGGAAATTCCCAAAAATAAAATACGGCTACACATATTAGAATAAGAAAGGTGGTTTTTAATGTTTCTATAGTAAATGGCGTGATTTTAAAAGCATATTTCACAAATAGTATTTTAGCGCTATTGTAAGCAACAACG
>DATCZQ010000104.1:0-13815 GCA_036525815.1 Yeosuana sp. | reverse complement strand
CAAATTGATATGAAATTAAAAATAAACAATTTCAACATAATTATAACCTATTAAACCAAAATTTATTACGAATTCAAGCAAATTAAGTATTACTCGGTCCTTTTTTTAATTCAATAACAGTTATCTCCGGCCAAATACCAACTCGTCCCGGAAACGCATGGTAACCAAAACCTCTGTTGACATTTATAAACCTTCCAAATTCTGAATACAATCCGGCCCATTGTTTATAAACATATTGTGATGGACTCCATCTAAAAATTCCAGGTATCTCTATGCCCATTTGAAGTCCGTGCGTATGACCGCTCAAGGTAAGATGGTAATTAAAATCATCATTCTTTACCTTATATTCCCAATGCGATGGATCATGAGACATCAATATTTTAAAATCTTTCTTTTCCAATCCTAAAGAAGCCTTTTCCAGATCTCCAGCTTGGTTAAAACCCTTACCCCAATTTTCTACACCTACTATAGCTATTTTTTGTCCGTCCTTTTCAATAATGCGGTTCTCGTTCAAAAGTAAATCAAAACCAATTTTAGGATGAACCTCCTTAACCGCCTCAAAATTCTTTGCCTTTTCTTCCTTTGAATCCCAATCCACATAATCACCATAGTCATGGTTTCCTAAAATTGAAAACTTACCAAAGGGTGCCTCAAAATTTTTAAACAAATCAATCCAGTTATCCATTTCATCTGCCTTATTATTTACAATATCACCAGTAAAAAGAATAAGATCTGACTGTTGTTCATTAATCAAATCTATACCATATTGAATTTTTTCCTGATTTGTAAAACTTCCTGAATGAATATCAGAAATCTGCGTAATAGTAAAGCCATCAAATGCTTCGGGTAAATCTTCAAAAGATAATTGATATTTTAAAACCTTATAATTATACTTTCCTTGAAAGATTCCATATAAAAAAGACGTAAAGGGAATAGCCGCTAATACCAGTGCTAATTGAGAAACAAATAAACGCCTACTTGGAATAGGCTGGGTAGTCCCGGGTGAAACAAAAGACACTGTTTTTTGAACAATCCTGACCGCATCTTCACCAAACATCATAACGACTATCACCAATTTAGGAATTAAAAAAGTGAGTAAAAACCCAGCTGCGAGTTGAAACCTAATCGTCTGACCGGCGCTTCGTGGTGTGGAAAAAACAGTATAAAATAGATTAATGTAAATAGCCAAAGCAGCTAATACCCATATAATTTTCACATACTTGTTTTTTGAAATGGTTTTTAGTGCCTGAAAGGCGTAAAATTCGACTACAAAAAACAATAAAGAAAAAACTACTAGGACAATAAAAAATCGGGACATAGAATTTTTTTTTCAAATGTAAAAAGTTAAACACTTAATTGCATGGTATTTAATGTAAGATTAACAATTTAATATTAATAAGAACCCCCTAACACCAAAGTTTTTACTCGGCTGGCGTTATAGAAAAAGATAATTATTGCAATAATTATCAGTATTTAAAACTCCTGAAAAAATACCCGAGTATCTTAGCTGATCTAAGGCCAGAGCAATTTGCCTATGAAAGCGGATTTAAAAAAAATCAATAGTGATTATAAAAATTTTCAAGTGGGCTATATAGCACTATATAAACAAGGGGTCACAGGCGCCTATGCCATCCATCAATATTTTAGCATGACTAAAAATCAAGATGTCCCCAATGAGTCCATTCAATCAGATTATATGATAAAAGTTTAATAGCCAAAAACAGAATGCAGTATATAAAACCTAGTTTGCAAATATTAGCTCTCCTTTTGTTTCCTGCTCTTTAAATTTTTGAACTAGTTCCAATGCATCTGGAATCACGTCACTGCAAAGTATAATTAGAGATCCCTTTATTGCATTTTTAACAGCATATGTAATGGCCTCTTTTTCTGATGGAATAATGGTTGTTTTTTTATTTTTATCGACCATTTTAATACCATCATCCAACATTTTAATAAGCTCCTGTTCTGTTCTTCCGCGTAAGCGTTTATCTTGTCTAATAATTATTTCATCAAACATTTGCGCAGCGATACTTCCAATCTGATTGGTGTCTTCTTCACGTCTATCTCCAACACCTGCAATAATACCTACTTTAACAGTAGCTTCAAGAGTATCGGTAAATTTCTTTAAAGCCAGCATTCCAGCTGGATTATGAGCATAATCCAATAAAATTGTAAAGTTTTTGAACTCAAATAAATTTAATCGTCCCGGTGTTTGAGATGGCGATGGGATAAAAGTTTCCAATCCAGCCTTCATATCTTCAATACTAATTCCTTGGATATTAGCAGCTAGAACAGCTGGTAATATATTTTGAATCATAAAAGTTGCCTTACCCCCATAAGTTAATGGAATATCTTCTGCTTTCATAACACGCATTTTCCATTCACCCCTGCAAATTGTGACATATCCATTTTCATAGATGGCTGATATACCATTTAATCGCTGTAAAGCTTTTATTCTAGGATTGTTTTCATCCATTGAGAATAATGCGACATTACAGTTTACGGAACGACGCATATCATAAACCAAATCGTCATCAGCATTTAAAATAGCATAACCATTAGGCAAAACCGTTTCCGGAATGACGCCTTTTACTTTTGCCAATTGTTCTATAGTGTGAATGCCCTTTAAGCCTAAATGATCAGCTGCCACATTAGTTACAATGCCAATATCACAATTTTTAAACCCTAGTCCTGCCCGCAACAAACCACCACGTGCAGATTCTAACACTGCAAAATTTACGGTTGGATCTTTCAAGACAAATTCCGCACTTGCCGGGCCCGTGCAATCACCAGTCATAAGCAACCTATTTTGAATATAAACCCCATCAGTTGTTGTATAACCAACACGATAACCATTCATTTTTGCAATATGAGCAATTAACCTTGTGGTGGTGGTTTTTCCATTTGTCCCAGAAATAGCCACAATAGGAATACGTCCTGTATTCCCTTTTGGGAATAGTTTATCAATAACATGACCTGCCACATTTCTTGGCAATCCCTTGGTTGGTGCTAAATGCATTCTAAATCCTGGCCCTGCATTTACCTCTAAAACAGCTCCGCCGGTTTCAGAAAGCGGTTTTGTTATATCTGTAGTCATCACATCAATACCGCAAATATCTAAATCAATAATTTTTGAAATGCGTTCCGCCATACTCGTATTTGCCGGATGTACTATATCTGTGACATCTTCTGCAGTTCCTCCTGTGCTTAAATTGGCTGTATCTTTTAAAATAAGCATTTCACCCTTTGGGATCACAGATTCCAAGATGTATCCAGCATCTTTAATAATGGTTTTAGTCAAATCATTAACTGTAATTTGGGTTAGTACATTTTCATGACCATACCCGCGTCGAGGGTCTTTATTAACCTCATCTATTAATTCCTGAACCGTTGATTTCCCATTGCCAATAACATGGGCAGGTGTTCGTTTTGCAGCTGCCACCAGTTTATTATTTATAACCAATAATCTATAATCTTCTCCTGTTATAAATTTCTCCACTATAACTCCAGCACTTCGTGAGCTTTCTTTAGCCGCCCTAAATGCCACTATTGCCTCATCATAATTTTTTATGTTAACAGTAATGCCTCTTCCGTGATTACCATCAACAGGTTTAATAACTAAAGGATAACCAACATATTTACAAGCTTCCTCTAAACTACTTTCCCTTTTAATAATATCTCCTCTGGGCACCTCAACCTGTGCCTGTTCTAACAAAAATTTGGTGTCTTCTTTGTCACAAGCTAATTCTACCCCAATACTACTTGTTTCGCTGGTTACAGTTGCTTGAATTCGTTTTTGATTTGCCCCATAACCTAACTGACATAAAGAATATTTGTTTAATCTTATCCATGGAATGCCTCTTGCCTCAGCTTCTTCAACAATAGATCCTGTGCTAGGACCCAAACGTTCCGCTTCTCTAAGTTCACGCATGTGCTGAATATCATCCGTCATATCATAAGCCTTTCCATCAATTAAAGCCTCGCAAATTTTTACAGAAATTTTTGCTGCATAGCGCCCTACGGATTCCTCCATATAAGCAAAAACAACATTGTAAACGCCTTTTTCACCATAGCCTCTTGTTCTACCAAAACCAACTTCCATACCAGCCATAGATTGAATTTCTAAAGCAATATGTTCAATAATATGACCCATCCAGGTACCTTCTTGAACACGTTGAAAAAAGCCTCCCGGTTCACCAACCGAACAACGATGTTCATACATGCTTGGAAACATTTCCAACAACCTTTCATAAAACCCATCAATTTTATCAGAAGGGCGTTCTTCCATCTCCTCAAGATCTAGCACCATAACTATTAATTTATGACGTCTTACAGACCAATAATTTGGACCTCTCATGGCATTTATTTCTCGTATCTTCATAATGTAAAGGCTTTAAATTTTCTATAGTGAAAGTTTATAAATATATACAATTTTCAATTAAAAATTTAGTTTATTTTTGCTGAACAGAATAAAACTAGATTGATTTTTATGCAGTTGATAAAAGGCACATTAATTCCAATAGGAGGAAATGAAGACAAAGGATTTGAAGAGGATGAGATTCATCGATTAGATTACATTGAAGAAGGTATTTTAGCACATGTTGTTCAAGAAGCAGGTGGCATTGATGCCCATATTGTAATTATACCTACTGCTTCTAGTATTCCTGTGGAAGTAGGTGAAAATTACCTAAAAGCCTTTACCACTTTAGGTTGTAAAAACGTCAGCGTTTTAAATATTAGATCTCAAAAAGATTCAGAAGAAAGCAAAGCCATTTCACAAATAAAACGTGCAGATTGCGTGATGTTTTCTGGCGGAGATCAGTCTAAAATTTCTAAATATATAGGTGGCTCAAGCCTTCACATTATACTCTCTGAACGCTATAATAATGACACTGGATTTGTGATTGCCGGTACTAGTGCCGGCGCTATGGCCATGGCTAATGAAATGATAGCCGGCGGCAGTAGCACCAAAGCCTTTAAAAAAGGGGCTGTAATTATGAATAAAGGTTTAAATCTAATCCCTCAATTAATAATTGACACGCATTTTATTCAACGTGGCAGATTTGGACGTATATCTGAAGCGGTAGCCAAATTCCCAGACTTAATTGGCGTTGGATTAGCAGAAGATACTGGAATGATTATTAAAAACGGGAATGACTGTACCATTATAGGATCGGGTATGGCCATTATTTTTGACGGAAGTAATCTTGAGCACAACAATGAAAAAATATTGAAAGTAGGCACTCCAATGACGATTGCTAATTTAAAAATTCATGTTTTAGCCAATGGTGATCAGTTTCGTATTAATTCTCGGGCAATCAATGCGCTCCCAGTAGAATCACCATTTATTTAAATCAATTTATTTATAAATGGAAATTTCCTCAATACCCGAGTAAGATTTACAAGCTCTGTACATGCCCTCAGTATTAAATGGCATGGCAATATTACCCTTGGAGTCTATTGCGATTAAACCGCCGTCTCCATTAATTTCCAAAATCCGTTTATATATTACTTCATCAGCCGCCTTTTTAAGTGATAATCCTTTGTGCTCCATTAAACACGACACATCATAAGCGACCACGCCACGAATAAAAAACTCTCCACTTCCCGTGCAACTTACGGCGCAAGTTTTATTATTTGCATAGACTCCCGCTCCAATCATCGGGGAATCACCCACACGACCCCATTTTTTATTCGTCATTCCTCCAGTTGAAGTGGCCGCGGCTATATTCCCGTTTTGATCACAAGCTACTGCCCCAACGGTTCCAAATTTGCTGTCTTTTTTTACAGTATGATCTAACTGAAATCCATCACCACCCTTTATTTCCTGCCATTGCCAATAGCGTAATTCGTCATAAAAATAATCGGGTGATTCAATAGCATATCCATTACTTTTTGCAAATTGCAAAGCCCCCTCGCCAGCTAAAAAAACATGGTTGCTTTTTTGCATCACATCACGTGCTAATACCACAGGGTTTTTAATGCCCGTTACCAAAGAAACAGCTCCTGCATTTAAAGTTTTTCCATCCATAATACTGGCATCCATTTCATGTGTGCCTTCTGCTGTAAAAACAGCTCCTTTACCAGCATTAAATAAAGGTGAATCTTCTAATGCTTTAACTACCATTTCCACAACATGCAGCGCAGTACTCCCTTTTTCTAATAGATCATAACCGGTGACTAAAGTATTTTTTAAGGCCATTTTATATTGACTTTCCAACGCCTCGGTCATTAGTCCCTTTATCAAAGTGCCTGCGCCTCCATGGATAGCTATTCCAAAATTACTCATGAGTATTAGTTTTAATGCCGAAAATTACAAATTGCAATTCAATTAATTTCTATTCATAGCATAAGTTTTGTAGTTTTATGGTCTTCATTAAAATTAATCTCATGTCAAATCAAAAAAGACTTTTTCTTGTTGATGCCTATGCATTAATATTTCGTGGTTATTATGCTTTTATAAAAAACCCGAGAATCAATTCTAAAGGCTTGGATACTTCAGCCATTATGGGGTTCATGAATTCTTTGCTTGATGTAATAAAACGTGAGCGGCCCGACCATTTAGCCGTTTGTTTTGACAAAGGAGGCAGTGTTGACCGTGTTGAAATGTTTGAAGCGTATAAAGCCAATAGAGATGCCACCCCTGAAGCTATAAAAATTGCTGTTCCTTATATAGAAGAAATCTTAAGAGCCATGCATATTCCTATTATGGTAAAAGACGGATTTGAAGCCGATGATGTGATAGGAACCCTTTCAAAGCAAGCTGAGAAAGAAGGTTATCAAACTTTTATGGTGACCCCAGATAAAGATTTTGCGCAATTGGTAAGTGATAATATTTTTATGTATCGCCCTGTTTTTGGGGGTGGTTATGAAACTTGGGGCATAGAAGAAGTAAAAAAGAAATTTGAAATTGAAGATCCCTTGCAAGTGATTGATTTTTTAGGCATGATGGGTGATTCCTCAGATAATATTCCTGGTCTTCCTGGTGTTGGAGAAAAAACAGCCAAAAAATTTATCCAGCAATATGGCAGCATGGAAAATCTTTTAGCTAACACCCATGAACTCAAAGGTAAAATGAAAGAAAATATTGAAGCTAATAAAGAACTCGGTATGCTTTCAAAAAAATTAGCCACCATCATGCTTGATGTGCCTGTTATTTTTGATGCCAAAGATTTTGAGTTAGATGAACCGGATATATCAAAAGTGACCGAAGTTTTTGAAGACTTAGAATTCAGACAACTTTTGGTTAATTTTCAAAAAACCTTTGCTAATAAAAATCAATCCGTTCCAAATAATGTAACTAATACTGCCTTAACTCCTGAAAAACAAAAAACCGAAAATATAACGCCAGCCGCTAAGGCAGGCGCAGGCCAATTTTCATTATTTGGAGGTGATGAGAGTAGTGCAGAGACCACCGCAACTTATGGCAATAGAAAGACGGCCGAGACAACACCGCATTTTTACCAAAGTATAGCTTCTGGAATGTCTACTAAATTATTTATTCAAAATTTAATGAAGCAAACCAGTGTATGCTTTGATACAGAAACTACTGGCCTTAACCCGATCACTGCTGAATTGGTTGGGATTGCTTTCTCCTGGGAAGTTGGTAAAGGATTTTATTTGCCTTTCCCAGAAAACAGGGAAGAAGCGCAAGCTTTAATTGAACAATTACGTCCATTCTTTGAAAAAGAAACCATTCAAAAAATTGGACAAAATTTAAAATATGATATTAAGGTGCTTCGTAAATATCACATAGTTGTAAAAGGCCCCTTATTTGACACCATGCTGGCTCATTATCTGATCAATCCTGATATGCGCCATAGTATGGATGTATTAGCAGAGACTTATTTAAACTACACGCCTCTATCAATAGAATCCATCATTGGCAAAAAAGGGAAGAATCAATTATCAATGCGTGAGGTTCCTTTAGAAAAACAAACGGAATATGCAGCAGAAGATGCTGACATAACGCTACAACTTAAAGAACATTTTCAAAAAGAATTAGTGGAGGCCAAAACACAAAAACTTTTTGATGATATTGAAATTCCATTACTTCGTGTTCTTGCTGATATGGAACTGGAAGGTATTAATCTGGATAAAGAATTTTTAAATTCACTTTCCAGCCAATTAGACACCGATATAAAAAACTTAGAAACTGAAATTTATAAGGAAGCCGGTGAAGAATTTAATATTGCTTCACCGAAACAATTAGGTGACATTTTATTTGATAAATTAAAACTGGTAGATAAGCCCAAAAAAACCAAAACAGGTCAATATGCCACCGGCGAAGATATTTTAAGTTATTTGGCCAAAGATCATATAATCATTCAGCACATTCTTGAATACCGAGGGCTCGCGAAATTAAAAAGCACTTATGTGGATGCGCTTCCAAATCAGGTGGAACCTTCAACCGGCAGAGTGCACACGGACTATATGCAAACGGTTGCTGCAACAGGCCGATTAAGCAGTAATAATCCCAACCTTCAAAATATACCAATAAGAACTGAACGCGGGCGTCAGGTGCGCAAAGCTTTTATTCCAAGAGATGAAAATTACATGCTGTTATCGGCAGATTATTCCCAAATTGAGCTTCGTATTATCGCAGCTTTAAGTGAAGAAGACAACATGATTAATGCCTTTAAAAATGGTGAAGACATTCATGCCTCTACAGCCTCAAAAGTGTTTAACGTACCCTTAAATGAAGTAACCCGTGAACAACGAAGCAATGCCAAAACAGTGAACTTTGGAATTATTTATGGCGTTTCAGCTTTTGGTTTAAGCAATCAAACCGATTTGTCTCGTGGCGAATCCAAAGAATTAATTGACACTTATTATGCTGCCTATCCAAAATTGAGAAAATATATTAATGATCAAATTCAATTTGCAAGAGATCATGGCTATGTCCAAACGGTCTTGGGCAGGCGTCGTTATTTAAACGACATCAATTCAAGAAATGCCGTAGTGCGGGGTGCTGCAGAAAGAAATGCGGTGAATGCACCTATTCAAGGTAGCGCCGCCGACATTATTAAAATTGCCATGATTCACATTCACAACAAACTGGAAGCCTCAAATTATAAAACCAAAATGTTATTACAAGTACATGATGAATTGGTTTTTGATGTGTATAAACCTGAACTGGAAGCCATAAAAACTATTGTAAAATATGAAATGGAACATGCCTATACCTTGTCCGTTCCGCTAGATGTTGATTTAGGTGTTGGGCAGGATTGGCTTGAGGCACATTAAAATTAATCCAAAATAACCAAAAATAAAATGATTATAGACGTTCACACACATATAAACAACTATCATGAAGACAGAGTAATCTCTCTCAATGACTGCCTTGACAAACTTACAGAAACCATGCAGGAAAATAAGGTTGATTATTCATTAGTGCTATCTTCGTATAAGGTCAATGAGCACAGACCCAGCACCAAACAAGTGGTAGAAGCCATAAGCGGACGTGATAACCTTGGTGTTGTTGCCGGCATCAGTTATCTTAACTATAATCACAGGGATTTAAAGGAAATTGGGAATTATCTGGAAGCAGGACTTATAAAAGGCTTAAAATTTTATCCTGGCTACGAACCCTTTTACCCCAATGACATCAGATTAAAAGTAGTTTATGATATGGCTATTGAGTTTGATGTACCTGTTATGTTTCATTCTGGTGATACTTATGCTCCTAGAGGGAAAATTAAATTCTCTCATCCTATTCATATCGATGATTTGGCGGTTGACTATCCAGATTTAAAAATTGTGATCTGCCATGTTGGAAATCCCTGGATTAAAGATTGTATGGAGGTCGTTTATAAAAACGAAAACGTACATGCAGACATTTCTGGCCTGGTACTTGGTGATTTTTCAGATAAGTTTGAACGCTATATGAAAAAAGAAATAGAAGAAATGATTACGTATGCAGGTGACCCCAAATACTTGCTTTATGGCACTGACTGGCCTATTTCAAATATGAAATCATATTTGAAATTTATGAATCAGTTAGAATTACCAGAAGAAAAGAAGGAACTTATTTTATGGAAAAATGCGGCTGATCTTTTTAGGATTGATGTAAATAAACTTTAAAAAACAACTTGGGGTGACCATATTAGATGGATTGGTTATAATGAAAACGAATAAAAACATTTTATCCCCTAAAGCCTTTGCAAAAAGAGTTTCAAAATATGCGTTTTATTCCATTATTCTTTTAATAACCTCATTAGGCATAGGTGTTTTTGGCTATCATTTTACTGGCGAATTAGGTTGGATTGACAGTTTTTATAACGCTTCTATGATTTTAACAGGCATGGGGCCTGTTAATGAAATGAAAACGGAAGCCGCAAAATTATTTGCTTCCTTTTATGCCTTATTCAGTGGCGTTGTGTTTTTAAGTACCGTTGCTATATTTTTTGCGCCCTTTACTCATAGATTAATGCATTTGCTGCGTATTGATAACATTGATGATTAGATATCTGGACTAAAAAAACTGGGGTTTATGGCTTTTCCAAAGCAACATCATTAAAGATTTTGAAAACTTATTTTTCGTTATATTTATATCATTTCAAATCAAGCCTGAATACAGCAAAATCTTTAGACTAAATCTCTTCGAAAGCATGAATCCTTTTAATAAATACATGTACATCATTGTTCTAATTTTCCTTTTAAATTCTACTCACGGGTTTAACCAAAACAGTCCTAGACAAGATTCAACAAACATTAAAATCCTCTCTGCTGCAAAAGACATCATGTGTACTGCCAAAACCTGTGCCCTTATTACTTTAGATTCTGAAGGCAGGCCCAGAGTTAGAATGATGGATCCGTTTATTCCTGAAAACGATTTTACCGTTTGGCTTGGAACCAATGCTAAAACCAGAAAGGCTGAACAAATAAGAAATAATCCTAAGGTGACATTATATTATTTAGAACCCAATGGCTCCGGTTATGTTATGCTATATGGCCTTGCTCAATTGATCAATGATCCAGCAGAAAAACACGAAAAATGGAAAACTGCATGGGAGGCTTTCTATCCCAACAAACAGGAAGATTACCTTTTAATTAAAATAATTCCGAAATGGCTGGAAGTTATCAGTTATTCGCATGGTATTTTAAGTGACCATGATACATGGGAACCTCCTAAAGTTTTATTTGATTAATTTTAAAAATTAACAAAAATAACTTAGAGATATTCACAAAATATAAATTTTAAAAATTAAAAGTAAACTAGCCTTAAAACATCAGGCTGTTACTTGACAACATTCAACATATGGAAACAATCATTAAAACTCTGGAATTTGAACTTCTTAGTATCGGCGAATACAAAATACGTGTCTATACCTTAGTCATTATTTTATTAATTTCTGTACTCACTAAAACCATATTATGGTTTATTAAGAAAGCGCTATTCCGAAAAAATAAACACAAAAAACTGGATGTTGGTAGTGCCTATGCATTATATCAAATTATAAAATATATTATGTGGGTCATCGCCTTTGCTTTTATGTTAGAAACCATTGGCATAAAAGTGACTGTTTTAATTGCGGGCTCCGCCGCGTTACTTGTAGGTGTTGGATTAGGGCTGCAACAAACTTTTAACGATGTTATTTCCGGAATCATTTTACTTTCTGAAAGATCTATAAAAATTGATGATATCCTTGAGATAGATGGAGATATTGTGAAGATTCAAGACATTGGATTACGCACGTCAAAGGCTCTTAATACAGACGATATTTCCATAATCATACCAAATTCATTGATTACCACCAATAAAGTAATAAACTGGAGCCACCAGTCTGCGCGAACACGTTTTAGAATTGATGTTGGTGTTTCTTATAATTCTGATGTAGATTTAGTTATTAAAATATTGGAAGAAAGCGCACAGTCTCATCCTGATGTTTCTCATATGGCTTCAGTAGAAGCCAGACTGGTTAATTTTGGAAATTCCTCAATTGATTTTCAGGTCCTGTTTTTTAGTAAAAATATTTTTAGAATCAATAAAGTAAAAAGTGATATTAGAATTATTATTAATAAGAAATTTGCTGAAAATAAAATTACCATTCCTTACCCACAAATGGACTTACATTTAAAATCAAACCATACAGAATTACTCAAAAAAAATAAAAGTTAATGATCAGCTCTTGTTTATTTTATGGTAAAAAAAATAGATAAAACACACTTAAATACCTGATAAAATGCAGTTTATGACCTATAAAATTTTGTTGTTAATGTTATTATTTTGGTTTTTTACTTCTTGCAGTTTTAATAAAATGTATTTACAACCTAAAAAAGTTCATGCTGATACAAAAAAAATTACAATAAAAACGGCAAGCGATAGCACTTTGGTTTTTTTTAGTTCGGACACTTATCAACCAACATTTTTAAAAAACGGTAAAGACCCTATTGATTTTAACTTCACAATTGAAAGCGTGATATTTAAAAGTTCAAATGGGAACATGCTAAACGGCTGGGTTCTAAAACCAAAAGACGAAATACCTACAATCACATTATTACATTTTCACGGTAATGCTGGTTTCTTAATTAGTCAATCTCCAGCAATAACACCTTTAATAGAACAAGGCTTTCAGATTTTCGCATTTGACTATAGTGGTTTTGGATTCTCTGAAGGTAAAGCAACAAGAAAAAATGTATTAATTGATGCAAATTCCGCTTTAAGCTATGTGAAAAATAGACCAGATATTAAAAATACTAAACTAGTAATATACGGTCAATCCTTAGGTGGTCACTTAGCATCTGTTGTTGCAGAACAAAGACAATCAGACATAGACGGGTTAGTCATTGAGGGTGCTTTTTCATCACATAAAGATATAGCTGCAGAAACAGCAGGATTTTTCGGAAGAATTTTAGTGAGCGAAAAATATAGCGCTTTTAAATCAATAAGGACTTTTAAAAAACCTGTTCTAGTCATTCATAGCTCTGAAGACCAAATTATTCCATTTAAAATGGGAAAGAAAATATTTGATAATGCAAATGCCCCAAAAGAATTTTATAAAATCAAAAAATGTCATATTTGTGGCCCTAATTTTTACTCAGAGGAAATTTCAAGGGAAATAAAAAAAATGTTAAACATTAAATAAAACACAGGTTTAAATACTCAAAAAAATAATATACTCCTTTTTACTTAGAGATGAGTTCCTTGGTATGATAGCACAATAAAACAGTGATATTTATTAAATGTCATTTTGTAATAAAGCATATGAAAACAACACCTGAACATGATAAACGAATAGCAAAAATGACTTTTGCATCGGTATATCCGCGCTATATTACCAAAGTAGAAAGAAAAAGCAGAACGAAAGAAGAATTACACCAAGTGATTGAGTGGTTAACCGGGTTAGATGACAAAATTCTGCAAGAACTTATTAAAGAAAGAGTGACGTTCCAAACATTCTTTATGAATGCAAATTAAACCCATAGGCCCACCTTATTACAGGAGTAATTTGTGGATATCGCATAGAAGAAATTGAAACTCCATTGACACGACAAGTAAGATACTTAGATAAGTTGGTTGATGAGCTGACAAAAGGTAAAAAGATTTATAAAATTTTAAGATGATATCAAAAAAAAGAAATCTTAACAAGTTTTTTTGTTAATGGCAAAAACTGTTCGTGCTATAAAAATTCTGAAAATTTTCCTCTAGTTCGTTTTCTTTAACTAATTTAGTTTTAGATAATGCTACCAAACAAGCACTAACACGTTGTACTTAATAAAACCAAGCGGACTTTGTAAATTCTGTTGCTTCTAGTTTTGAGAATCCAATGTTTAATAAATTAAATAAAGTTAAGGTCACTTTTGAAAAAATAA
>DATCZQ010000103.1:0-4738 GCA_036525815.1 Yeosuana sp. | reverse complement strand
GTATAAAAGCAGTTTACAACCCATAGGGCCGTCTTCCTGCACGCGGCATGGCTGGATCAGGCTCTCGCCCATTGTCCAATATTCCTCACTGCTGCCTCCCGTAGGAGTCTGGTCCGTGTCTCAGTACCAGTGTGGGGGATCCCCCTCTCAGGGCCCCTATCTATCGTTGCCATGGTATGCCGTTACCACACCATCTAGCTAATAGAACGCATACTCATCTTCTGCCGTAACCTTTAATATATAAACCATGCGATTCATATATACTATGCGGTATTAATCCAAATTTCTCTGGGCTATCCCGTAGCAAAAGGTAGATTGTATACGCGTTACGCACCCGTGCGCCGGTCGTCAGCGGAGCAAGCTCCCTGTTACCCCTCGACTTGCATGTGTTAGGCCTGCCGCTAGCGTTCATCCTGAGCCAGGATCAAACTCTTCATCGTTAAATTTTAAGTCTTACGACTGTATTATTAACAACTAATTGGAATTTAATAGTACTCAAAATGGTTTATTCTCTTTGTTTGATTTTCGTCGTTTCCAACTTAATCTTACGCTGTCAATTCAATATGTTAATGAACTTCTTTTTATCTTTTCTTAACTCGTTTCCTCGCTAAGCGGGTGCAAATATAAAACCCTTTTTTTTCTCCTACAATACTTTTTATATCTTTTTTTAAAAAAGTTTTTTTAAACCCTTTTCTAATAATCCATATATAACCCGTAAGAACTCACCAAAACTACTACCCGTTTTAGCGGCTGCAAACATACAACCCTTTTTTCTCTTCTCACAACCTTTTTATCCCTTTTTTTGCAAAGTTTTTTAATGGATATTTAACTCCTTAAAAACCCGGGATTTATGCTATGAAAGTATCAGAATTATTCAAGAATAATTTAAAGAAAACTTAAAACAGACGTAAATTATCATTTTATAAAGGTGTATTAAAAGGAGTGCTTTCTAAGAAAATATGCGTTAGGGATGGAAACGACATCCTTTTGTTTAACAAAAGATATAGTGGACAGCCCGACCTAGTGAAACAAGGTAACGCCCAAATTAAAAAAGATATTCAATGTTTTATCAGGTTTTTATTGAATTGTTATTTTGATCTATTCTTTTCAAAGAATAAAATTATACCTATATATATATTGTATGTGTATTTATATACTACTATCTTTGCCACCTGAATTTAATTTATTTCAATGATACAGATAACATTGCCTGATGGAAGTGTAAAGCCGTTTGAAAAAAACGCGACACCTATGGATGTTGCTAAAAGCATAAGTGAAGGGTTTGCTAGGAATGTCATATCGGCAAACTTTAATGGGACCACTATTGAAACGGGGACTCCATTAACAACTAACGGCTCATTAGTTTTATATACATGGAATAATGATGAAGGTAAAAAAGCCTTTTGGCATTCATCTGCGCATGTTTTGGCTCAAGCTTTAGAAGAATTGTATCCCGGTATTAAGTTAACCATTGGACCTGCCATTGAAAATGGCTTTTATTATGATGTTGATTTTGGGGAACATACCGTTTCAGAAAAAGATTTTAAAACGATTGAAGATAAAATTATTGAAATTGCCCGAGGTAGACATGCCTTTAAAATGAGAGCCCTTTCAAAAAAAGAGGCCTTATCCTTATATAAGGACAACCCTTTTAAAACTGAATTAATTGAAAATTTAGAAGACGGTACCATTACGTTTTGTGATCATTCTACTTTTACCGATTTATGCCGTGGAGGACATATCCCGGATACAGGCATCATTAAAGCTGTTAAAATATTATCTGTTGCAGGAGCTTACTGGAGAGGAAATGAAAAAAATCCTCAGCTTACCCGTGTTTATGGTATTTCATTCCCTAAGCAAAAGGAACTTACAGAATATTTAAACTTACTTGAAGAAGCTAAAAAACGAGATCATAGAAAATTAGGCAAAGAACTAGAACTCTTTGCTTTCTCAAAAAAAGTAGGTCAAGGCTTACCTTTATGGTTACCCAAAGGGGCTGCTTTGCGTGAGCGCTTGGAAGATTTTTTAAAGAAAGCACAAAAGAAGGCAGGTTATGAAATGGTGGTTACACCGCATATTGGCCAAAAAGAACTATATGTAACGTCTGGTCATTATGCTAAATATGGTGCTGATAGCTTTCAACCTATCAAAACACCAAAGGAAGATGAAGAGTTTCTGCTAAAACCTATGAACTGTCCGCATCACTGTGAAATTTATAACAACAGTCAGTGGTCCTATAAAGATTTACCAAAAAGGTACGCAGAATTTGGTACTGTTTACAGATATGAACAAAGTGGTGAACTCCATGGGTTAACAAGAGTCCGAGGTTTTACTCAAGATGATGCCCATTTGTTTTGTATGCCGGAACAACTTGATCAAGAATTTAAAAATGTTATTGATTTAGTATTATACGTTTTCGGATCCTTAGGATTTGAAAATTTTACTGCTCAAGTATCTGTAAGAGATCCTGAAAATCCTGATAAATATATTGGTGATGTTGAAAATTGGGAGAAAGCGGAACAAGCTATTATTAACGCAGCTAAAGACAAGGGTCTTGATTTTGTAATTGTAGAAGGTGAAGCCGCCTTTTACGGACCCAAGCTTGACTTTATGGTAAAGGACGCGCTTGGAAGAAAATGGCAACTTGGAACGATTCAGGTAGATTATAACTTACCGGAGCGTTTTGATTTGACTTATAAAGGTAGTGATAATGAACTTCATAGGCCTGTGATGATTCACAGAGCGCCTTTTGGAAGTATAGAGCGATTTATTGCCATTTTGTTAGAACATACTGCCGGTAATTTCCCATTATGGCTCATGCCGAAACAAGCTATTATTTTGTCTATTAGTGAGAAATATGAAAAATACGCCGAAAAAGTTTTAAATTTGCTAGAAAATAACGAAATTCGCGCCCTCGTTGATAATAGAAATGAAACGATTGGTAAAAAGATTAGGGAAGCCGAAATGCAAAAATACCCCTATATGATTATTATTGGTGAGAACGAAGAAAGTGAAAATAAAATTACAGTAAGACAACACGGAGGAGAGGATTTAGGATTAATTTCAATTGAAACCTTTTCAGAAGTGATAAAATCAGAAATAAGCAAGACGTTAAAATCGTTTTAATATAAGTTTAATTTAAAAAGATAAAGCCATAGCAATTAGAAGACGACATGAACCCAAAAGGGTTTCACAAGAGGATAAACATAAGATAAACTCTAAAATTACAGCACCTAACGTTCGATTAGTAGGAGAGAATGTTGAAATAGGTGTATATTCTACCAGAGATGCTGTAAAGATAGCAGACGAGCAAGGGTTAGATCTAGTAGAGATTTCTCCAAATGCTGATCCTCCGGTTTGTAAGGTTATGGATTATAAAAAGTTTCTTTATGAACAAAAGAAACGTGATAAGGTAATTAAAGCGAAAGCTACGAAAGTAATTATCAAAGAAATTCGTTTTGGACCACAGACAGATGACCATGATTACGAATTTAAAAAGAAACATGCTGAGAAGTTCTTAAAAGAAGGTGCAAAACTAAAAGCTTTTGTATTTTTTAAAGGACGATCCATCATATTTAAAGAGCAGGGACAAATTATATTATTAAAACTTGCTCAAGATTTAGAAGAGTTTGGAAAGGTTGAACAGATGCCTCGGTTAGAAGGTAAACGGATGACCATGTTCCTAGCTCCAAAAAAATAAAAATCCCTGAGAAATCAGGATTTACAATAATTAAGCGAAATAATTAAACCTAGGAGAAGAAGATGCCTAAAATGAAAACAAAATCTAGTGCCAAAAAACGATTTAAGTTAACTGGTACTGGTAAGATTAAAAGAAAGCACGCTTTTAAGAGTCACATCTTAACAAAGAAGTCAAAAAAGCGTAAGCTAGCGTTAACTCACAGTACTTTAGTGGACAAAAGTGATGTTAACAGCATTAAAGAACAATTACGTTTAAAGTAATCCGTTCTGGTTAAAACAAATTAATAACCCTGGAGTTAGGCTAAATATAAAAGAGGCTATTGATAGTCCGCCTACTACAAAAAAATTAAAAAATTATGCCAAGATCAGTAAATTCTGTTGCAAAAAGGGCCCGAAGAAAAAAGGTTCTTAAACAAGCAAAAGGCTTTTTTGGACGTCGTAAAAACGTTTGGACAGTAGCTAAAAACGCGGTTGATAAAGCGATGTTATATTCGTATAGAGACCGTAGAAACAAAAAGAGAACATTCCGTGCATTATGGATCACGCGTATTAACGCGGGAGCCAGACAATACGGATTGTCATATTCTCAATTTATGGGAAAATTAAAAGCTAATGAGATTGAATTAAACCGTAAGGTTTTAGCAGATTTAGCTATGAATAACCCTGAGGCTTTTAAAGCCGTCATAGAGAAAGTAAAATAAGGCGTTTCGCCTATTGTTAAACATATTATATTCGCTTAATAAATCCGGTTCGAAAGAATCGGATTTTTTTATTTTTTAAATAAGCTCATAACTTTTTTTCTTTTTCCTGAATTTAAAGGTGGTATTTCATTAACATATTCAATTTTAACCAAAGCATCATCCCCAAAATCTGATTTAATAGATTTAATGAGCTCTTCTTCATATTCAAAATTATCATCGATTAAATTAAGTTTAATTAAATATTCCTTTTGATTTAATTGGATAAATTGATATTGCTTAAAATATTTATAATAATTGTAAAACTTTGTATATACGAGAAATGAAGAAATTATATTTCC
>DATCZQ010000102.1:0-36763 GCA_036525815.1 Yeosuana sp. | reverse complement strand
CTTAATGAAGGACTAGATTGTACCATTAATTTTTTAAAAAAATAAATGTCATGAAAAAGTATTATGTATTAATAACAGGAGCAAGTAAAGGATTTGGTAGGGCAATGGCTTTGGAATTTGCGAAGCGAGACATGAATCTGGTTTTGGTGGCATTACCTGATTCAGGACTCAAGGAATTATCTGTTTTTATTAAAAGGAATTTTAATGTTGAGGTTTTTTATTTAGAAAACGATTTAAGTATGAAAGATAGTTACTACGCTATTGCGGAGTTTATAAAGATTAAAAATATTCATCTGAAGTATTTAGTAAACAATGCCGGAATCCTTAGCCGAGGCTATTTTGATGAATTGAGTGATCAATTTATACTAAATCAAATTGAAGTTAATGTAACAGCACCAACTATTTTAATCAGTTTGTTATTAAAAAATCTTAAAGCCAATGCGCCAGCAGGTATTATGAATATTAGTAGTATGGCAGGTTTTTTTGCCTTACCTAAAAAACAGGTGTATGGCGGTACAAAGGCGTATTTAACCTCCTTCTCAAAAAGCTTGGGAAAGGAGTTGAAAAAAGATAATATTTCTGTAACTACCATTTGCCCTGGAGGTTTAAATACAACATCACGTCTGTGTTATCAAAACAGGATCGTTGGCTGGTTAACGCGCGAATCAGTCTTAAATCCTGAAGATGCGGCTAAGATTGCAATTATGGGAATGTTTAATAAAAAAGGAGTGATTGTCCCTGGTTTTATAAATAAATTTTTAATGCTTTTAGATAAGTTATTGCCTGAATTTTTAAAAGATTATTTAGCAAACCGTGAACTTAATAAGCTGCCTGTAGCTTAATAATATAAAACAAAAATAACTATCATGAAAAACGAAGAATTTAAGGATAAAGTAGTACTAATTACCGGTTCTAGCAGAGGTATAGGTAAAGCAACTGCTATCGCTTTAAGTAATTTAGGAGCCAGTTTAGTCATAAATGGGCGTGATAAAGAGCGCTTAATTCTAGTTGAAAATCTGATAAAAAATTCAGGAGGCAAAGTCATGTCTTATTGTTGTGATATTACTAACCCAGATCAAGTGGAAGAGTTAATTGAGGAAACAATAAAAACGTATGGAAAATTAGATATTCTAATTAATAACGCAGGAGTTTCCATGCGTGGTGATTTTTCCGATTTAAATCCAGAAGTGTTCAAATCAGTCTTTGATATTAATGTTTTAGGTACTACCAATACTACAATTAAAGCCATACCATTTATAAAAAAATCTCAGGGTAGTATTGTGTTTGTGTCCAGCGTGGCAGGCATAAGAGGGTTGCCAAGTAATTCTGCTTATTGTGCTTCTAAAATGGCATTACGAGCCATTGCGGAATCGATTAGAATTGAAGAAGTGAAGTCTAATATTCATGTAGGATTAATAATGGTTGGTATCACTGAAATTGAAAAAAATAAAAAAACCATTGCGGCTGATGGCTCATTAATAACCTTAAGGGACAGGTCAAATTTTAATGTTTTGTCCTTAGATGAAGTTGCCCATTCTATAATTAACAATATAAAGAAGCGGAAATTTAGAACAACTTTATCATTGATGGGTAGGATCAATGCCTTGATGCAATCAGTTTTACCTGATTTAGTAGAACGAATTTTAATTTATTCTTCAAATAGAATTAAAGCAAGAAGCTTATAGACTTTTTGTTTTACGCTTAAGAAAGGAATTAAAAAAACCAACAATAGTTTAAGGGCTATTCTTATGAAAAATATTCTTGTTACCGGAGCGAATGGTTTTCTTGGATCCAATACAATCAATGAATTGTTAATTCATGGTTATAATGTTAAGGGATTTTTAAGAGATTCAAACAAATATTATGGTGAAGTAAGTAAAAACTTAGAATTAATTGAAGGAGATATTAAAAATGTAAATGATTTAAATGCAGCATTATTTAATTGTGATTGTGTAATACATACAGCAGCTATTACAGATCAAAGTCTTTTGAATTATGATGATTATTATGAAGTCAATGTGAAAGGAGTAATTAATGTAACAAAAGCAGCCATAAAAAATAAGGTGAATAGAATAATTTATGTTAGTACTGCTAATGAATTTGGCTACGGAAGTTTAGAAAATCTGGGAGATGAAACTAGAGATATTAGTTATCCATTTAATAAATTATTTTACTCAAAAAGCAAGAAAGCGGCACATGATTATCTGTTAACAAAATTAAGTCAAATTGAAGTTGTTATAGTAAATCCAACATTTATGATTGGAGCCTATGATACCAAGCCTAGTTCAGGTAAAATAGTACTTATGGGCCTAAGAAACAGATTTGTAATATGCCCATCTGGCGGCAAGAATTTTGTTTGGGTTAAAGACGTTTCAAACGGAATAATTAATGCCATGAAAAATGGAATTAATGGAGAAGCTTATTTGCTGGCAAATGAAAACCTTAATTTTTACGATTTTTTCAATCTGCTCAGAGAAAACACAGAGAACCATTTTAAAATTATAAGGCTGCCAAATAGACTTTTGATGCTATTAGGTCAAATAGGAAGTATATTGAGAAAATTTGGTATTAGAACCAATTTTTCTATGGAAAATATGAAAGCCCTTTCAGTAAATAATTATTATTCAAACGAAAAAGCAAGGCGTGAATTAAGAATTGATTTTCAACCTATTGAATATGGTATTAAAGAGGCCATTTCATGGTTTTTAAAAAAGCCTAATTGATGTTGATTAAAACTAATAATCATGAAAAAATTAATGAACATGTTATTCTTTTTTGGGTTGATCATTCATAGTTATGCTCAGAAAATTGAGTATAATTCTATTAATATTATTGAAAAAAACAAGGTTAAGTCTGCTTTAAAATTGAATCAACAGCTATTTTTTTTAAATGGTTTAAATATAGATGTATCACCACAATTTGGCAACTTATTTATGTCGGCGGTTGAAGCAAAAAAGGTATGGATCAATTTAAAGGATTATTATAACGATTTTGATTTTGGTTATAATATAAGTTTAAACTACGTATTCGAAAAAGGTATCAATTTAAAAGCTCTATATAATCTGGGGATGTTAGAGTTTGATAATTCTGACTTTCAAAAAGTTAAAAACTATAGATTTAAACTATCAATAGATTATGTCTTTTAGAATTTTTTTATAAAATATTAAAAAACTTAAATAATGAAAACAATAAAAAAACAACTCAAATTAATTTCCTTATTCTTGAGTATGTTAATATTTTTTCAAAGTTGTGTAACCTATAAGAAAACAACCAGGTCCTTAGATGAAATAGTCGAATTAAAAACCAGAGTTAGACTTGTTACATTCGACAAACAAGTGTATAGATTCAAAAAAATTGAAAAAAGGAATAATAATTATTATGGAATAAAATTTTCAAAAAACACTTCGAAGGATCTTGTGATTTTTATAAATGACATTAAAACTCTTAAAGTATATGATGGTGTTACCTCTACAATTTTAACGGTATTTGTCTCTCTTTTACTCATCGCTTCAATAGTGGTAGGAGTGTCAGGAGTAGCTGGTTTTTATGGAGGAATTAATACATTCTATTAATTATATTTTAAAAAAGGCATGAATATTAAGAATTAAATATTTTAATCATGAAAGCAATAAAAAAACGAATAAGTTTAATAATGTTAAGTATGGCATTAGTAATAAGTTTGACGGCGAATTCCCAAAAATCAACTGGAACAAAAAAGACCTTTATTAGAGTCTATGATTTAAATGAAAAAAAAATAAATAAAGGTCACATTGTTTTTTTTAATGACTCAATTTTGGGTTTGAATAAAAATAATCAACTGGTTGTATTAAAGTTTAATAATATAGGTCTCATAAAAACTAAACGTTCTGCTGGAAATAATGTGTTAACAGGTGCGAGTATCGGTGCTGCAACCGGTGCTATTTTAGGGATTACAACAGCAGATCCAGATTCATGGATATATGGATATACTGCAGGTGAAGGCGCTGCGTATGGTATAATTATAGGAGGGGTTTCTGGAGCAGCTATTGGTGGTATTACAATATTATTTAAAAACTCTAAAACATTTATCATAAATGGAGATGAATCCAACTGGAAATCTTTTATGCAAATCATGAACAAGTGAAATAACCTAAAATAAACTATTATTTTGTTGAGGTTTTTTCTGTTCTCGTTTTGGTATTTTTTATTCTTTGTTTTTTTGCAATTCATTTGGTTTTATTGACCCTTTTATTGACCTATGATGCACCTAAATTTTAGCGGTGATGTTCTAAATTGTATTTACTAAATTGAGTATCTATGATTAAGAAATTTACAATTATTTTATTAGTGTTTTACGTCAGTTTTTCTTTTGCACAAAACACTTATTACTTCAGTAGTTCTAGTGGAAGTGATTTAAATCTGGGTAACGAAGCTAGTCCCTTTAAAACTATTTCAAAATTAAATAGTCTGTCGCTCGCTGCAGGAGATAAAATTCTATTTAAAAAAGGGGATACCTTTATAGGGCAAATTATTGTGTCTCAATCTGGCACTAATGGGTCCCCAATTATTTATGATAGTTATGGTACAGGAGATTTACCAGTTTTAAGTGCTAGTGATGGCCCTAATGGGAATCCTGATCCATTAAGCACCATAAGAATACTAGGTAAGCAATATTTGGAATTTCATAACTTAAATATAGAAAATGCCAGGTTTGATACCACTGGTGCAGATGATGACAAATCTTTCGGAATCTATGTACAGAGCTTTAAATCGTTACCGGGTTCAGGTAACTTTGAAGATGCGGTGCTATTCAATTACTTTAGGTTTTCTAACTTAGTCGTTCAAAATATTTATTCAATAAATAGCACAGGTACTGCTTTTAACAATATTCGTACATCTGGTATTTATTTTCTTGATGCCTTTGTAAATGATGTTATTATTGAAGATTGTTATTTTACAGATATTGAGCGTTGTGGTATTTGGCTCAGAAAATATGTTTCAGATGCTATTATAAGAAATAATAAGTTTATTGATTTAGGAGGCTCTGGCACCATCATATCCGCTTCAAAAAGAGTGCTTTATGAAAAAAACATCATGCGTTTTACCGGTTCTAATTCGGACCCAAGAATGACAGGAAGAGGAAGTGGTATGTGGGTTTTTGGCTCAGATGATGTGGTTGCCCAATATAATAGTTCTCAACATGCTCGAGGGGCCGGAGATTCATCCGGAATGCATGTAGATTACGGGAATACGAATATTCTATTTCAATACAATTATTCAGAAGATTCTGCAGGTGGTTTTTGTGAAACTTTAGGTGCTAATGATAACATTATTTGGAGATATAACGTCAGTGTAAATGATGGTACCATAGATAGAAGTGGGAAGAATAAATTATTATGGGTAAGTGATTATGCATATGTTCCTACTAAAAGTACAAATGTCTTCATTTATAACAATACCATATATCAGGGCAAAGACTATAAAAATGTGATTGGTGATTCCGAAATTCGTTTAAAAGCGGCTTCCTTAAATTTTATGAATAATATCATTTATTTGGAACCTGCTGCTAAACTTGGCGAAAAGGCTTATTTGTTTGATGTGAATACGCCTAATTTTTCTAAAAATATTTTGTATGGAGGAACCATTAAAGTAGATTTTAAAAATTTAGATGCGACCAAAATTATTCAATCTCCATTGTTATTGGCTCCAGGAAGAAGGCATTATTCAGGGTATAAACTGGTAACGGGTAGCCCCGCTTTAGGTGCAGCATTGAGTTTTACGGAACCCATTTTTCCATTAGCAGGTTTAGGGATATTTAGTGATATTACATCAGATGCTACAAAAGATATTTATGGCAATCCTGTAAATTTAGCAGCAGCAACAAATATAGGGGCAGATAATGGTTCTGGAGAGCCCAGTATTCCAACTGTAGTTACCTATGAAGCTGAATCTGGTATCATTGTAGGTGGTAGTGAGATAAATTGCTCTAACGGCTCTGGCGGAAAGGCAGTGAATGTTGGAAGTGCAGGACAAACGTTGACTTTTAATACTGTTAATGTTACTGGTACCGATTTATATTTAATTAATGTGTTTTATGCAAATCCACTTAAATCCACTTTAAAAGTAACTGTAAATGGTGGCGAAACGGAATCCATAATTTTACCATATACAGATGCTTACTGTTATCAAGCAGGGATTCCAACAAGTTTTCCTATTATTAAAACACTAAAGGCTGGTGGCAATACAATAACGCTTGAGCAAGGTATTATAGATAAAATTGAAGTGGTTTCTGTAAACGAGGCAACATTAAGCACAGAATTAGAACGATTTTTAGATAAAACGGAAGCTTATTTAGAAAAAACCATCATCTCTAGTAGTGAAACGTTAAGGTTATTTATTAATAAAGAAATGAGTTCTCAAAATGTGGAGATTACAATTTTTGATATTAATGGGTCTTTAATTATCAGGAAAAACCTCGATTCTAAAGACATGAGCTTAGAAGCAAATCAGTTTGGGACTGGAATGAAAATACTTGTAGCTAAAGTTGGTGCTCAACTTATTGTAAAAAAGTTTATAGTTTATTGATATTAACAGAAAAGCCCATCAAAATTAATTTTGACGGGCTTTTCATATAATTTTTAAAAGAACTTAATCTTCTTTTTTATCTTCTCTAGGTCTTCTGTCATCGCGACGGTCATCTCTTCGATTATCACGTCCACGATTGTCTCTGCCTCTGTTATCACGGCCACCACTTCTGCTGTCATCTCTTGGTGGTCTGGCTACGTAGCCTTCTGGTTTTTCTAATAAGGCTTTACGAGATACTTTCTCTTTGCGTGTTTTTGGATCCACTCCAAAATACTTCACTTCAAAAACATCACCCATATTAACCACGTCACTAACATTTTCAGTGCGTTCCCAAGCCAATTCGCTTACATGTAATAAGACTTCGTTTCCTGGGGCATCCAAATATTCCACTACGGCACCAAAGTCCAGCATTTTAATCACTTTCACTTTATAAGTACCACCAACGGTTGGTTTAAACATTAACGAATCTATTTTAGCTAATACAGCATCAATACCATCTTGATTGGTCCCTAAAATTTCAACAATACCTTCTTCAGTAATAGGGTCTTCATTGATAACAATAGTTGTTTTGGTAGCTTTTTGTAATTCTTGAATTACTTTTCCACCAGGACCAATTAAGGCACCAATAAATTCGTTAGGAATCACTCTGGTAATCATTTTAGGTGCATGAGCCTTCACGTCTGCATTAGGAGCAGCAATCGTTTCAGTTAACTTGCCTAAAATATGTAAACGTCCGGCTTGTGCTTGTTTCAAAGCATTGACCAAAATTTCATAAGACAATCCTTTTACTTTGATGTCCATTTGGCAAGCGGTAATACCATCAGCCGTACCAGTTACTTTAAAGTCCATATCCCCTAAATGATCTTCATCACCTAAGATATCAGACAACACAGCATACTTTCCGGTCTCCAAATCGGTGATCAATCCCATGGCGATCCCGGATACCGGTTTTTTAATTTGAACACCAGCATCCATTAATGCCATTGTACCGGCACAAACAGTAGCCATTGAAGAGGAACCGTTAGATTCTAATACTTCTGACACCACTCTTACTGTATAAGGACAATCAGCAGGAACCATACCTTTTAAGGCACGTTGTGCTAAATTTCCATGACCTACTTCACGACGAGACGTTCCTCTTAAAGGACGTGCTTCACCAGTTGAAAAAGGAGGGAAGTTATAATGTAAATAGAAACGCTCTTCACCTTCAAACGATGGCATATCTATTTGGTTCGCCTCTCTAGAGGTTCCTAGAGTAACAGTAGCTAACGCCTGAGTTTCTCCACGAGTAAAAATAGAAGAACCATGAGTTGATGGTAAATAATCTATCTCACACCATATTGGTCTAATCTCATCAGTCTTACGACCATCTAGACGCAAGCCTTCATTTAGGGTTAAATCTCTAACTGCTTTTTTCTCAGCTTTCGAATAGTATTTTGAAACCAGTCCTCCATAATCAGCTAATTCTTCTTCTGTAAAAGACCCTTTAACTTCTTCTTTTATAGCTTCAAAGGCTGCGCTACGCTCATGTTTTGCTGAAGCAGCTCTTGCCACGGCATATACTTTATCATAAGTTAAGGCACTTATTTTTTTGGCTAAATCTTCATCTTCTCTTTCTACTTCATATTCACGAGTTTCTTTTTTGCCAAAGGCTTCAGCTAATTTTATTTGAGCAGCACATTGTACTTTAATAGCGTCATGTGCAAACTTGATAGCGTCCACCATTTCTTCTTCAGAAATCTCACTCATTTCACCTTCAACCATCATTACAGAATCTGCAGAGGCACCAATCATCATGTCTATATCAGACTCTAATAACTGCGCTCTTGTAGGGTTGATAATGAATTTTCCATTTACACGACCCACTCTAGCTTCAGAAATCGGCGTTTCAAAAGGAATATCAGATAATTGAATGGCAGCTGAAGCAGCTAATCCAGCCATAGCGTCTGGCATAACATCATCGTCATGAGACATTAACTGTACCATAACTTGTGTTTCAGCATGATAATCTTTTGGAAATAACGGACGTAAAACACGGTCTACAAGACGCATGGTTAATACTTCACCATCACTAGGTCTTGCTTCTCTTTTAAAGAAACCGCCTGGATAACGTCCAGAGGCCGCAAATTTTTCTCTGTAATCTACCGTTAAAGGTAAAAAGTCAACATCACTTTGTTGATAATTGGAAACGACTGTACATAACAACATACATTTTCCTGATTGTACAACAACAGAACCGTGCGCCTGTTTTGCTAATTTTCCGGTTTCAATAGAAATTTCTCTACCGTCTCCAAGGTCTATGACCTCTTTAAATACTTTTGGAATCATAATTTTTTAATTCTAATTAAACAATGGTCGTTGTGTTGTAGTAGTTGTTGTTGTGAGACCAATGAAAAACTATAGTAAGCTTCTTATTTTGTGTTATTTATACTCATACACATGAGTTATATTTTAAACAAAAAAGAGGCGTGAAGCCTCTTTTTATTATTTTCTTAATCCTAATTCTTTCACTATGGCACGATATCTTAAGATATCTTTTTTAGTTAAATAGTCCAGTAAAGCTCTGCGTTTACCAACTAATTTTACTAATGAACGCTCAGTATTAAAATCTTTACGATTGTTTTTTAAGTGTTCAGTTAAGTGATTGATTCTGTGCGTGAATAACGCAATTTGTCCTTCTGCAGTTCCAGTATCGTTCTTGCCTTTACCGTGTTTTGAGAAGATTTCTTCTTTAACTTCTTTTGTTAAATACATGCTAATATTATTAAAATGATTTTTATGTATACGAAAGATTTTCTTTCGAGCGGCAAATATAGTAATAATTAATGATTTACGAATAATTCACTAAAAATAAATACGCGCCAATTATGCTCGTAAAGGTTGATTCGTAATCAAATCAATGTATTGATTGATTTTGTTTTTTAAATGTTTACGTTCTGATATAAAATCTAAAAAGCCATGTTCCAACAAAAATTCTGAGGTCTGAAACCCTTCAGGTAACTCTTGACCAGTCGTGTCTTTTACAACACGCGGACCCGCAAATCCAATTAATGCCCCAGGTTCAGCAATGTTAATATCTCCTAACATAGCGAATGAAGCAGTCGTTCCTCCTGTAGTTGGATCTGTACACAATGAAATGTATGGAATGCCTGCATCAGATAATTGAGCTAGTTTTACAGATGTTTTTGCTAATTGCATTAAAGATAAGGCCGCTTCCATCATACGTGCTCCACCAGATTTTGAAATAATCATAAAAGGGATCTTGTTTTTTAAAGCGTAGTCAGCCGCGCGAGTAATTTTTTCACCAACAACACTACCCATGGAACCGCCAATAAAAGCAAAATCCATACAAGCAATAACTAGGTCTTTGCCTTTTGATTTACCTACGGCAGCACGAACGGCATCTTTAAGTTTTGTTTTTTCCTGAGCTTGTTTTAATCTCTCAGGATATTTTTTTGTATCAACAAATTTTAAGGGATCTTTAGATTCTAAATTGGCATCTAACTCCTTAAATTCATTATTGTCGAACAAGATTCCAAAGTATTCTTTACTGCCTATACGAACGTGATATCCATCTTCCGGACTGACATAAAAATTTCTTTCTAATTCATCAGCATCAACAATTTTTCCAGTGGGTGATTTATACCATAATCCTTTGGGAGTGTCTTTTTTATCCTCAGTAGTGGTGGTAATTCCTTTTGTTTTTCTTTTAAACCAAGACATAAATTCTAGATTTTATATTTACGATTGTAGCTATTATCAACCGCTACCTTTTAAGGCCTGCAAAATGATGCTTTATAAATACATTTTTTAATTATAACATTTATAAAGATAAAATATAAAGCCTGACTACAAAATTAATCCTTTTTTTAATTTTGTAGTCAGGCTAAAGAAAAATATTATAAAGTATTGACGTTATTTAAATCTTCAAACGCCTTTTTTAAACGCTCAACAAAAGTTACTTCACCTGCTCGTAACCAAACACGTGGATCATAATATTTTTTGTTTGGAGAATCTTCGCCATCTGGATTTCCTATTTGAGATTGTAAGTAAGCTTCATTTTTCTTCATGTAATCTCTAATGCCACTCATAAAGGCGTATTGCATGTCTGTATCAATGTTCATTTTTACAACCCCGTAGCTAATACCTTCACGAATTTCTTCAACTGTAGAACCTGAACCACCATGAAAAACAAAATCAATATGATTATGACCTAGATTGTATTTTTTGGAAATATAATCTTGAGAGTTTTTTAATATTTTTGGTGTTAATTTAACATTCCCCGGCTTGTAAACACCGTGCACGTTACCAAAAGCAGCAGCGATAGTGAATTGGTCACTTACTTTACTTAATTCTTCATAAGCATAAGCAACTTCTTCTGGTTGTGTATAAAGTTTAGAGTCATCAACATCACTATTATCAACGCCATCTTCTTCGCCACCAGTGATTCCTAATTCAATTTCTAAAGTCATCCCCATTTTGCTCATACGCTCAAGATACTTCTTACATAACTCAATATTTTCTTTAATTGGTTCCTCTGAAAGGTCAATCATATGAGAACTGTAAAGCGGTTTACCTGTTTCAGCAAAATGTTTTTCACTAGCATCAAGCAATCCATCAATCCAAGGCAAGAGTTTTTTAGCGCAATGATCTGTATGTAAAATAACAGGAACACCGTAAGCTTCTGATAAGGTATGAACATGTTTTGCTCCTGCAATGGCTCCTGCAACCGCTGCTTTTTGGTTATCATTATTTAAGCCTTTTCCCGCATTAAACTGAGCGCCACCATTGGAGAATTGGATAATTACTGGGGCTTTTAAAGCCGCGGCGGTTTCTAAAACACCATTAATAGTGTCTGAACCAATGACGTTTACTGCTGGTAAAGCAAAACCTTTTTCTTTTGCTAGTTTAAAAATAGCTTGAACTTCTCTGCCTGTTGCAACTCCAGGTTTTATATTGTGTCCCATTTTAATTGAATTAGTTTATAAAGTTTTTAACATATCAAAAGTAGTGAATTTTTGTTTATATAGAGGGTATTTTCAGGTTAGTAAGGTTTAAAATATTACTAAAACGTTATAGTTTGTTTGTAAAATTAAATTTTAAAATGGATAGTTAATACCTATGTTATAGACTGCATTTCCAAAATTATAATCATTAAACCATCGGTCGTTATTAAGATAGGATGGATCATAAGTTTTAAAACCTAAATCAAAACGAAACACGAAAAAGCTAAAGTCATATCTTAAGCCAAAACCAGAGCCAATGGCAATATCTTTTAATGAGCTAAAGCCAGAGAACACAGCATCAGGATCATCAACTGAATCTAATACATTCCAGATATTTCCGGCGTCAACAAATACGGCTCCGTTTAAATTTCCAAAAAGATTAAACCTTTGCTCAACACTAAAAGCTAATTTTAAATTAGCTTCGTTAAATTCATTATAACTTTTAGTGCGTCCTGGACCTAAATTATAGGCGGTCCATGCTCTGTTATCATTTGGTCCACCAGCAAAAAAACTTTTAGAAAAAGGAATGCTGTTGGAGTTGCCATATGGAATGGCAATACCAGCATAACTGCGCACTGCCAGTACATTTTTTTTACCCAGATCCCAATGTTTTATAAAATCTAATTCTGTTTTAACATATTGTGAGTAGGCCACATTAAATATTTCATACTGATTGACTTCATTTTTTTTAAGACCTATAGGTTTGGCGGCATTGGAAAGTAAATTTCCCGCAACTTCTAATTTTACCCTAAAAATTGAAAAATCTTCGTCAAACAAATTCTGACGAGTATCCTCCACTAGACTAAAACTTGATGCAATAATCAAGTTGTTTTCTGTCAATCGGGTTTTACGTTCATCTATGCTATTTACTTCTTTTAGCTGATCTTCTGAAATTTCGCTAGGAGTAGAAGGGTTTAATGTATATTCTAAAAATGCATCTGTACCTTCTGGGATCAATAAATTACCATCAGCATCAATATAATCTAATACGTCATAATTGACATCTTTAGCTATTTGGTTTAACGAATTATAGGATGTACTGTAAACATCAAAATATCTGTCAATATTTAGGTTTCTCACATATTGAACATTAAACAAGTCTAGCCTATCAGTCACTTTAGGAGATGGATGCCAATTATAGCTTAAAACTCCATTAAACGTTTGTTTGTCTAAACCAATATTCGTCTGGCTGGTGGTTGAAAGGCTGATCCTGGTACTAGGAGACATGTATTTAGGAACAATACGTTCTGTATTAAAAGGTGAAAAAAATCTTGGAATGGTTAATTTTAAATCGGCCCCAATTTCATTGATATCAAAAAATTCTTTGGAATTATTGTTTGCCGCATCTTTCGAAGAACCAATGGAACCAATTGCAGATATTTGCAATGTCTCTGCTCCTCTAAAAATATTTCTAATCATTAAGCTTGGATTAATAGCCAGTCCAAGCGTTTGTATATTGCTTTGGGTTACTTCGGTGCTAAAACCTAAACTAAATTTTTTGAGAGGCGTTAAAAAAATGTCTGTAGAAAGCGTAGAGTCGTCATTTTCTGTGTATTTTATGTCCGGATATTTAAAGGTTCTTAGTTCGCTTAAATATCGATAGGTTCGCGTTCTGTCAATGTCTTTAAAAAGAGTATTTGGTGCAATAAAAATAGCGTCGGTTAAAGCTTTAGGCCTAAATCGCATTTTGCCTATACTATATAATTTGAAATTATTAAAAATGATGGAATCTGTTCTCTTTTCGTTTCTGTTTTCGTAGGTGCCATCTGTAAAAATGTTTACATCTTTTACGTAATAAATTTTAAAAGGTTCTCTAGCAATAGAATCTTGTATCCTTATGGCTCTTTGTTGAATTTGAACTTCAACATTTACTTTTTTATTGGTGTTTACTGTATCAATTTCAAAAGCAACATAATCCTGATTAAAATGATACACCCCATGATTTCTTAATTCAGTAGAAATTCGCTCACGTTCTTGCTCAAAAGTGCTGGTTTTATATTGTTCATTCGGCTTAATAAATGAATTGTCTTTTATTATTCTATACAATGAATCCACCATAGAAGGGTCACGTTTTTTTGAGATAGAATCAATAATATAAGGATCTCCTGTTGTAACAAAATAATCTATTTCGGCACGTTTATTTTTCTTTTTACTTACTATATAACGAGATTCTGTATTAAACCAACCATTATTAATATAATAATCACTAAGGCGTTTAATCGATTTGTCAGTTCTATCACTATTAATAATAACAGGGGCTTCTCCAGATTTTTTTAACCAGCTATTGAAACTAATTTTTGAATCGATATATTTATCCAATTGCTTTTTAGATAGGAATGATTCAAGGTGTTGTCTTTTTTTAGGTCGCCTATCTATTTTGGCATTTACAATTGAATCGATGTTTGGACGCGCTAAATTATAGGTATGTAGGCGCAATGGTACATTCAATATTTTGCTATTTGGTTTTTGGTATAACAGGTTGTTTATGTTTTCTGATTTTTCTTTTTTATCATTAACATAAATAGTATTTTTTGACAGTAAGTAACTTTCTTCTGGAACTCTTTTTACAGCATCACAGGAAATAATTAAACTAGTAATTATTAATAAAATTAGTATGTTATAAACTGAGAGTTTCAAGTAATGATATTAATGTTGTAAGTAACGGGTTTTATTAAAAATTTAATTTTTTAAAAAATCTTATGGGCTTTTAAAGCTTATTCAAAAATACATTATTTCTGCAGAAAAAATATTTAAATAAATAAGTAAGAGTTCACTAAAACAATATTTTTTCATTTTCTTTATATCATAAAATTAAAAAGCAACTTTTTAAGAATGCTATCAAAAAGCCAAATAAAATTAATAACGAGTTTAAAGCAAAAAAAATACAGATTGCAATTTGGTCTTTTCGTAGTTGAAGGAGCTAAAACAATTAAGGAGCTTCTGCAATCTGAATTAGAACTTGAATCATTATATACAACAGATCCACTCAATATTAATGCCAAACAGGCAGAAATTATTTCTGAAAGAGAGTTAGAACGTATTAGTTTTTTAAAGTCTCCTAATAAAGCATTGGCATTATTTAAGATACCAAAGCCAAAACAAATTAGATTTAATGAATTAATTGTTGCCTTAGATGATGTTCGTGATCCGGGAAATTTAGGAACTATTATTAGGTTATGTGACTGGTTTGGGGTTAAAGATTTGGTTTGTAGCCAAGAGACTGTTGATTGTTTTAATCCAAAAGTGATCCAGGCAACCATGGGTTCAGTAACCAGAGTGAACGTAACCTATTTAGATTTATCTGTTTTTTTGAAAGACACTAAATTGCCAATTTTTGGCACATTTATGTCGGGAACCTCTGTCTACACTGTTGATTTGCCAAAAAAGGGAATTCTGATATTAGGAAATGAAGCCAATGGTATTTCAAGCGAAATTGAATCCTTTGTTACAGAAAAAATAAGTATTCCTAGATTTGGTGATTTGCAGACAACAGAAAGCTTAAATGTTGCAACTGCGGCGGCTATCTTTTTAAGTGAATTTAAAAGAAGGTAGAATTATTGAAATGTAAAGTTTATAAAAACACCTCTCGTTTTCATGCTGTTAATGTTGCTAGTCCATGGGCTATCTGGGTCGTTATCTCTAACAAGTTCATCTTTAACGCCAAATAATCCGCGAATAGAAGGTGTGAATTTAAAGTTGTATAAATAAAAATCAATACCAAATCCTAGTTCATAAAACAGAGAATTTTTTGTGGTTCTGAATTGTCCGTTCTTATTATCATCAGGATTATCTTCATTACTTGAAAGGTTTAATGCTGTAGAAACTCCACCTACAATAAAGGGTTTGAAATTATTTATTCTTTTGGTAGAGAATTTAACTAATAAAGGAACATGAATATAAGTTGATTTAACCTGTCTCAGTAAATCATTACTATCATAGGAATACCCTTCAAAATATTGGGTGCTATAATACAATTCTCTAGTCGTTATGAGCAAACCGGGTTCTAAACGTAAATCAATATAGTCATTAATACGAAGATTTCCAATAAGACCAACACTAAAACCAACACTTCTTTTTACAAAAATATCTCTTAAGTCCTTATTGTAATCAAAATTAAAGTCATAATTATTAAAACCTAAAAAATAACCCCAGCGTAACAAATTATTATCTGTAGAACCTCTACCTGAATTAGCATCATAAGACACTTTTTCTTTAGAGAAAAGTTGGGCATGACTGTTGTGAAATAGAATTAAAAAAAATATTATAAAAAAGGTGTGTTTCATATTACTTTTTTGTTGATGTATAGATTGTAGCAACTCCTAAGGTCTGCGGAAAATCTTTAACATTAATAAACCCAATTTCCGATAAAATATTGTTTAAAGCTACACCATAAGGGAAAACTGATGCAGATTCACTCAAATAAGTATAAGCGCTTTGGTCTTTTGAAAATAGTTTCCCAATAACGGGTAGTATGTATTTTGTATAAGCTTTATAGCCTTGTTTATAAGGTGTTTTAGTAGGCACAGAGGTTTCTAAAATGACAAATATTCCATTTGGTTTTAAAACCCTTAAAATTTCATAAAGTCCTTTTTCTAATGTTTCAAAGTTGCGAACACCAAAAGCTACTGTAATAGCGTCAAACGTATTGTCTTCAAAAGGCATGTTTTCAGAATCACCTAATACCATTTCAATAGTTTCTTGTAATTCCTTTTTTATGATTTTTTGTTTTCCAATATCAAGCATGCCACTGCTTATATCCAAGCCAATTATTTTATTGGCATTAGTTTTTGCTAGTGCAATAGCTAAATCACCGGTTCCTGTTGCAATATCAAGAATGGATTTAGGATTGGTTTTTTCAACAAGTTTTACAACTTTTTTTCGCCATTTTACATCAATTCCAAAAGAAATGACCCTATTTAAACCGTCGTAATCACCTGAAATGTTATCAAACATCTTGGTGACTTGTTCCTTTTTTCCTAAATCACTATTTTTATAAGGCTTTACTTTAGACACAACTATTTTTTTTGGCAAACCTACATATTTATTTTGAATTTGATATATCAGTTAATATCTAAATGGAGATCATTTAAAGAAAATAGTCTTGATATAAACATTTAATAACTTAGGAACAAATAATTGAATGCATATAATTTTATAAGTCTAAAATATATTTTATGTTATATTTGCCTACTTTTTATTATTGTTAAAAGATGAAAATAATTATCGCTGGAGCTGGTGAAGTAGGGTTTCATTTAGCTAAATTACTCTCTTATGAATCTCAGGAAATAACCTTAATCGATACCAATAAGGAAAGTTTATCTTATGCTGATACGCATCTGGATATAAAAGTAATTAGGGGTGATGCGACCTCTATTGCTATATTAAAGGAGGCGCGTATAGAAACAAGTGATTTGCTAATTGGTGTTACCTCTTCAGAGACTATAAACATTACAGTTTGTGTTTTAGGGAAACAATTGGGTTCCAAAAAAACAATAGCAAGAATTTCAAATACCGAATTTATTCAGCATAAAGATGAAGTAGGCTTCACAAAATTTGGTATTGATGAACTCATTTCTCCGGAAGCATTAGCAGCGGCAGAGATTGAATTAGCTTTAAAGCAGTCCTCATTTAGTGATACTTATGAATTTGAAAATGGAGCTTTAAACATGGCAGGATTAACCTTGTCAAAAACGGCTTTGTTTGTTGGCAAATCTGTTAAGGAGGCGGCTCATATTTTTCCGGAAATTCATTTTGTACCCATTGCTATTCAGCGTCAAGGAACTCAATATACAATCATTCCTCGTGGTGATACTGTGTTTAAAAAAGGAGATAATGTGGTTTTTATTACCTCTGAGGGTGGAGGTGAAGAGTTATGTAAACTTACCGGTAAAGTGAATGCTGAAATTAAGAACGTGATGATTCTTGGTGGTAGCCAAATAGGTTATAAGGCAGCAAGGGATTTAAGTGATAAAGGTTTTAATGTTAAGCTTTTAGAAGAAAATAAAGAGCGTGCTTTTGAAATTGCGGATGCCTTACCCAATGTATTAGTGATTAAAAGTGATGGGAGAAATGTTGACTTACTTGATGAAGAAAATATTAGTGAAATGGATGCCGTGATAGCAGTTGCTGCCAATTCTGAAACTAATATCATGTCTTGTTTAGTGGCCAAATCAAAAGGGGTTAAAAAATCGATTGCCCTTGTTGAAAATATGGATTATTTTGAGTTATCACATTCCATAGGAATTGACACGCTTATAAATAAGAAATTATTAGCGGCTAATAGTATTTTTAGATATATCCGTAAAGGGGAGGTTGTTGCCATGACAAAATTGAGTAATATGAACGCTGAACTTTTGGAGTTTGAAGTAAAAGCAAACTCTCAAATTTGTAATAAAATAATTAAGAATATTGATTTTCCTCGTTCTGCTATTATTGGAGGCGTGATTAGAGATGGGGTAGGTTTAATTGCGTTGGGCGATTTTAAAATCCAGGAGGGAGATCGGGTAGTAGTATGCAGCCTGCTTAAATCTATTAAAGGGGTAGAAAAATTATTTTTATAATATGAAGTTAAATTATAAAATAATCTTTCACTTTTTAGGCTTACTGATATTATTCAATGGTGGCTTTATGCTATTGTCAGCATTTATTAGCTTGGTTTATGAAGATGGGGTTACTTTAGCATTGTCTTTTGCAAGTATTGTGGCCATTGTTTCGGGAGGCTTGGTGATGCTTTTTACACGAAATCATACCAAGGAAATGAATAAACGAGAAGGCTATATAGTGGTAGCTTTTGGCTGGATAATTATGACCTTGTCCGGCACTTTGCCGTACCTTTTTACTGAGAGTATACCAAGTTTTACCAATGCTTTTTTTGAAACAATGTCCGGTTATACAACTACGGGTGCTACTATTTTAAATGATATTGAGGCGGTGCCAAAAGGGGTGTTATTTTGGAGAAGCTTAACCCATTGGATAGGTGGTATGGGAATCATTGTGCTTGCTATTGCCATTTTGCCTTTATTAGGAATTGGAGGGATGCAACTTTTTGCTGCAGAAGCACCAGGACCAAGTACAGATAAATTGCATCCAAGAATTACAGATACTGCTAAGCGTTTATGGCTCATTTATTTTGGATATACGGCGGCTGAAACCTTGTTTTTAAACCTTGCAGGCATGTCATTTTTTGACGCCATTAATCACTCTATGGCGACATTGTCAACTGGAGGCTTTTCAACAAAAAACGCGAGTGTTGCTTATTGGAATCATGAGCCATTAATTCAGTACATAATTATTTTATTTATGTTTTTGGCAGGCACAAACTTTGTGTTAAGCTACTTTGCATTTAAAGGGAGAGTACAAAAAATAATTAAAGATGAAGAGTTTAAATTGTATTACCGTTTTGTAATTATATTCACGATTATTGCGGCACTTATTATTTATTTTAGAACCGATATTACAGTTTCTACAATAAATCATCCTTTGGTTTGGGGTAAGGGAGAAGGCGCTATAAGACATGCGTTATTTCAAGTGTTAACGGTTATTACAACCACAGGATTTATTACTGCAGATTATACAACATGGACTTCATTCTTGATGGTCTTCTTTTTTGGCCTTATGTTTTTAGGCGGATCTGCGGGAAGTACCTCTGGAGGTGTAAAAGTAGTGCGTCACTTACTTATGATTAAAAATGGGTTTTTAGAATTTAAACGCACACTGCATCCAAATGCCATTGTGCCTGTTAGATATAACACTAAAGCAGTTTCTGGAGATATTGTGTTTAATATTTTAGCCTTTTTTATTCTCTATATGCTGTCCTTTATTGTTGGAGCTTTGGTGTTTTCAACGTTTCAAATAGACTTTCAATCGTCTATTGGTCTGTCAGCTTCAAGTTTAGGGAATATTGGTCCTGCGCTTGGACAATTTGGACCTGTAAATAATTACGCTATTTTACCGCCTTTGGCCAAATGGTGGTCGTCTTTTTTGATGCTCATTGGTAGACTGGAACTTTTTACTGTTCTCATATTATTCACGCCTTTTTTCTGGAGAAACAGATAAATAGTATTGTATTTTTAAAAGGAAGTGTAATTTTTAAAACCATTATATTTGCTGAGGTTTTTTAATTTTTCGATTGGTTTATAGGGAGTTATGAATAAAATGGATGTAACAATTCATTTGTTCATGCGTCATTATGATGTAACCAATTAAATAAATTGTCATGGAATTAGTAGTAACAAGACAAGATTTAAAAAGAGAATTTAAACCGAATGTAGTTGAAGAATTTATTAAACCTGAAGGATTATTAAATTCAAATTATCAACGTATTGTAAAGGAAAATTTAGAAGATATAGAAGCTGATTCAATATTTGGAATTAAGCAACGAATTAAAAGTTATCATTATAACAATACTTCAAGTATAGAGGGGTTTTTAAAAGTTTTGGTTTTTATGATTCTCTATTTATTAATCTTTTTATAGCATAATCTTTAGTCTTCCTTGATATAAGTAGATACTAAAATAAAGAAGGCCACTAATTTTAGTGGCCTTCTTTATTTATAGATATGAGCTAGTCTAGCTTACAGCTTCTTTAATGCGTTTGATGGCTTCTACTATCTGTTCCTGTGAAGCGGCGTAGGAAATTCTTATACAATCAGGATTTCCAAACGATTCACCGTCAACGGTTGCCACCAAAGCTTCTTCTAGTAAATACATTGAGAAATCTGAGGCATTATTTATGGTTTTTCCATGTAAGGTTTTACCAAAAAAGTAAGAGATATTTGGAAATACATAAAAAGCACCTTCAGGAACGTTAGTTTTAAACCCTTCAATCTCATTCAGTAATCCTAAAATTAAATCACGACGTATTTTAAATTCATCAATCATGTATTGAACACGACTAGGTGATTCATTGAGCGCTGTAATGGTTGCACGCTGTGCAATACAATTGGCACCACTTGTAATTTGCCCTTGCATTTTATTACAAGCTCTGGCAATTTTTTCAGGGGCACCAATATAACCTATACGCCATCCAGTCATGGCAAAAGCTTTTGAAACACCATTTACCGTAATTGTTCTGTCAAACATATCATCAAATTGAGCCATACTTGCATGACCACCCACATAGTTAATATGCTCATAAATCTCATCGGAAACAACATATATGTCTGGATAATTAACTAAAACATCCGCTAAGGTCCTTAACTCTTCTTTACTATAAATGGAGCCACTTGGGTTGCACGGTGAGCTAAACCAAATCATTTTTGTTTTTGGAGTAATCGCAGCTCTCAATTGCTCAGGCGTCATTTTAAAATCTGTAGCAATAGTAGTTTTTACTTCCACAGGAACCCCATCGTTTAGTTTTATCAGATCGGCATAACTTACCCAATATGGACAAGGTAAAATAACCTCATCTCCTTTGTTAGTCAAAACGGCCGCAATATTGGCTAATGATTGTTTAGCGCCAGTAGAAACTACAATCTGGTTTGGGGTGTAGTTCAAACCATTATCACGTTTAAATTTAGTGATAATAGCCTGTTTTAATTCTACATAACCATCAACGGGTGAATATGAATTGTAGTTGTCATTAATTGCATGAATTGCCGCTTCCTTTATAAAATCCGGAGTATTAAAATCTGGCTCGCCTAAGCTTAAACCAATAATATCTTTTCCTTCAGTTCTTAATTCTCTTGCTTTAGCAGCCATAGCCAACGTAGCAGACGTCGCCATGTTTAAAATTCTATCAGATAATAATTGCATCTAAAAATAATGAATAAATAAGATTAAACTTGTAACGCAGGATTCATTCCCATATCACGTAAGTACTTAAAATGCGCCATAATAGCTTTGCGCGTTGTTTTATATTCGTGGTAAGGTAAATTGAATTCTTTAGCCGTTTCTTTAACTATTTTAGATATTTTAGTATAATGAATATGGCTTATATTGGGAAAAATATGATGTTCTACCTGATGATTTAAACCACCCGTAAACCAATTAACTATTTTGTTTTTTGTACTAAAGTTGATGGTCGTATTTAGTTGATGAATAGCCCAGGTATTTTTCATCTCGCCATCTTTTGAAGGTTGAGGCATTTCCGCTTCTTCCATAACATGTGCTAATTGAAAAACAACACTTAAAATTAGTCCGGCTGTATAGTGCATAATAAAAAATCCAATAAGTATCTTCCACCATGCTATTTCCAGAAATACCATTGGAATGATAATCCATATAGCTATGTAAATAATTTTGGAAATGACTAGTTTACTCCAGTTCCATACTGGGTTAGGTAATTTGCCATAAGATAGCTTACGTTTCATATAGCGTTTCATCTGAAGGAAATCTGTAGTGATAGCCCAGTTTATTGTCAATAAGCCATAAAGTAAAACCGAGTAATAATGTTGAAATTTGTGATACCATTTCCATTCAGAATGTTCAGTAAAACGCATAATTCGTCCGGCATCTAAATCTTCATCATGACCATGAATATTTGTGTAAGTATGATGTAAGACATTATGTTGTACCTGCCAGTTATATACGTTACCGGCAAGAATATAAATGCTACTACCCATAATTCTGTTAACCCATTCTTTATTTGAAAAAGAACCATGATTACCATCATGCATAACATTCATTCCAACACCAGCCATGCCAATGCCCATAACTATGGTTAGAAGTAATTGTGCCCAGCCGGGAAAGTCTAAAGTTAGTATTAAAAAATACGGTGTTAAAAAAATAGAAAACATTACAATGGTTTTAAGCCAAAGTTTCCAGTTTCCTGTGCGTTTGATTTTATTTTCTTTAAAATAATCGTTTACACGCTTATTTAATGTTTTAAAAAACTTTGCAGAGTCTGTTCTTGAGAATGAAAGTGCTTGTTTTGTCATGCTATTAATTTAAAAGGTGTTGTTAAATATTTTAGATTTATCACACACTTGGCAAAGATAGGCATAAACCATTCCAACTTATAACGTTTTTTCGCAAAAATATGTATCTAAAAAGTATATTTTTGCAGAAAATTATGAGTTATGGAACTTATTTTAAAATATTTCCCAAATCTTACAGAAGATCAGATTTCTAAATTTAAAAAGTTGAAATCACTTTATCAAGATTGGAATTTAAAAATCAATGTAGTATCACGCAAGGATATTGACGAATTGTATTTGCGTCATGTGCTGCATTCGTTGGGAATTGCAAAAGTAATAACTTTTAAAGATGGTTCCAAAATATTAGATGTAGGAACAGGTGGTGGTTTTCCAGGAATTCCTTTGGCGATTATGTTTCCTAACAGTTCATTTCATTTAGTGGATAGTATTGCAAAAAAGCTAAAGGTGGTTGATGAGGTTGTTGAAGGTTTGGGTTTAACAAATGTAAAAACTTCACATAGTAGAGTTGAAGAAATTAAGGATACTTATGATTTTATTGTAAGCAGAGCAGTAGCTGCCATGCCTACTTTTGTGCATTGGACCAAAGGAAAAATAGCTAAAAAACAGGCTCATCAATTAAAAAATGGCATTATTTATTTAAAGGGCGGTGATTTAACCGAAGAACTTCAAGATTATAAAACTGCAGTTATTTATAATTTAAATGAGTTCTTTGAAGAAGACTTTTTTGAAACAAAAAAAGTAGTGTATCTGCCTTTAAAATTTAGAGGATAATATATTTTACAATTTACTTATTTCATTATATAGTTCTCTAAAAGGGTAAAATTGTTTTTGAAACCAATAAGTGTTTTCAAATAATTCTAAGTTATCTTCTTGCGAAATATCTGTCCCTTTAAGAATGCTTTTGGCTTTATCTAAATTAAGTTTTGCATTAGCCATGTCATTCAATTTAAAATTTGCCAAAGCCACTCCAATGACTGCATCAAAATCTGTTGCATCAAACTCTACTGCAGTTGAGAAATCAGATAATGCCTTTTGATATTCACCTAGAAAAAAGGAGGAGATCCCTCGGAAAAAATAAGCAGGGGTATTGTTTTTATCTAAATAAATAGCAGCAATAAAATCATTATTTGCTTTTTTAAAATAATTAACATCCATAAAAAAAACACCACGGGCATAAAACGTGTTGCTGTCTGGGTTAAGTAAAACGGCGGCATTAAAATTTTGTAATGCTTTTACATGGTCTTCAAGACCTGCATAAGCCCGTGCCAATTGTAAAAAAATGAGATAAGATTTAGTAAGAATTGGTCTCTCTAAATCCGAAATGGCACCTTTATAATCTTTCAAATCATTTTTGGTGACAGCAAGGCTATATCTGGCTTCAATAAATTCGGGATTTAATTTCAACGCGTTTGAATAATCTTCTTTTGCACCATTAAAATCCATTAAACTGTATTTTGAATTTCCTCTGTTAAAATAAGCATCAGCACTAGGTTCATAAAAAATAACTTTGGTGTAATCTAAAATGGCCCCATTAAAATCTCCTATACTATGTTTGGTTAGGCCTCTGTAAAATAAGGCGTCAAGATTTTTAGGTTCTAAAGATAGGGCTTCAGTATACAGTTGAATTTGCTCATTTGGATCCTCTGATTTAAGCGCTTTTCTAATCAATTTATTGGCTTGCCCAATGGTAATTAGCGGAAATATAAAGCAGATAAGGAATATATATTTTTTCATTTGAGTCACATTTATAAGATAAATATAAGAACATTTTAAAAAGATTTTATAATACTCCTTCATATTCTATATATCTACTTTTATTTTAAAAAATAAAAGACCCGCCCAGAAAGGCAGGTCTTTTAAAAAATATACATATTTATTATCCTAAAAACGGATATCTGTAATCTGTTGGTGGTACAAAGGTTTCTTTTATTGTTCTGTTATTGACCCAACGCAATAAATTCCATACAGAACCAGCTTTGTCGTTAGTGCCTGATGCTCTGGCGCCTCCAAAAGGTTGTTGTCCTACAACGGCTCCCGTTGGTTTATCATTTATATAAAAATTACCAGCAGCATTTTCTAATTTTTTAGTCGCTAATTCAATAACGTAACGGTCTCCACTAAAAATGGCACCGGTCAAAGCGTATTCACTAGTACTATCAACTAACTCTAAAACGGCTTCCCAATCTTTATCTTCATAAATGTAAAGTGTGATAATAGGACCAAATAACTCCGTACACATCGTAGTGTATTTTGGGTTTGTGGTCACAATTACCGTTGGTTCTATGAAGTATCCTTTTGAATCGTCATAGCCGCCACCAATAATAATATCTGCGTCAGCATCTTTTTTTGCCTGATCTAAATAACCCGATAATTTGGTGAAGGCTTTTTTGTCAATAACCGCATTAATGAAGTTTGAAGGGTCTTCTGGACTTCCCATTTTAAATGAGTTGATGTCATTTGTAATGGCATTTTTAATATCACCCCATAAACTTTTTGGAATGTAAGCACGTGAGGCTGCTGAACACTTTTGACCTTGATATTCAAAAGCGCCTCTTGAAATAGCAGTTGCAACTTCTTGTGCATTTGCACTTGGATGCGCCCAGATAAAATCTTTTCCACCCGTTTCACCTACAATTCTTGGATAAGACTTATAATGATTAATATTTTTACCAATAGTTTCCCAGAAACTATTAAATACAGCAGTCGATCCTGTAAAATGTACACCAGCAAAATCTTTATTTGCTAATATGGTATCTGTGATCATTCCAGAATTACCAGTTACTAAATTAATAACGCCATCTGGTAATCCGGCAGCTTTAAATAATTCCATTATAACATAGGCCGAATATACCTGTGTAGCCGCTGGTTTCCATACTACTACATTACCCATCATAGCCGGTGCAGCAGGGAGGTTTCCAGCAATTGCTGTAAAATTAAAAGGTGTAATAGCATATACAAATCCTTCTAATGGTCTGTATTCCATGCGGTTCCAGAAGCCAGAAGACGAAATGGGTTGATTGCTGTAAATTTCAGTCATAAACTGAACATTAAATCGCAAAAAGTCAATCAATTCGCAAGCAGAATCAATTTCTGCCTGAAATACATTTTTTGATTGCGCCATCATGGTAGCTGCATTCATTCTATATCTGAAAGGTCCAGCTAATAAATCGGCTGCTTTTAAGAAAATAGCGGCACGATGTTCCCAGCTTGTTGAAGCCCATTTTATTCTTGCTTCTGAAGCTTTTTCTATAGCTAATTCAATATGTTCTTTCTCCGCTATATGGTATTTACCAACACAATGTTTGTTGTCATGTGGTGGATGAATATCAACTGTATTACCTGTTCTATATTCTTTACCACCAATATAAAAAGGGATGTCAACTTGCTCCTTGTACATTTTTTTATAAGTAGTTAATACAGCTTCACGTTCTGGTGATCCTGGTGCATAACCTTTAACAGGTTCATTAATAGCAACAGGTACATTGAAAAATCCGTTTCCCATAAGTTTTGTTTGATTTATTGTTTTTTTTAATATATTTCAAAAATATGCTGCAAATTTACAAATTTTTTAAGGATTCTTTAAAAGAGGGATTATTAAATGCAAGTTAAAATTTGTATATATTTTGTAAGTTGTCATTTGCTAAAAGGACTATAATTTTCATGTGTACAGTTACTATTATTCCTAAAGGAAAAAATGATTTTGTTTTAACCTCCAATCGTGATGAAGCACCTCATAGAGTTTCATTAGCGCCTGAGGTTTATACTATCAATGACACCAAATTGGTATTTCCAAAAGATGAACTTTCAGGAGGAACATGGGTTGGTGTCAGTGAAAAAAACCGAATGGTATGCGTGCTTAATGGTGCGTTTGAGTCACATAAAAGAAAGGTAAGTTATAGGCTAAGCAGAGGTGTTGTGGCTAAGGATTTTTTATTGGCTGAATTTATAAATACTGCTGTCGACACTTATAATTTGATTGATATTGAACCGTTTACGATGATTCTTGTTGATTGGAATTCTAGCTTAAAATTTTATGAATTAGTTTGGGATGGAACTGTAAAACATTTCAGTGAATTGCCTTTAAAGCCTAAAATATGGTCTTCGTCAACCCTTTATAACATTGAAATGAAAAATGAAAGGTATGCTTGGTTTGAAAACTTTAAATCCAAACAGATTTTAAACGCGAGTACTTTAATGGAATTTCATAAAACAGCTGGAAAAAATAATGTTGATTATGGGGTCATAATGGATAGAGGATTTGTGAAAACAACAAGCATAACACAAATTGAAAAATCTCAACATAAGTTTGAAATGCGTTATGAGAATTTAATAACTCAAGTGATAACAAAAAGCCAATTTATTTTACCTCAAATAGTCAATGAGTAGTAGTGGAATTATTTTAACCTTGGCATACCCGGATACTATTGTGATGGTATCGGAAGAATGGTTTTCACCATTTTTAAAATTTTTAGGTGTTGGTAAAAAAAATTATGTAAGAGCGGGTCATGCCGCTTTGGTTTTGATTAATAAAAAAACAGGTGTCTTAGAATATCACGATTTTGGCAGATATATTACGCCTGAGCCTTTTGGACGTGTCCGAGGTGGCCTAACAGATAATGAGTTGCATTTTACAATAAAAGCAAAAGTAGAGAATGACCTTATTGCAAATATTGTGGAGATTTTAGAGTTTTTGGCCACGCATCCAAAATTAACTCATGGGGATGGAAAATTAATAGCTTCTGTTTGTAATGCCGTTGATTATAACAAGGCAAGGGCTCATATAACCGCTATGCAGCAAAAACATTTTATTCGATATGCGGCTTTTTTAAAAGAAGCTTGCAATTGTGCAAGATTTGTAACAGACGCCTTAATAGCTTCTGTAACTGATTACAACATCAAAAAGAAGCTTATTAATTCTAAATGGTTTACGCCTAGTACGGTTGGTAATGTGATTCTTGCAGATACCGAAAAGCAAGTTTACGAGGTTTCAGAAACAGGTATAATTTCAGAATTTAAAGGTTCGCAAATGAGTGAAAATGTGCGCTGTTTTTTGGATAAATTAGAAGGTCATGAGCCAAATTTTATTGGCACTTTAAAACCAAAACCAATTGAAAAACTTCACGAGAAAGCCCAGTGGCTCTCTGGAATTGCGGCGGGAGCATGGTTTGAATTACATCATATTGGTCATCAAATGGAATATCAATTTAGACGTATTTCACCACATGGAAATATAGATGTTCAGGATATATTCCGGGTTGAAGATGAATCTTTTGATTATAGCCAAACTTTTGAATTTGTGCATTATTCAAACTGCAATTTTTTGCATATTCAGCAATCTGGAAAAATATATAGATTTAATAGAAAGAATTCTTTTTAATTTATGGCGAATGGCGCGCTTAACTTAAAAGTTGGTATAATCACTTTAAACTTTTTAGTAGTGGTAAAGTTAATCATACTATAATAACCTCGCATCGCACCAAATGGAGCGGTTAACAAACAACCTGAACTATAAATATGAGATTCACCGGGTTTCAAAACAGGTTTTTTTCCAATAACGCCTTCGCCTGAAACAACCTCAATATTATTTAATGCATCATAAATTTTCCAATGACGTGCATTAAGTTGAACCGAATCTTTGCTTTGGTTTTCAATAGTTACTTTGTATCCAAAGGCATATTGTATTTTATAATTTTTATAAAATGAGCCTTCAAAACTAGTTTCTACTGAAATTTTTATGCCTCTTGTTACTTGTTGAACCATGTTATCTACTGATATACAATGTATATAAGAAGCAAAAATAAGAATTTTTTTGGCTCCTTATCAATTAATATTCATTAAACCGATTAATTGGATATATTTACCGAGGATCCTTCTCCAAACCCAATTATCCTGTCATATCTCTTGCCTAAATCTCTATAGTAGGCAATCACTTTGTAATTATTTTCAGTCTGATAAAAATTACCACTAATGGCACCTTCATTTAATTGGTTGTCATTTTCAATAATTACATATTTATAGTTGTAGAAACCTTGTTTTAATCGCAACGAGCACTTAAAAACTCTGTCATTGGCATCATAAATCATTTCGTTACTGTTATCTATGGCGTAATTATTAAAATTACCATAAACATGAATTTTTTTGCCTTCTAATGTTTGATTTGATAATAAAGAAAAATGAATCCAAACATAATCGGCTTCAATATCTGGGTCTTCAGCGTCTATGTTGTTGATCACGTAGTTTCCATTGATATCTGGGTTATACGTATATGGTTTATCAACCCTTGGATAATTTGCAAATAGATAGTTATGATATAAATCTTCTAACTCAATTCTTTGTATACCTGAATTGGCGCCACGTACATCTTTGTTTTCAAAATACAGATATTCATTGCCTCCCCAAAAACTGGCTTCTTCATCATATTTATAAATAAGTTGACTGCCAATGGTGAATTGTGGTTTAAGATTGGTAACAGCTGTATTCAAATTATTATTTTGAACTACAACAATTTTTACATTTGCTTTTGGATTATTGAGTTGAATACCATTCGGGACTATAGCTATTTCAACGCGCTGTTTGTAGTCTATTGAAGCAATATCTCTCGAGCGTTTAATACTAACCCCAATACTTGCCAAACTTTCATAAATCATAAATTTTCTCGAAAAAACGAGTTCATTATCCTCGTTGAAAACGTTTATCATATAATTTCCTGAAATTTTGAGTCGTTTAGTTTGTTCGTTTGGAATAGTAAGTTTGTAATGAGAATAAATTTGATACGTATTAAAAGAATTCTCATAAGTTCTAATACGTTGGTTATCTATGCCTTCTAGATATTCAGATTTCACCAGAACGGACGGTGTCCAGTCAAAGTTATAGTAATCGATCGTGTAATAATAATCATCTTCGTTGCCATTTAGTGCGTCAAATTCTAAATCTACATAATCACCAAGTTTTAAAACTGGTAATTGACTTTCATTAGTATTTCCTTTAAAATTTATTGTTTTAATAAAATCTGGTGGATTCACTTCTTCTACTTGACCATAAATGGTTTGAATTATTAATACAAAAAAGGAAAGTATATATGATTTGATTCTCATCTATAAGCTGATTTTTTGTAAATATAATCAAATTTTATACCTAAAACCGCTGATCTAAAATTGGGTTTAAATTTCTCTGTCAATTATTATGAAAACTGCATTTTTAATTTGTAAATTTGCCACGTTTTTAGACAACTAATCTCAATAAATCAAAATATGTCAAACGACATTCGTATTAAAAAAGGTCTAGACATTAAATTAAAAGGTGAAGCTGAAAAAACCTCTGAAAAGGCAGTAATAAGCAACTTTTATACTTTAAGACCACAAGATTTTCATGGCGTAATACCTAAATTAATTTCTAAAGTTGGAACAAAAGTAAAGGCAGGAACACCTGTTTTTTATGATAAATCCAATGAAAACATAAAGTTTGTTTCTCCGGTTTCTGGGGAAATAACAGAAATTGTACGTGGTGAAAAGCGCAAAATATTATCCATCAAAATTCTAGCTGATAAAACGGAATCTTACTTTGAGCATCCCGTTCTGAATTTGGAAACTGCAAAACCAGAAGAAGTTAAATCACTTCTTTTAGCTTCTGGCTGTTGGCCGTTTATTAAACAACGTCCTTATGATGTGATTGCAAATCCAGCCAAAGAACCTAAAGCTATTTTTATATCTGCGTATGCGTCGGCTCCTTTAGCAGCTGATTATGATTTTACATTGAAGGGTAAAGAAAAGGAATTACAAGCCGCAGTAACAGCTTTGGGTAAATTAACCAAAGGTAAAGTACATGTTGCTGTTGGGAGTAAATCTAACTCGCCTATGTCTGGTTTATCAGGAATTACTTTGCATAAAGTTTCTGGCCCTCATCCTTCAGGAAACGTAGGAACCCTCATCAACAGAATTGACCCTGTCAATAAGGGAGAGGTTGTTTTTACTATTAATCCGCATGACTTGGTTATTATTGGTGAATTATTATTAACTGGAAAATTTAGCGCAGAACGTATAGTGGCTTTAGTTGGTTCCTCCATTGAAAAACCAAGGTACTTTGTGACCAAGTTAGGTTGTGAACTTGCAACCATGCTTTATGATCATGGTATTGAAAAAGAGGCGCATGTACGTATTATTTCTGGAAATATTTTATCAGGAAAACAAGTACAACCGGATGGTTCTTTAGATTATTATAGTAATGTAATTACAGTTATTCCAGAAGGAGACGATTATGAATTTTTTGGATGGACGGCACCTGTATTTAATAAAATATCAACGAGTAGAGCATTAACCTTTTCTTGGTTGTTTCCAAATAAAAAATACGATTTAAATACCAATACAAATGGGGAACATCGCGCATTTGTAACTACAGGTAATTATGAAGAAGTGTTTCCTTTGGATATTTTTCCAATGCAGATTTTAAAAGCTTGTATGTATAATGACTTAGACGAAATGGAAGCTTTAGGAATGTATGAAGTGGCTCCTGAAGATTTCGCTTTAACAGAATTTGTATGTGTGTCTAAACAACCACATCAAGATATTATTAGAAAAGGATTAGACGTAATGCTTAAAGAAATAGGATAATGAGTTTAAAAAATAAATTACATAAATTAAAAGAAAAGTACAAAGGTACCAAGTTAGCTCCAGCGTTTGGTGCGCTTCATACCTTTTTATATTTGCCAAACGAAACCACTCACAACGGAACTCATATAAAAGCGGCTGATGATTTAAAACGTACCATGAATACGGTTATTCTAGCAATGATTCCATGCTTGATTTTTGGAATGTTTAATGCCGGATATCAACATTATTTAGCAGCTGGAGAAATTGAGGCAGTTACTGGAGGGTTTTTTAGTAGCCAATTTTGGACCATCGCTAACTTTTCATTAGGATTTTGGAAAATTATTCCTTTGGTGATTGTGTCTTATGGTGTTGGATTAGGAATTGAATTCTTATTTGCAACCATTAAAAACCACGAAGTAGAAGAAGGGTATTTAGTAACTGGTATGTTAGTACCATTAATTGTGCCTATTGACATTCCATTATGGATGCTTGCAGTAGCTGTTGCCTTTGGAGTTGTTATTGGTAAAGAGGTGTTTGGTGGAACTGGAATGAATATATTAAATCCAGCTTTAACAATCAGAGCTTTTTTATTCTTCGCTTATCCCACATGGATGAGTGGTGATAAAGTATGGGTACAAGGAGCAGTAGAAAGTGTTGGTAAGGTAGATGCCATTTCTGGTGAAACTATTTTAGGAGGACTAGCTCAAGGAAAGCATTTAAGTTATTCCGTTATGGACATGTTTTATGGTTTTATTCCTGGCTCTATTGGTGAAACGTCAACTTTGTTAATTTTAATTGGAGGATTATTTTTGATCTTCACAAAAATCGGAAGCTGGAGAATTATGTTGTCTTCAGTAATTGGAGCTATAGTGATGGGATTGATTTTTAATAGTGTTGTTGATGCCAATGTTATTTCTCAAGGCAGTAAGTTTTATGCCTTAATGAGCGCACCTTTTTGGCAACATTTAATAATTGGTGGTTTTGCTTTTGGTACTGTTTACATGGCAACAGATCCTGTTACCGCGTCTCAAACAAATAAAGGGAAATGGGTGTATGGATTTTTAGTGGGATTACTTTCCATATTAATCCGCGTGTTCAATCCAGCCTATCCAGAGGGTGTTATGTTAGCAATCTTATTAATGAATGTATTTGCACCAACTATAGACCATTATGTGGTTCAAGGAAATGTAAAACAAAGACTTAAACGTCTAAAAGTAAAAACGGCTCAATAATGGAAAATACAACAGAAAAAAATTCATACACCATATTATTTGCAATTGCAATGGTATTAGTGGTTGGAACATTGTTAGCTTTTGCAGCAGCATCATTAAAACCTACTATTGATGAGAACAAAAGGTTAGAAAAGCAGCAGAATATTTTGTATGCCATGGGTGTTAATGAAAACGATGAAAGCAATGCTAATTTTGTTTCTACTGAAAAGGCACCTGAGTTATTCAATAAATACATTAAAGAACAATTAGTATTACAAATCGAAAACGGTAAAATTATATCAGAATTGAACAGGCAAGAGTATATGGATGCTAACAATGGAAATGAGCCTTATTTAATTGATGTAAAAAAGGAACAAACAAATGCTAAAGCTGGTTTAGCAAGAAAACTGCCTGTGTTTATTGGTGAAAAAGATGGTAAGAGATTTTATATTGTGCCCATACTAGGAAAAGGCCTTTGGGATGCCATTTGGGCATATGTTGCGTTAGACGCAAATATGGTTGTTCAAGGGGCTTATTTTGATCATAAGGGAGAAACACCTGGTCTTGGAGCGAATATTAAACAACGTTTTTTTATGGATGATTTTGTTGGTGAACATTTATTGGCAAGCGATGGTTCTTTTAAAGGAATCAATGTAGCCAAAGGAAATGCCGATCCAAAAAATAATGATAAAACAGATAATGAGGTGGACGCTATTGCAGGAGCAACAATTACTGGTGATGGCGTAACAGCCATGATTAAAAGTGACTTGAAACTTTACGTGTCCTATTTCCAAAACTTAAAAAACAATTAATTTATGGGCTTACTTTCAAAAAAAGACAGCAAATTAATATTAGACCCATTAGCAGATAATAATCCAATTACGATTCAGGTATTAGGTATTTGTTCTGCCTTGGCAATTACAGCAGAGTTAAAGGCATCCATTGTAATGTCTATCTCGGTATTGTTTGTTTTAGGAATAGGGAATGTGGTTATTTCTTTAATGAGAAATATTATTCCTTCAAAAATTAGAATTATTGTGCAACTTATCGTGGTTGCCGCTTTGGTAATTATAGTTGATTTAGTTTTGAAAGCTTTTGCTTATGAATTAAGTAAAACACTTTCGGTTTTTGTAGGATTAATTATCACTAACTGTATCATTATGGGACGCTTTGAAGCTTTTGCGCTTGCAAATGGACCTTGGAGATCTTTTCTAGATGGTATTGGTAATGCTGCTGGATATGGTATAATTCTAATTATAGTAGGGTTTTTCAGGGAACTTTTAGGTTCTGGAACTTTATTAGGTTTCCCAGTTTTAGGAAATCCGATTCCTGGTGAACTTACTGGTCTGTATGCTTTGGGTTATGAAAATAACGGATTCATGTTGTTATCACCTATGGCATTAATTGTGGTTGGTATTATTATTTGGGTGCAACGTAGCAGAAATAGAGCATTAATAGAAGATCATTAAAATTAGTTTATAGGTTAAGAGAATGTTTAATCGCTAAGATCCAAAACTAAAAATTAAAATATATGGAATATTTAGAATTATTTTTAAAATCAATATTTATAGATAACATGGTGTTTGCCACATTCTTAGGAATGTGTTCTTACCTAGCTGTTTCTAAAAAAGTATCCACGGCTGTTGGTCTTGGTGCTGCTGTTATATTCGTATTAGCAATTACGGTGCCTTTAAACTGGCTACTTGATCAATATTTGTTACAACCAGGTGCATTATCATGGTTGGGTGAAGAATACGCAGGCTATGATTTAAGTTTCTTGTCATTTATCATGTTTATTGCTACCATAGCCACTATGGTGCAGTTGGTTGAAATTGTAGTGGAGAAATTTTCACCATCATTATACAATTCATTGGGTATTTTCTTGCCACTTATTGCGGTTAACTGTGCTATTTTAGGTGGCTCTTTGTTTATGCAATCTAGAGAAATACCTACCTTAGGTTTGGCTACGGTTTATGGAATTGGTTCAGGGATAGGTTGGTTTTTAGCTATTTTGGCTATTGCAGCTATTCGTGAAAAAATTAGATATTCAAATGTTCCTCCTCCATTAAGAGGCTTAGGAATTACATTTATAATTACTGGCCTTATGGCTATCGGTTTTATGAGCTTTGGGGGTATGTTAACTGGTGGTGACGAAGAACCTCAAGAAGAACAAAAGACAGTCATGCCAAAAGAAGAATTTAACACAAATCCTTCAACAGAAATTAAAAATTCTGAAGAAAAAAAGGAGAATAAAAAAGTGTTAGCTAACAACATAAAAGTAAATGAGTAATATGATTTTAGCAGCAGGTACATTAGGAACAATATTAGCAACCGTAGCAACCTTTTTAATTATTACACTGTTATTAGTGGTTTTATTATTAGTTGTAAAACAGAAACTTTCACCATCAGGTCCGGTAAAAATCACTATCAATGGAGAGAAAGAAATTGAAGTGGCTTCGGGAGGTTCTTTATTATCAACTTTAGGCGGTCAAAAAATATTTTTGCCATCGGCATGTGGTGGAGGTGGAACATGTATTCAGTGTGAATGTCATGTGTTATCGGGTGGAGGAGAAGCTTTACCGACAGAAACCCCTCATTTTACCAGAAAAGAATTACAACACGGGGCACGTTTAGCCTGTCAGGTGAAAGTAAAACAAGACATGAATATTACTATTCCTGAAGAAGTTTTTGGAATTAAAAAATGGCAAGGAACGGTAGTGCGTAATTATAATGTAGCCTCTTTTATTAAGGAGTTTGTTGTTGAAATTCCTGAAGAAATGAACTATAAAGCGGGTGGGTATATTCAAATTGAAATACCACCTTGTGAAGTGAAGTTTGCTGATATGGATATCACTGCACATCCTGAAGAACATGAAACACCTGATAAATTTCAGGCGGAATGGGACAAATTTAAACTTTGGCCTTTAGTTATGAAAAACAATGAGACTGTTGAAAGAGCATATTCTATGGCTTCTTATCCAGCTGAAGGCAGAGAAATTATGTTGAATGTTCGTATAGCAACCCCTCCTTTTGATAGAGCTAAAGGTGGCTGGATGGATGTGAATCCAGGTATTGCGTCCTCATACATATTCAATCAGAAACCGGGAGATAAAGTCACTATTTCTGGTCCTTATGGAGAGTTCTTCATCAATGAATCAGATTCAGAAATGTTATATGTAGGCGGTGGTGCAGGTATGGCACCAATGCGTTCTCACTTATATCACCTTTTCAGAACCTTAAAAACGGGTAGAAAAGTGACTTATTGGTATGGTGGACGTTCAAAACGCGAATTATTCTATTTAGATCACTTTCATAAATTAGAAAAGGATTTTCCAAATTTTAAATTCTATTTAGCGCTTTCTGAGCCTATGCCTGAAGATAACTGGAAAGTTAAAGAAAATATTGATGCTCCTGGAGATGGTTTTGTTGGGTTTATTCACAACTGTGTGATTGATAACTATTTGAAGCATCATGAATCTCCAGAAGATATTGAATTATATTTCTGTGGCCCTCCATTAATGAACCAGGCCGTTCAAAAAATGGGTGAAGATTTTGGTATGCCAGATGAGAATATCAGATTTGATGACTTTGGAGGATAATCCAAATTATAGAATAAAAAAGGCCAACTTTTAAAGTTGGCCTTTTTTATTCTATAATCTATTAATTAGATAGTTTTAATCAATTAGTATAACTCTGTTTAATCAATAACATTATAAATAGTTACAGGTTCTGATTTGTTTTTTAAACCAATACTCCCTATTTTTTCGCAGTTAAAGGCTTCTTTGACTTTTTCGTAACAGGCTTCACAAATAATGATTTGGTTCTCTTTTGCAATATCCTGTAACCTCGCCGCTGTATTTACGCTGTCTCCAATGACTGTATAATCCAATCGTTTTAAACTGGCAGAGCCTATATTTCCCGATATCATTTCGCCACTTTTTATACCTATAGAGACTTTTGGCCTAAATTGTTGAGTGCCATCTAGATCTGGAAGGCCATTTATTTTTTTTCTGGTTGCTAATGCGGCATCAATAGCTCTGTCTAAGTGATAATCTCCCTTAAAAACGGCCATGATGGCATCACCTATAAATTTATCAATAAACCCATCTTGAGCCATAATCTCCTTAACCATCACATCAAAATAGGTGTTTATCATTTTGACTACCGTATCAGCAGGAGCTGTTTCACTTATTTTGGTAAAACCGCAGACATCAATAAATAAAACGGTAGCATTAATCATTTCATTAGCCATAATCGTGGTTTCAAATTCTCGGTTACCCATAAAATTCAAAACGTTTTCATCGACGTACATTTTTAAAATATTGTTTTCTTTGATGGCTTGCAGAGTTTCCTTTATTTGACGCGTATGCTTTAAAGTTTTTTCCATGGTGATGGATAAGTCTTCAAAATTTATGGGTTTGGTGATAAAGTCAAAAGCACCCCGATTCATAGCCGTGCGTATATTATCCATATCACCATAAGCCGACACCATCACCGACCTTAGAAGTGGTTTTATTTCATT